>NZ_JAQGLC010000220.1 GCF_028293085.1 Sphingomonas bacterium
AGCCAGCGATCGGCGATGATCGGCAGCAGGTAGCGCGCGTAAAGCAACGACACGACCAGCGCCGCGGTCATCGTCACCGCCAGCGCCTTGAAGAAACCGCCGGTCACCCCGCTGATGAAGGCGAGCGGCAGGAACACCACGATCGTCGCGGTGGTCGAACCGAACAGGGGCTTGGCCATTTCGCGCGCAGCCGCGAGCATCGACGGACGCTCTCCGCCCTCATGCTTGGCTTCCTGCAAGCGCCGCATGAGATGTTCGAGCATCACCACGGCATCGTCAACCACCAGGCCAACCGCTGCCGCCATGCCGCCGAGCGTCATCATGTTGAAGCTCATGTGCAGCGCGAACAGGATCAGGCAGGTCGCGGCGAGCACCGCCGGCAGCATCAGGCCGGTGATGATCATCAGCCGGGCCGATCGCAGGAAGAGGAACAGCACGATGCCGGCCAGCACCGCGCCGAGCAGGATCGCGTCGCGCACTGCATTGGCCGCGCCCGTCACCAGCTCCGACTGGTCGTAGAAGGGCGTGGCGATCACGGTTGGCGGCAGGCCGGACTGCTTCAGCCGCGCGTCGACCGCCTTGACGATCGCGACGGTGTCGCCGGTGAGCGCCTGGCGGATATTGATCAGCACCGCGCTTTGGCCGTTCGAGGTGACGCGGGTGAATTCGGGTGCCGGCGCGGGATGGATCGTCGCGATCTGGCCGAGCGTGACCAGCCCCGCGCCCGGCGTGTTGCCCGACTTGATCGGCATCGACGCGATATCGGCGGCGCTGGCCAGCCGATTCTCGACCAGCACCAGATAAAGGCGGTGACGATCCTCCAGCTTGCCGACGCCGCGCACGCTGTTGCCCTTGCCGATCGCCGCCGCGACATCCGGCATGGTCAGCCCGAGCGCCTGCAGCCGGGCCGGATCGACATCGACCGCGAATTCGCGCGGGGACCCGCCGAGCACATCGACCCCGGCCACACCGGGCACGGTCGACAGTGCGGGCAGCACCTTCAGCTCGGCGATCTGACGCAGCGCCTGCTGGTCGAGCGTCTTCGAGGTGAGCGCGATACCGAGCACCGGGAAAATCGTCGGATCCGAGCGGCGCACGTCGAAGCGGGTGCCCGCCGGCAGATCGGGCAGGATCGTCGCGAGCTGCCCCTGGGTCGCCAGGGTGGCGGCGACCATGTCGCCACCCCAATCGAAATTGAGCGCGACCTCGGCCGAGCCCCGGCTGGTGGTCGAGCGGATATGGGTGACGCCCGGCACGGTGCGCAAAGCGACCTCGATCGGGCGGGTGATCTCCGCCGCCATCTGCGCGGCGTCCCGGTCGCCCGCGTCGATGGCGACGACGATGCGCGGATAATCGATATGCGGGAACAGGCTGACCGGCATGCGCAACGCGGCAAGGATACCACCCATGGTCAGCAGGAACACCGCGAGCCAGATCGCGCGGCTATGCCGTTGCAGCGCCGCGGTCACTTGGTGCGGACCTTCATGCCGTCCTCGAGCGCAGTGCCGCCCGCGGTCACCACCGGCTCACCGGGCGCGACGCCCTTCAGGACGGTGACGCGATCGCCGCCGACCGCGCCGATCGTAACGTCGCGGCGGTGCGCGACGCCGCCCTTCACCACGAAGACATAAGGCTGGCCGGCATCGTCGAGCAGCGCGTCATAGGGAATGGTCAGCCCGCCCCCGCCGCCCGCGAGCGCGACATGCGCGGTCAGCGTCGCACCCGCGCCGATGCCCGAACCCGGCGGCACCGAGACGAATACCGACGCAAGCCGGGTCTGCGCGTCGACCACCGGATCGACCGACACCGCCGGCGCCGAGAAAGGCGCGGCACCGGCCGAGGTCGTGATGCGCAGCATCGTGCCGGGATGGATCTTGCCCGCGAGCGCCGGATCGAGCCCGAAGCGCGCGCGCATCGTACCCGAGGCGGAGATGGTCGCGACCGCACCGCCCGCCGGCACCAGATCGCCCGGCGCAAAGCCGATCAGCTCGACATGCCCGGCGGCCGGCGCGCGCAGCACCAGCGCGCCGCTCCGTCCGGACAGGCTGGCCCGCGTGACATTGGCGCTGCGCGCGGCGGCGCGTGCGGTTTCGACGTCGGCGTCGCTGACCAACCCGTCGGCGCGCAGCCGTTGCGCGCGGGCAAGGGCCTGGTTGGCCGCCTGCGCATCGGTCTGCGCCTTGGCGAGATCGAGCCGGGTGGCCGGACTCGCGCTCAGCCGGGCCACCACCTGCCCGCGCCCCACCGTGCTGCCGACCGGCGCGTCGATCGAAACGACGGTCGCCTCGGCCGGGGCGGCAAGCACATTCCGCCCGAACGCGCCGTTCTCGACCGCACCGTACAGGGTGAGATCCTCATCGACCGCACCCGATTGCGCGGGCGCGAGCGTGACCAGCGCGGTCGGCGTCGTCTCCGGCGTCTCCTCGGCGGCGGAGCATCCGGCCAAGACGAGCAGCGCGGCGAGCCCAAGCAGCTTCATCACCAATCCTCCTTCGGCGCGCCCGTCAGCAATTCGAGCGCGATCATCTGTTCGTCGATCGCCTGGTCCGCCGCCGCCAGTGCGACGCGCTTGTCGCGCAGCGCCCCCTCGGCGGCTTCGGCCGTGGCGGGGGCGAGGTCGCCGCGATCGGCCGCGCGCCGGCTGGCGGCAGCGAACTTCTCCAGCGAAGGCATATCCGCCACGATCGCATCGCGCTGATGCCGTGCGACCATGATGCCGCTTGCCGCGGCGGCGATGTCGGCGCGGGTCTGGAACTGGCGGGATTCATATTCGGCCTTGAGCGCCGCGCGAGTCGCGCGCTCGACCGCGATCCCGCCGCGATTGCGGTTCCACAGCGGCAGGGTGAAATCCACCGTCGGCCCGAGCAGCACATTCTGGCCGGTGTCGCGCTGCAAGGCGATATTGAGCGCAAGCGTCGGGAACTGATCGAGGATCGCCTTGTGCACGGCGTTCTCCTGCGCGTCATAGCCGGCACGGAGCGCCTCGAGATCGGCGCGCCTGGCAATGGCGATCTCGGTAAGATGGACGGAGTCGATCGCGGTGTCGCGCGCCGGGCCGGCGCCGATGCGCAGCATGGTCTCCGGCGGCAGCCCCAGCAGCTTGGTCAATTCGAGCCGCGCGGCGGCCAGGTCGCGCTCGGCGGTGCGCGCACGGTCCTCGGCGTCGAACGCTGCCGTCCGCGCGCCCTGCACCGCGTCCGCCGCGAGATCGCCGCGCCCGGCCGCGCGCAGCGTCCTGTCGAGCATGCGCCGCGCCGCTTCGGCCGAGGCCTTCTGGTCACCCGCGCCGCGCTCCAGCCCGCGGATCCGCGCCGCCTGGATGCGCGCCTGCCCCGCCGTCTGCCATTCCGACCAGGCGAGATCGAGCCGGACCTGCTTCGCCTGCGCCTCGGATTGCGCCCGCACGACCTTCTTCGTGCGCAGCGCGTTGAGATCGAAACCGAGCGTGGACGCGATCGCGTCGACCGGGTCGGGGCCCGAGAGGATGTGGTCGCCGCCCAGGCTGAAGGTCGGATCGGGCAGCAGCCGCGCCGCAAAGGCCTGCGCGTCGCTGATGCCGGCCCGCACGCGCAAAGCCCTGAGGTCGGGATTGCCGAGCACCGCAAGCACCGCGATCGCATTGTCGTCGAGCGGGGCGTTCAGATCGATGTTCGCGGGTTTCAGGAACGGCCGGTCGATCGCCGCCGCGTCGCGCGACAGGAGTGCCATATCGGCCCCCGCGACGATCCCGCGATCGAGCGGCGCCGGCGCATAGCTGGCGCAACCGCCGAGCAATGCGGCGAGAAGCACGACGATGCCCGATCGCCCCCGATGCAGTGATGCGTGCGCTGATGCCCTGTCCATAGTCCAACTAACCTAGGAGCCTGTATCTGACACCAGCCTTTCCCCAATCGTCAGCGCGGTGTCAGTTGTGATTTCCCAATCCGGGCGAATCAGCGATAGCGATCCATGACAGGTCGATGACAGCGTGGGTCCGCATACGGGGCGGCTAATGGCCGGGCGGGAGATCTATCCCGCCGGCAGGGGGACTGGCGAGGAAGATGCTGGCACTACTGGCCTTTGTGATGGTCGCGACGTTCATGACGCTGATCATGACGAAGCGGCTGTCGGCGCTGATCGCGCTGATCCTGATCCCGACATTGTTCGCGATCGGGGCGGGCTTCAGTGCCGGCCTGGGCGACATGATGCTGCAGGGCATTCGCGAGCTGGCGCCGACCGGCGTGATGCTGCTCTTCGCGATCCTCTATTTCGGGCTGATGATCGATGTCGGCCTGTTCGATCCGCTCGTCCGGCTGATCGTGCGGCTGGTGCATGGCGATCCGATGCGGATCCTGATCGGCACCGTCGCGCTGGCGCTCACCGTCTCGCTCGATGGCGACGGCACGACGACCTACATGATCACCGTCTCCGCATTGCTGCCGCTCTACAAGCACATGAAGATGGACCTGCGCATGCTGACATGCCTGCTCATCATGTCGAGCGCGGTGATGAACATCGCCCCCTGGGGCGGACCGACCGTCCGCGCCGCGACCGCGCTACACGTCGATCCGCGAGAGCTGTTCGTCGCGCTGATCCCGGCGATGATGACGACCGGCGTGTGGACCTTCTTCGTCGCCTGGATCTTCGGCCGCCGCGAGCGCCGCCGCCTTGCCGAACTGGCGCTCGAGATCGGCAGCGACGAGGCGATCGCCCAGGAAGTGATCGAGGAGGAGATGGGCGGCGACACCAGCATGCGCCGGCCGAAACTGTTCTGGGTCAATCTGGTGCTGACGCTGGCCCTGCTGGCGATGCTGATCGCCGGCTCCCTCCCGCTGCCGGTCTTGTTCATGCTCGCCTTCGCGATCGCTGCGATGATCAATTATCCCCGGCTGCAGGAGCAGAAGGAACGCATCTCGGCGCATGCCGGCAACGCGCTCGGCACCGTCAGCCTGATCTTCGCCGCGGGCATCTTCACCGGCATCCTCTCGGGCACCAAGATGGTCGACGCCATGGCGGCCTCGGTCACCAACATCATCCCGGCCTCGCTCGGGCCGTACATGGCGCCGATCACCGCCTTGGTCAGCATTCCCTTCACCGTGCTGATCTCCAATGACGCCTTTTATTTCGGCATGCTCCCGGTGCTGGGGCAGACCGGCATGCATTACGGCCTGACGCCGATGGAGCTCGCCCGCGCCTCGCTGATCGGCCAGCAGATCCACCTGCTCAGCCCGCTCGTCGCCTCGACCTATCTGCTGGTCGGGCTCGCCGGCGTCGATCTGGGCGATCACCAGCGCTTCACCTTCCGCTGGGCGCTCGGCTCCTGCGCGGTGTTCATGGTGACCTGCCTCCTGCTCGGCGTGTTTCCGCTCCGCGCCGGCTGAGGCGTCAGCGCGGCGTCAGGCGCGGTCTGGCATGAAGGCGCCCGGAGAAAGACGATGCGTGCGCTCATCATTGAAGACGATCCCGATATCGGCGCCGATGTGGCGCGCGCGCTGGAAAGCGCGGGGCTGATCGTCGACCTGATCACCAACGGACCCGACGCCTGGTTCGCCGGCGATACCGAGGATTATGCAGTGGTGGTGCTCGATCTCGGCCTGCCGCGGCTCGATGGACTGACCGTGCTGAAGCGCTGGCGCTCTGCCGGGCGCGCCTTCCCGGTGCTGATCCTGTCGGCGCGCGGCGACTGGACCGAGAAGGTCGAGGGGATCGAGGCCGGCGCCGACGATTATCTCGCCAAGCCGTTCCAGCTCGCCGAGCTCGTCACCCGCGTCCGCGCGCTGCTGCGTCGTGCCGGTGGCCTGGCAAAGGCAGTGGTCGAGATCGGACGGCTGCGCATCGATACCAGCCGGATGCGCCTCGCCGCGGACGGGCGCGAGATCCAGACGTCGCCGCTCGAGTTCAGGCTGGTCAATTATCTCGCGCACCAGCCCGGCCGGCCGGTCAGCGCGACCGAGCTGGCCGAGCATCTTTACGGCGCAGCCGATCCGGCGGATTCGAACGCGATCGAGGCGCTGGTGATGCGGCTGCGGCGCAAGATCGGCGCCGACGCGATCGAGACGCGGCGCGGCTTCGGTTATCTGCTCGCGACCGCCGAATGATCCTGCGCTCGCTCCGTCTCAGGCTGATCGCCTATGCCGCCGTCGCGATCGCGATCGCGCTGGTGGCCGCGTGGATGGTGATGGGCGCGCTGTTCGAGCATCATAACGAGCTGCGACAGATCGACATGCTGCGCGGCGAGGCGACCGCGATCGCCGCCATGGTCTCCGTCGACGCCAGGGGCAGGCCGATCGCGTCGGAACTTCCAACGGACTCGCGCTATCGCCGGGTCGGCAGCGGGCTCTACTGGTCAATCACCGCGCCCGGCGGCCGGCTGCGCTCGCCCTCGCTGGCCGGCGCGACGATCCCCGCGGCGAAACACGGCGCGACCGATCGCTGGGAAATGCACGAGGCGCCGGGGCGGTTCGAGAGCGAGCTGGTCATCGTCGAGGCGCGCGTGCCACCGCGCGGCGGCGGCGGGCCCGTGCTCGTCCAGGTCGCGCAGGACGAAGGTCCGCTTGACGCCGCGGCCGACGAATTCGCCGAAGAGATGGCGGTGTTTCTCGGCGCGCTGTGGCTGTTGCTCGCCATTGCCGCCTGGGTCCAGGTCGAACTGGGCCTGCGCCCGTTGCGCCGCGTGCGCGACGATCTGGCGGCGATGCGCCGCAATGCGGCGACCCGACTCGGCGACAATTATCCGCACGAGATCGAGGGTCTCGCCGCCGCGATCAACGCGCTTGCCCAAGCGCGCGAGGAGGATCTCGGCCGCGCGCGCCGCCGCGCCGCTGACCTTGCGCACGCCCTGAAGACGCCGCTCGCCGCGCTCGCCGCGCAGAACCGGCTGGCGCGTGCGAACGGCGCGCGCGAAGCCGCCGACGCGATCGAGCAGACGCTCGCCGCCGCCGGCGCGGTGCTCGAAACCGAGCTGGCCCGCGCCCGCGCCGCCGCCAGCCGCGCCGCGGGCGAGACGGCGCAGACCCATCCCGCGAAGATGATCGAACGCCTGTTCGCCGTGCTCCAGCGCACCGAGGCAGGCATGATGCTGGTGTTCGATTCGGACATTCCGGAGGACTGGCGGATCGCCGTCGATGCCGACGCCTTTGCCGAGATCTTCGGCAATCTGCTCGACAATGCCGCGCGCTTCGCGCGGCGGATCGTCCATGTCGGCGCGGTTCGGGAGAATGGTGTCCTCCGCTTCAGCATCGACGATGACGGCCCGGGCATCGCGGCATCCGAGCGCGACCTCGTCCTGCGCCGCGGGGCCCGGCTCGACGAGACCGGGAGCGGCCACGGCCTCGGCCTCGCGATCGTCGCCGACCTGGTCGACGCGACCGGCGGCAGCTTCATCCTCGACGATGCGCCGGCCGGCGGCCTGCGCGGCG
Organism: Sphingomonas bacterium; assembly: GCF_028293085.1. Classification (GTDB taxonomy): domain Bacteria; phylum Pseudomonadota; class Alphaproteobacteria; order Sphingomonadales; family Sphingomonadaceae; genus Sphingomonas. The sequence continues at coordinate 7,398 of NZ_JAQGLC010000220.1, forward strand.
AAATCATCTGGCCCGACGCGATGCTGACCGTCGCCTGACTTCCCCCTGCAAAGGAGATACCCGTGAAACCCAGCCTTATCACGCTTGCCGCCGCGATCGCGCTCGCTACCGGCCTCGCGGCCCCTGCCTGTGCCGACGAAGCGGCCCCGCCTTTGCTCTACACGCACAGTGGCTCGACCATGCTGCCGGGCGGCGTGCCC
>NZ_JAQGLC010000137.1 GCF_028293085.1 Sphingomonas bacterium
CGAGCGCGACGATGAAGAAGGCATTGAAGAACTGCGTCTGCGGCGCCGAGATGCTGAACAGCCCGAAGACGCTTAGATCGGTATTGCGGTCGGCGAACAAGGTCAGCGACGATCCGGCCTGCTCGAACAGGGTCCAGAACACGACGTTGAAGATGATCAGCACCATCGCCGCCAGCATCATCTGGAACTCGCGCTTGTCGCCGACCATGAACGACCAGATCAGGATGCCCGGGATCGAGATGAGGAAGGTCCCGAACAGCAATTTGCCCATCAGCGAGAGCGAGGCGAGATAGCCGACAAAGCCCGATCCGGGGACCTGCGGCGCGGAGTTCATCAAATTGGTGAAGAGGAAATAGAGCACCGGCACCGCGATCAGCGCGCCGATATAGATCGGGATCGCGCGGTCAGGGCCGCTTCGCGCGGGGGGCTCGCCATAGCCGGCGAGCTTGCCGCCATCGAACTGGATCAGCGACCAGGAGATCAGCATGCCGATCGCGGCAAGGCCGAAGCCGGCCCACCAGCCGAACGTGTCGGCGAGGATCGGGCAGAAGATCTGCGAGCCGAGCGAGCCGAGGTTGATGCCCATATAGAAAATGGTGAAGCCCGAATCGCGGCGCCGGTCGCCCGTCGCGTAGAGCGAGCCGACCATGGTCGAGATATTGGGCTTGAAGAAGCCGTTGCCGACCGAGACCAGCGACAGCGCAAGCAGCATCACCGTCACGAAGAACGGGCTGCGATCCGCGTCCGACTTGAAGCCGTCCTTGGCGATCGTCCGCGCGGTCGAGCCATCGGGCGCGAGCAGCGAGACGCTGCCGTCGTCATTGCCCTTCACCTGCAGCTTCTGGCCGTGATCGACGACGTAGCGCGTCTCCGCGCCCTTGGTGTCCTGGACCTGCACTTCGTAGCGCTGGCCGTCGATCATCGCGAAGGGCTTGGCGGTCTGGCCGCCGAAGCAGAGCGTGAAATAGCCGATCGACATCATGATCGCGCCGAACTTCACCGATCGCTTCGATCCGAGATACTGGTCGGCGAGATAGCCGCCGACGAGCGGCGTCAGATAGACCAAAGCGGTGAAGCCGCCATACAGGCCGGTCGCCGCGCGGTCGCCGAAGACGAAATGCTTGGTAAGATAGAGCGTCAGCAGCGCGCGCATGCCGTAATAGCCGAACCGTTCCCACATCTCGGTGGTGAACAGGCGCGCAAGTTGTCGCGGATGGCCGAACCATGTCTCGCCGGCGGCTGGGTTGATGTGGGTGATATCCGGCTCTCGCGGGCTATCCGCGGTCGGGGTGTCCACCATTTTTGTTCGCTCCCTGAATGCTTTCCACGCCGTCGACTGCGGCGTTGCTGATGGCGGGGGAGACTAGCGGCAATCGCCCGGGTGTAAATATGCGCGGCCCTGGCCTAGAGGGCGCGCATGTTCAACGACACCAGCAGCCCGCTCGCCCTCCTGTCCACCCGCCGTTCGGGCAAGCCGCGCGATCTCGTCGCGCCCGGCCCCGACGCCGCCCAGCTCGCCACCATGCTGGAGATCGCCGCGCGCACGCCCGATCACGGCAAGCTCGCGCCGTGGCGTTTCGTGGTCGTGCCCGCCGATCGCCGCGAGGCGCTCGCCGAGATCATCACCACCGCCTATCGCGCCGAGCGTCCCCAGGCGGCGCGGCTCGAGATCGAATCGCTCGAGCAGTTCGCGCGTCAGGCACCGACCCTGGTCGTCGTCCTGTCCGCTCCCAAGCCCGAAAGCCATATCCCGCTCTGGGAGCAGGAGCTGTCCGCCGGGGCCGCCTGCATGAACCTGCTCCATGCCGCGCATGCCTCCGGATTCGCCGCCGGATGGCTCACCGGATGGGCTGCCTATTCGGATGCGGTCCGCGATGCGTTCGGTGCCGCGCCCGAGAAAATCGTCGGATTCGTCTTTATCGGGACGCCTTCCAGGCCTTTGGAGGAGCGTCCGCGTCCGGAATCGGACAAAATTGTCCGATACTGGACATAGCGCTGGACTCGATGCCCAAGCAGTGTATTAAGGCAGCATGACAGCGCTCAACAGCGACGACAGCCCGGTTTACATCAAGCTGCGCGGCACGATTTCGGCAGCGATCCTGCGCGGTGAGTTCCGCGCGGGCGATCAGCTGCCCTCGGTTCGGGCGCTTGCCGCCGAGCACGGCGCCAACCCGCTGACCGTCGCCAAGGCCTATCAGAGCTTCCAGGACGACGGCTATGTCGAGGTCCGCCGCGGCGTCGGCATGTTCGTCCTGCCGGGTGCCGCCGAGAAGCTCCGCCTCGCCGAGCGCGACCATTTCATCCGCGACAGCTGGCCCCGCATCCGCGCGCACATCACCTTGCTTGGCCTCGATACCGCCGAGCTGCTGGAGCGCGAAGAGGCCTGATCAGCCCATCCGGATGGTCGCGCTACCGGTCACCTTCACGCCGCGAAGGTCTCCGCCGGTATCGAATATAGAAGGTCCGCATTCGACAGCGCCGCCGTGCGCAGCCCGATCGCTTCCGGTACGATCTGCTCGACATAGAATTGTGCCGCCGCCCGCTTCATCGCGAGGAACGGCGAGTCCGGGCCCACATCCGGGCCACTGGCGATTCGTTCCTGCCGCTCCATCAGCCAACCGCACACTGCCACCGCCATCATCGTAAGGAACGGATAGCTGGAGGCGAGGCGATCGGTGACATCGGCTTGAAGCAGATGCCGCCCGACGTCTTCGCAGGCATCGATCAAGCTCCTGAGATCATGGTCCTGCGTCTCGGCACGCATGTCCGCGATCAGGCTCGCGAGCGCCGCGCCGCCATCGCCGGTCAGCTTGCGCCCGACCAGGTCGGCCGCCTGGATGCCGTTGGTGCCCTCGTAGATCGGCGTGATCCGCGCATCGCGGAAGAACTGCGCGGCCCCGGTCTCCTCGATATAGCCCATGCCGCCATGCAGCTGCACGCCGATCGAGCTCTCCTCTCAGCCGATATCGGTGCCATGCGCCTTGGCCAGCGGGGTGAGGATCTCGAGCCGCTCCTGCGCCCCGGCCTCGCCGATCGCGGCGCGGTCGACATGGCCGGCGGCGTAATAGACCAGAGCGCGCGCCGCCTGGGTCTGCGCCTTCATCCGCATCAGCATGCGGCGGACATCGGGATGCTCGATGATCGCGACCGACTCGCGGCTGGGCGATCCGGCGCGTGGCGACTGGATGCGCTCGCGCGCATAGGCGACCGCCGCCTGCGTCGCCGCCTCGGCCACCTGCGCGCCCTGCAGCCCGACGTTGAGCCGCGCATTGTTCATCATCGTGAACATCGCGCGGATGCCGCCCAGTTCCTCGCCGATCAGCTCGCCGACGCAATCGTCGTTATCGCCGAAGCTCAGCACGCAGGTCGGCGAGGCGTGCAGCCCCATCTTGTGCTCGATCGAGACGACCCGGACATCGTTGAGCTCGCCCGGATTGCCCGCGGCATCGAGCCGGTATTTGGGGACGAGGAACAAGGAGATGCCCTTGGTCCCCGGCGGCGCATCGGGCGTGCGGGCGAGGACGAGATGGACGATGTTGGGCGCCATGTCATGGTCGCCGAACGAGATGAAGATCTTGGTGCCCTTGATGCTCCAGGTCCCGTCGCCGCGCGGCCTGGCCTGGGTGCGCAACGCGCCGACGTCGGAGCCGGCCTGCGGCTCGGTCAGGTTCATCGTACCAGTCCAGGCGCCGGTCGCGAGATGCGGGAGGTACAGCGCCTGCTGCTCCGGGCTGCCATGATGGATCAGCGCCTCGATCGCGCCGACGGTCAGGGTCGGGGCGAGCGCGAGGCCCATATTGGCCGCGCCCAGCGTATCGAGTACCGCGGTCTGGATCGCGAAGGGCAGGCCCTGCCCGCCCCAGGCCTCGGGCACGCCGATCGTGCCCCAGCCGCCCTCGACATAGTCCCGGTACGCCTTGCCGAACCCGTCGGGCATCACCACGCCGTCCGGCGTCCATCTGGCGCCGACCGTGTCGCCCGCGCGCAGCAACGGCGCCCATTCCCCCGCTGCGAAATCGCCGATTCCCTCCAGCACGGCCTCGACCACATCGGCCGATGCCGCGGCGAAGCGCTCGCTTTCCGCCAGCTCGCCAATGCCGACGACATGGTCGAGCACGAAGCGCTGGTCGGCGGTGGGGGCGGTGAAGCTCATGATATTTCTCTTCCTGCGGTCGCCCGCGCTATAGCCCCGCGCGATGAGCCCGCCAAACCCGCCAGTCCCGACCCGGACCTTACCTTACGGCGAGGCCGCGATCGCCGCGGCCGCCGCCATGATCGCGGCCGGCGGGGTGGTCGCGATCCCGACCGAGACGGTCTACGGCCTCGCCGCCGACGCCACCGAGTCGCGCGCGGTGGCGGGCGTCTACGCGGCCAAGGGCCGGCCGAGCTTCAACCCGCTGATCGTCCATGTGCTCGATCGCGCGGCGGCGGAAAGGATCGCGGTCTTCGACCAGGCCGCGAGCGCGCTGGCCGATGCCTTCTGGCCGGGCCCGCTGACGCTCGTCCTGCCGCTCCGGCCCGATGCCGGGATCGCGTCGCTGGTGACCGCGGGTCTCGCCACGATCGCGCTCCGCGTGCCCGCGCACCGCGCGATGCGCGCGCTGCTCGAAGCGACGGGCAAACCGCTCGCGGCGCCCTCCGCCAACGCCAGCGGGGGAATCAGCCCGACCCGCGCGGAGCATGTGCTGGCTAGCCTGGATGGACGGATTCCGCTGATCGTCGATGACGGGGCGACCAGCGCGGGACTGGAATCGACCATCGTGATGACGGGTGACGCGGTGCATGTCCTGCGGCCCGGCCCGATCACGGCGGAGGACATCACCGGCCTCTTCCCCGGCGAGTGCACCGCCGCTGCTTCGCCGCAAAAGGGGCCCGTTACCGCCCCAGGCCAGCTCGAAAGCCACTACGCCCCCGGCAAACCGCTCCGGATAAACGCAACCTCTTGTGACCCCGACGAGTGGCTGATCGGCTTCGGCCCCGCCACCGGCGACGACACGCTGTCGGCCACAGGCGACCTCGTCGAAGCCGCCGCCGCTCTGTTTTCCGCGCTTTTTCGCGCCGATGCGTCGCCCAAACCCCGCATCGCCGTTGCCCCGATTCCGGAAACCGGGCTCGGCGTCGCGATCAACGATCGCCTGCGCCGCGCCGCGCACCGGGACTGATGTCTTTACGCGGTCGCAACCGCCGCTACCCTCCTGTCCCAACGACTCACATAGGCAGGGGAATGCTCATGATGACGAACACGCAGCGGGGGCTCGCGGAGCTGCTCGGCACTTTCTGGCTGGTCTTCGGCGGCTGCGGCAGCGCGGTGCTGGCGGCGGGCTTTCCGGGCCTCGGCATCGGTTTTGTCGGCGTCTCGCTCGCCTTCGGCCTGACCGTGCTGACCATGGCCTATTCGATCGGCCATATCTCGGGCTGCCATCTCAACCCCGCCGTCACGGTCGGGCTCTGGGCCGGCGGCCGCTTCCCGGCCAAGGACATCCCGCTCTACGTCATCGCCCAGGTCGTCGGCGCGACCGTGGCGGCCTATCTGCTCTATTTCATCGCCAGCGGCGCGCCGGGCTTCACGCTTCCGCCCAACGGCCTTGCGGTCAACGGCCTCGATGCGCTGTCGCCGGGTCATTATTCGATGGCCGCCGGGCTGGTGATCGAGGTCGTGCTGACCTTCTTCTTCCTGCTGGTGATCATGGGCTCGACCGACACGCGCGCGCCCGCCGGTTTCGCGCCGATCGCGATCGGCCTCGCCTTGACGCTGATCCACCTGATCAGCATCCCGGTCACCAACACCTCGGTGAACCCGGCGCGCAGCACCGGCCCGGCGCTCGTCGTCGGCGGGCTGGCGTTGCAACAGCTCTGGTGGTTCTGGCTGGCGCCGATCGTCGGCGGCCTGCTCGGCGGCTTCGTCTACAAGACGCTGGGCGCCGACGCGTCGGTCAAGCCGCCGATCGAGGGCGAAGCGATCTAGGCAGCCGTCTCTGCCGTCTTCGACCGGCTGGCGAAGCTCTTGCGCAGCTTCTTCAATTTGGGCGGGATGACGGCCAGGCAATAAGGATTGCCCTGGCCTTCGCCCTCCCAATATTGCTGGTGATAATCCTCGGCCGGAAACCATTCGGCCAGCGGCTCGATCGCGGTGACGATCGGCGCGGGCCAGTCGGCCGCGGCGCGCGCGATCGCTGCCTGGGCTTCCTCGCGCTGGTCGGGCGAATGCGGGAAGATCGCCGAGCGATATTGCGTGCCCATGTCATTGCCCTGGCGGTTGAGCTGGGTCGGATCATGCGTCGCGAAGAACATGTCGAGCAGGTCGCCATAGCGCACCTGGTCGGTGTCGAAGGTCACCCGCACCGCCTCGGCATGGCCGGTGTCGCCGCGGCACACCTGCTTGTAGGTCGGGTTGCGCACCGTCCCGCCGATATAGCCGCTCTCGACCTTCTCGACGCCGATCACGTCCTTGAACACCGCCTCGGTGCACCAGAAACACCCGCCCGCCAGCGTGGCGACTTCGCTTGCCATAACCCGCTCCCATCTTGGTCAGCCCAAGATAGGAGCGCGGCCGCCACAGACAATCCGTCCTAGATGGTGAAGCGCAGGGTCGCGCGGATGTCGCGGCCGGCGAGCGGCGCGAAGTCCTTGAGGAAGCTCGTCGCGCGCCGCGCATCGACATCGAAGATATTGTTGGCGGTGATCGTCAGCGTCGTCTTGCTGGCCGCGCCGAACGGGCTGATCCCCACAGAGGCGTTGACCATCGTATAGCCGGCGGTCGGCGTGTCATAGGCGGCGATCCGGTCCTGGTCGAACACATGCTCCACCTCGATCCGGCCGTTGAGCATGTCGCCCTGCGCCTCGACCCCGCCGAGCACGCGCATCGGCGGGATGCGCGGCACCGGGCCCTGGTCGACGATCGACGCATGGACGTAATCGCCCAGCGCATCGGCGTTGATCTTGTAGCCGCCGATCCGCGCCAGCACGACCGAGGCCTCGGCCTCCGCGCCATAATAGGTCGCATCGGCCTGTTGCGACTGGAAGCAGGGGAAATCGACCGTCCGCCCGCTCGGTGCCGCCGCCGCCTCGCAAACCGCCTGCGCGACCTGGATCTCGGCGATATAGTTGGAGAAGCGGTTATAATAAGCCGAGGCGTCGAAGCTGTAGCCCTGGCCATGCGCGTGGAAGGTGGCTTCCAGCCCCCAGCTTTTCTCGAGCCTGAAATCGGGATTGCCCAGTTCATAGGCTTGGGTGCCGGCATGGGCGCCGTTGGCAAACAGCTCGTCGGCGGACGGGGCGCGCTCGGTATGCGACAGGTTCAGCCCGACGCGGATCGCGTCGCTCAGCCCGTACGAGGCGCCGATCGAGCCGGACAGTGCCTCGAAATGCCGTTCCCCGCCGAAGAACCGCAAATCGTCCGTCGGCGTGCGCGCGGCGACATCGCTCATTTCATAGCGCAGCCCGGCCTCGGCCTTGAACGCGCCGCGATCGAGCTGCTGCAGCGTGAACAGGCTGGTCTGGTTGGTCTCGCTCTTCGGCAGAAAGGCCTCGTCGCCGACCACGTCGAACACCCGGTTGAAGAACTGGACGCCGGACGCACCCTGCCAGCCGCCCTGGTTGGCCTGGACCAGCTCGAGCCTGGCCTCGGTGCCGTTATTGTAGAAGGCGGTGCCGATCGCGCCGCCCTGATCCAGCTCGAAATGGCGATAATCGGCATGGCCGGCACGGATGCGGATCCGGTCGAGGAAGCCGCCGCCGACATTGACCTCGCCGCGCAGGTCGTACCGATTCTGCACGATGTCGAGCCGCGGCGCTTCCTGGCCCTCGCCCGGCAGCGTCGCATAGCGGATCGGCACGCCGTAGAGGCTGGCATAATGGCTGTAGGAGATGCCGAGATTGCCGGTGTCGGTGATGAGCGTGGCGCCCGCGCCCGCCGTCCAGGTCTTGGCGGCGGAATTGGGGAGCGTGTCCTTGATCGCTGCATTGCCCGCATAGTCGATCGGATCCTCGCCGGGGACGGGCGGCGCGGGCGGGAGAAGGCTGGTCGCGATCGCTTGCGCCCGGCGCTCCGGGGTCAACGCATAGCCGCCGATATGGAGATCGTCGCTCTTCGAATAGGAGCCGTCGGCATGCAGGACGAGATGCTCGCCGACCGCGACGTCGCCGGCCGCGCCGAGCGAGCGTTCGTTCGCGGCCGAGCCATAGGTCGCCGTCGCATCGAGCCGATAGCCCTTGGCCGGCACCGATCGCGGGATGCGCGTGTCGATCACATTGACCAGGCCGCCGATCACCGAGGAGCCGAACAGCAATACCGAGGGGCCGCGCAGCACTTCGATCCGCTCGGCGAGCAGCGGATCGATCACCACGGCGTGATCGACCGAGGTGTTCGATACGTCGATCGATCCGATCCCGTCGGTCAGCACCTGCGCGCGGATGCCCTGCAGGCCGCGCAGGATCGGGCGCGAGGCGCTCGGCCCGAACGAGCTCGCCGAAACGCCGGGCTGCTTGGCGAGCGTCTCGCCGATCGTCGGCTGCAGGTCGCGGGTCAGCTCGGCGCCGTTGACGACGGAGGTGCCCGACAGCACGTCCTTCTCGCTTTGCGCAAAGGGCGCGGTGACGATCACGTCGTGCGACTGGTCGGTGGAGGATGCGGCTTCGTCCGCGGGTGCGGCCGGTGCCTGCTGCGCCATGGCCGGTTGCGCGATCAACAACGAGGCACCGGCGAGCAGGGCGATCTTAAGCGGCATCGGGGGGAGGCTCCAGCTATCTATTGTGCGGTGCAATAGAGGTGATGAGATAAGGTAACAAGGTCGTTTCGCCGCCTCCCGGGCACGACTCGACCGCCACGCCGTTGGCGGGTCAATCCTTGCGAGGACCTGAATGGCGGGAGGTTTTGTGGTGCTTCGTGCCGTTTGCGGCACGAAGGCGGGCGGTTATCCGGCCAAGTGGACGACCGGGACACCGGCGCGCCGGAGCCGGGCCCAGGCACCCAATGCCCACCAGGCGAGCGCCCACAAGGTGCCGAAACTCCACCCGGCCAGCACGTCGCTCGGCCAGTGCACGCCGAGATAGATCCGGCTGAACCCGATCGCGGTCACCAGCAGTACCGCGACCGCCAGGATGAAGAGGCGCGCGCGCCGCTCCTCGACGATCTGGACGACCAGCGAGGCGATGGTGAGGTAGATGATCGCGCTGTTCGCGGCATGCCCGCTCGGGAAGCTCGCCGAGGTCACCTGGACGAGATGGTCGGTCAGTTCGGGTCGCGCCCGTCCGATCAACGCCTTGGCAATGCCGACCGCGATCGATCCGGTGATCGTGCCGCCCAGCACCAGTCCCATCGTCAGCCAGTGCCGCTGTACCGCGAGGAACCCCGCAATGACCGTCACCAGGATCACCAGCACCGTCTCGCCACCCAGCGCCGTGACGTCTACCATTGCCTGCCTCAGCCAGACCGGGCCGATCGCCGCGCCGTGCATCGTGCCGTGCCGCATCGCCAGCAGGATGGCGCGATCGAAACCGAACTGGAGCCCGCGATCGATCAGCGTGCCGATCAGGCCGAGCAGCAGCACCGCCGCGGCGACCGCGCCCGCGCCGATCAGCGGCCAGGGCGGATGGCGGATATCGTCGGGGATCCGGCCCGCAGCGTCGGCGCCTTCGGCATGCAGGGGATCGTCGGCCGTCACCACCTGTCTAGCTGCGGGGTTCGATCAGCCGATCAACCTGCGCCTTGATGATCGCGGTCGCCGTGTCGACCGAAAGCCCCTGCTCCATCCGCAGCCGCTGCCAGGTCTCGAAGCTCAGCAGCAGATCGACCGTCTCGAAAACCTGTTCCTCGGCGGCGATCTCTTCGGGCAGGATCGATTTGAGGCGTGTGCGCATCATGGCGAGCGTGCCGCTGTAATTGGCCTGGATCGCGGGCGATTCGTGCCGGTGCGCGTCGGCGGCGCGTTTGAAGGGCATCAGCCTTTCATAGGTCGTCAGGCGGCGCGCGATCGTCTCCGCCATCTGCCCGCGCCAATCGGCCGAGTCGTACGGGACCAGCCACATCGCATATTGGCCGGCAAGTCGCCCGGTCATCTCCGCGTAGAGGCTCTCCATGTCCTTGAAATGGCGGAAGACGCTGCGCAGGCCGACCTCGGCGCGGGTCGCGACCTGATCGGCGCTGGGGGTGATCTGGCCCTCGGCGACGAGCGCGAGCATCGCCTCGACGATCTTGTCGCGGCTCGTTTCGGATCGCCTGCGGCGCCCGTCGGAAGTGCCCGTCTCGCGTTCGACCATCAATTCGCCCAGTAAATATAGGTCTCGCCCGGCTTCGGCTTGGTGCCGAGCGGACGATCAATAGCAATTGGTGAACGAATCAGCGAGGGCCAGGATGGTTCCACGCTTTCCTTGTCGTGCTGCGCGAGCAAGGCGGTCAGCCGCGCAACGACTGCCGGCTGTTGCGCCGCGACGTCATGCTGCTCGGTCGGATCGCTCTTCAGGTCGAACAGCAGGGAAATGTGCGGCAGGTCAAGCGCCTGCAATTTCCAGTCGCCGTCGCGCACCACGCGGTAGGCGCCGCTGCGCCAGAACAGGGTCTGGTGCGGTATGCCGGTCTGCCTGCCCTCGACGAAGGGCAGCAGGTCGACTCCGTCGACCGTCCGGTCGCGCGGCATCGGGATGCCCGCCGCCGCGCCCGCGGTCGCGAAGATGTCGAAATGGCTGACCGAGCCGGCGATCCGCGTCCCCGGCTTGATCTGCGCCGGCCAGCGCATGAAGAACGGCACCTTCATGCCGCCTTCGAAAAAGGTCGCTTTCCAGCCGCGATAGGGCCGGTTGATGTCGGGCAGGCCGATATAATGCGCGCCGCCATTGTCGCTGGTGAAGATCACCAGCGTATTCTGGTCGAGCCCCTGCGCCTTCAGCGCGGCCGTGACCCGGCCGACGCCGCGGTCAAGCGCGCGGATCATCGCGGCATAGACCCTGGTGCGGTGGTCGGCGATCTGCGGCAGCGCGTCGTAATCCGCCTTCAGCGCCTGAAGCGGCGTGTGCGGCGCATTATAGGCGAGGTACAGGAAGAAGGGCCGGTTGCGGTTGGCCTTGATCGACTCGATCGCCTGATCGGTCAGATAATCGGTCATGTAGCGGGCGGGGCGGAAATGCTGGCCGCCATTATACTGGACGCTGAACGGGAGGTTCGCCCAGATATATTTGTCGATCGGATCGAAATCCTGCTTGGAATTGACGACGTTGGGATCGTTCTCCGGCAGGAACATCTGCGCGCCGATGATGAAGCCCAGGCTCTCGTCGAATCCCTGTTCCTCGGGCCGCATGCCCTTGGCGCCGCCGAGATGCCATTTGCCGAGATGGATCGTGTGATATCCCTTGCCGCGCATCAGCTCGGCGATGGTCAGCTCCGATGCGGGCACGCCCTTGTCGTCGGCGGGCGGATCGTGCTTCGCCGCTTCCTCGTCGAAGATCGTCTTGTGCTCCCACTCGGTCTTGAAGCCCGCGACGGTGCGCGCGAAACGGGTGTCGGTGGGCGTGAACTCGAAGCCGAAACGGGTCGGGTAGCGCCCGGTCATCAGCGCCGCGCGGCTGGGCGCGCAGGTCGCGTTGCCGGCATAGCCGTCGGCGAAGCTGACGCCGTCATGCCCGATCGCGTCGATATTGGGTGTCTTGAGGGTACCGCCGGCGACGCCGCCGCCGTTGAAGCTGATGTCGTTGTAACCGAGATCGTCGGCAACGATCAGCACCACATTGGGCGGTCGCTTGTCCGCCGGCACCGGCGCCTGCGCCGGTCCCTTCTGCCAGGCCACGTCGTGATTGGGATAGACGTGCGGCGCAAGCCAGCCGGGCAGGTGCAGCAGCACATAGTCCCGTGCGAGGAATCCGCCGATCAACAGGACGATCAGCGCGCCGAGCAGGATCTTGAGCCAGGTCTTCATGTCTGATCCTCAGCGCGGGAGAGCAGGGCGCGGCGCCCGAGGAACAGGATCGCGACCATCACGCCTTCCGCGATCATCGGGGGAAAGGCGTCCGCCGAGGCGCCATCGAGCGCGAGGCTGACGAAGCGGCCGGCGAGCGCAACGCTCAACAGCGCAAGGGGCACCAGCAACGGCTCGGCCCGGCCGCGCCACGCGCCGTAAAAGGCGAAGGCGGCGCCGGTCAGGAACAAGGCCGGAAAATCGGCGCGCATCGTCGCCAGCCCTTGGGGAGTTGTCGCGGCAAGGAAGAATTTCGCGCCGAGCTTTGCCGGATCGATCAGGAAGCCCAGGCCCAGCAGCAGGGTGAACAGCCCGACCAGCGCGACCAGGCCGCGACTCGCATTCCGCATGACGGTCTCTCCCTGTTTTCAGGCACCCTAGCACCCATCAAAGCCTTTGCAACATTTCGGCATTGATAATGCCATTTTCTCGGCGCATCATCCTTCGCCAGGAGAGACACATGCGGAAAAGGGGGAAAATCGCGCTCGGCGTGATGGCGGTGATCGCCATTGCGCTGGTCTGCGTGAAGCTGTTCCAGCGGCAGATCGGCACGGCGTTGCTGGCGCGCGCGGTCGCCGACCGGGTCGGCCGCGACTCGACCGCGACCCTTCCCGACGGGCTTCATGTCGCCTTGTGCGGCACGGGCTCGCCGCTCCCGGATCCCACGCGCGCCGGGCCGTGCAATGTGGTGATCGCCGGCAAGCGCATCTTCGTCGTCGACGCGGGCGAAGGCGGCGGCAAGAACATCGTCCAGATGGGCATCCCGCCCGGCCGGATCGAGGCACTGTTCCTCACCCATTTCCACTCGGACCATATCGACGGCCTCGCCCAGGTGATGCTGCTGCGCTGGTCGGGCAGCTCATGGCAGACCCCGCTGCCGATCCATGGTCCGCCGGGGATCGAGAGCATCGTCGCCGGCCTGCGTACGGCCTATACGCTCGACACGGGATACCGCGTCGCGCACCACGGTACGACTATCCTGCCACCCTCTGGCGCCGGCGGGCTGGCCTTGCCCTTCACGTTGCCGCCCGCGGGACACGGCGATTCCGTGGTGCTGATCGATGACGGCGGCGTGAAGATCACCGCCTTCCGGGTGAACCACAAGCCGGTCGAGCCCGCGGTCGGTTATCGCTTCGATTACAAGGGCCGCTCGGTCGTGCTGAGCGGCGATACGGTGCCGACGCCCAGCCTGATCGCGGCGGCGAAGGGTGCCGACGTGCTGGTCCATGAGGCGCTCCAGCCCAATCTGGTGGCGCTGCTGACCCGCGGGCTCGCCGCCAAGGGCCAGGCGAACATGGCGCAGGTCACGCGCGATATCATCGGCTATCATTCGACCCCCGAACAGGCGGCGCAGGACGCCAAGGCGGCGGGCGTACGCTATCTGATGCTCAACCATATCGTGCCGCCGATGCCGATGCGCTTTGCCTATCCCGCTTTCCTCGGCGATGCGCATCGTTACTATGACGGGCCGATCACCATTGGCGAGGACGGCATGATGTTGAACCTGCCCGCCGGCAGCCATGACATTGTGCTGACGCGGCTGCTCGACCGGTGAAGCGCGCGGTCGCCCTGCTCTGCGCGGCGGCGCTCGCCTCAAGCGGCGGCGCGGCCGAGAAGAAGCGGCCGAACGTGGTGATCCTGCTCGCCGACGATTGGGGCTATAGCGATATCGGCAGCTTCGGAAGCGAGATCCGCACCCCCAATATCGACGCGCTGGCCAAAGCAGGCGTACGCTTCTCCGATTTCCACGTTGCCGGCTCCTGCTCGCCGACGCGGGCAATGCTCCAGACCGGGATCGGCAACCACCGCGCCGGGCTCGGCAACATGCCCGAGACGATTCCGCCCGAGCATGTCGGCAAGCCCGGCTATGATACCGTGCTCAACGACCGCGTCGTGACCATGGCCAGCCTGTTCCGCTACAGCGGCTATCGCACCTATCTCACCGGCAAATGGCATCTCGGCAAGACCGCGGACAAGTTGCCGACCGCGCGCGGTTACGACCACGCCTTCTCGCTCGCCGATGCCGGCGCCGACAATTTCGAGCAGCGCCCGATCGAAGGTCTCTACGATACCGCCGACTGGACCGAGGACGGCAGGCCCGCGACGCTGCCGAAGAATTATTATTCCTCGCGCTTCGTCGTCGACAGGATGATCGACTATATCGAGGGTGGTCGGGCGAGCGGGAAACCCTTCTTCGCCTCGGTCAATTTCCTCGCCAACCATATCCCGGTCCAGGCGCCCGACGCCTATATCGCGCGCTACCGCGCCGCCTATGACGGCGGCTGGACCGCGATCCGCACCGCGCGGCGTGACCGGGCTGCCGCGCTCGGCGTGATTCCCGTCGGCACGCCAATGGTCACGATGGCGAGCACGCAGGACTGGAACGCGCTTCCCGCCGAAAAGCGCGCCGCCTATGCCCGCGCCATGGCGGCCTATGGCGGCATGGCCGAGGCCGCCGACGAGCAGGTCGGCCGGCTGATCGCGCATCTCAAGGCGACCGGCGACTACGACAACACCATCTTCGTCTTCCTGTCGGACAATGGCGCCGAGCCGACCGACCCGATGGCGACCCTGCTCGGCCGGCTCAACAGCTGGGCGCATTACGACATGACACCGGCCGAGCAGGGCCGGCGGGGCTCGTTCACCTCGATCGGCCCGGGCTGGGCGAGCGCCGCGGCGTCGCCGCTGCGCGGCTATAAATTCTCCGCCGGCGAGGGCGGGCTGCGCGTGCCGCTGATCGTCGCCTGGCCGGGCAATCCGGCGCTGAAGGCGGGGCGTATCGCGGGGCGCTTCGCCTATGTCACCGATATCGCCCCGACCCTGCTCGCGCTGGCCGACATACCGGGGCATGGCGGCGATTATCGCGGCAGGCCGGTCGAGCCGATGACGGGGGCGAGCCTGTTGCCGATGCTGACCGGCGCGGCCGACACCGTTCATCCCGACACCCAGCCGATCGGCTATGAGCTGTCGGGCAATGCCGCGATCTTCCGGGGCGATTACAAGCTGGTCAAGAATCTGCCGCCGACCGGCACGGGCGAATGGCACCTTTACGATATCGTCCGGGATCCCGGCGAAACGCGCGATCTGGCGGCCGCGATGCCCGGTCTCTTCAGGACGATGCAGGCCGATTATGCCGCCTACGCCGCCCGCGACCGGGTGTTGCCGATGCCGGCGGGCTATACGGCCGAGCAGCAGATCACCACCAACGGCTTCAACAACAGCGTCCGGCCGAAATTGCTGCGCGCCTTGCCCTGGGTGCTCGCGCTGGTCCTGCTGCCGTTCGGATGGGGCGCCTGGCGCCGCCGCCGGAAGGCGGCGCCGCGCCGGCCTTGATCCTCACCGTCACCCCGGACTTTTCCGGGATCCACCGGGTTCAGGCGCTGCGCTCCCCAATATGCGCTACGCCGAACAGCCTCATGGATGCCGGAACGGGTCCGGCATGACGGAGAGACGGATGAAGCCCTGCAGCAAGCATATCATCGCCGCTGCAGCCCTCTTTGCTTCATCCGCCATCTGAGCTGGTCGAATCGGTCCTGGCCGAAAAAGGGTTCGCCCTCGAACACCATCAGCGGCACGCCGTAATGACCGCCGGCGCGCTGCGCGTCCTGGTTGGCGGTGACGATGGCGACATAGCGATCGGGGTCGGCTGAGATTGCGGCATCCATTTCGGCCAAATCGAGCCCGGCGCGGTCGCCGGCGCGGGCGAGATGGTCGCCGAGATGCCAGTCGGTCACCGCGCCGCCCCAGATCAACCGGCTGACCTCGTCGAGAAAGGCCAGGCCCCGCCCGCGCTCGGTCGCCGCGACGCCGAGATGGGTCAGGCGGTGGATATGGGGCTGGTCCTTCGGATAGGTCCGCGTCGCGACATCCATCCTGACCGGATCGGGCGAGGCCCAGCGGAACGGCAGCCCGACGAAGTCGGCGCTGCGCCCGATATCGCGCATGAAATAGGTCACCCAGAGCGGATCGTTATTGGCGAAGAAATCGGGCTGCCGCACCGCGATCGGATAGACCACGCGGACATTGGCCGCGACGTCATGGTCCTGTTCCAGCGCGACCAGCCGCGGCGTCACCAGATAGGAATAAGGCGAGCGGAACGACCAGTAGAGATCATAAGCGAGCGTCACGTGCCGATCGCCCTGGTGCAGATGTTGAGCTGGCCGGCAAGCCCCGCCACCCGATGCTTCTCGATCGCCAGATACTCGACCGAGGACAGCATCATCATCATCGCCGCGCGCGAGGGATATTCGACCAGCGCGACCATGTCCCACAGCTCCGCGACCTCGCCGAGCAGGATCCCGCTCACCTCGCCGGCATAGACCGATCGCGCCCCTGCCGACGCGAAGCAGGCCTGCACCGCGGCGCCGTAGCGGCGATAGGCGTCCCGGCCGCTGAGCTCGGGCTCGGCGCCGTCGGCATAATCCGCGCGCTCCTTGAACTTGAGCAAATTGACCATGACGAAGGGACCGTCCTCCGCGCCGCCGAAAAAGGCTCTGATCTGGTCCTGACCCGGGAAAACCGCGTTGGTGAAGTTCATGGGGGGTCGCTCTCCGATCACGCGCGGATGAAGCTGTCGATCAGCGCGCACAGTTCCTCGGGCTTGTCCTCCTGGAGGAAATGCCCGGCATCCTTGATGATGCTGTGCGGCTGGCCACGTGCGCCGGGGACGCGCTCGATGAACGCCTTCTCGCCGCCGCGCGTGACGGCGTCATTGTCGCCGAACGCGGTCAGCACCGGCTTGTCGAACGTCTCCAGCACAGCCCAGGCGGCGCGATTCTCGGCGACCGAGGCGTGCTCCGGCGTGATCGGCACCAGGGTCGGGAATTGCCGCGCGCCTTCCTTGTAGCTTTCGTCGGGGAAGGGCGCGTCATAGGCGGCGATCTCGGCCGGGCTCAGCTCGCGCGTGGTGCCGCCATTGACGATGAAGCCGACCGGGAATTGCGGGACATTCTGGCTGAAGGCGAGCCAGGCCTTGAACCCTTCCGACGATCCGGTACCGACCGGCAGGCCGGTATTGGCGATCACCAGCCGCGCGAAGCGGTCGGGAAAGGCGGCGACCAGCCTGAGCCCGATCAGCCCGCCCCAATCCTGGCAGAACAGGGTGATGCCGTCCGCATCGAGCGCGGTCAGCCAGTCGCTCATCCAGGCGACGTGGCGCTCATAGCTATAGTCGGCGCGCGCCGTCGGCTTGTCCGATTTGCCGAAGCCGATCAGGTCGGGCGCGATCACGCGGTAGCCCGAGGCGACCAGCGCGGGCACGAACTTGCGGTAGAGATAGGACCAGCTCGGCTCGCCGTGCATCAGCAGCACCGGCGGTGCGTCGCGCGGGCCCTCGTCGACATAATGGATGCGCAGGCGCGTGCCGTCGTCGTCGGTGACGGTCAAATAATGCGGCGCGAACGGATAATCGGCGAGGCCCGCGAAACGGTCCTCGGGCGTCCTCAGCACCTGCATCGTCGCTCTCCCGCCCGCCTATTGGCACAACAGGTGCCATATTAGGCAAAGCGGGTCAACGTCGTGGCGGCACAACGACATCGCTGACGAAGCGCACCCCGATATGGTCGGTGCCCAACCCGCGCTCCTGAAACTGCCGCGCGGCAGGGCGATAGCGTGCACAATAATTGCTGGCGCAGAGATAGGATCCGCCCTTGATGACGTGCATGTCGCCCTGCGGTCCGCCGGGATCGCTGGTCCATTCCCAGACATTGCCGATCATGTCGTACAGGCCGAAGGCGTTGGGCTTGAAGCAGCCGACCGGCGCCCGGCCCTTGTACCCGTCGAGCCCGAGGTCGCGCTGCGGGAAGACGCCCTGATAATAATTCGCCTGTGGCCGGCCTTCGCTATCGACCGGCTCGGGCAGCGCCTTCTGTCCGGCGCGCGCGGCATATTCCCATTGCGCCTCGGTCGGCAGCGTCTTGCCCGCCCAGCGGGCATAGGCCTCGGCATCCTCATAGGCGATCTGGACGACGGGTTCGCGGTCGCGCCCGACGATCGACTCCGCCGGCCCCGACGGATGACGCCATTCCGCGCCCACCACCCAGCGCCACCAGCGCGGATCGTCGTGCGTCGGCACGGTGAAGACGGCGGAACCGGGCACCAGCATTTCGGGTGGCGCGCCGGGCAGTTTCGGCGGCAAGCGCTCGGCCATCGTCCTGTAGCCGGTCGCCTTCACGAAGGCGGCGAACTCGGCATTGGTCAACTCGTGGGAGTCGATCCGGAAGGGCTTGACCGTAACGGTGCGCGGCGGCCCCTCCTCGGGATAAAGTGGATTGTCCCCCATCACGAAGCTGCCGCCGGGAATGGCGACCATCGGCGCGGCGGCAAGATCCGCGCAGGTCGACGCGGGCTGCTGTGGCGGTTGCTGCGCCTTGCAGGCCGCCAGCGCGAGCAGGGCGAGGATCGCGAGCTTATGCATTGGCGGAGTCGCAGGCTTCGCCAATGGCGGCATAGATCAGGTCCAGGTCCCCGTCCTCGATGCAATAAGGCGGCATGACGTACACCGTGTTGCCGAGGGGTCTAAGCAGCAGATTCTTGTCGCGGAAGAAAGCGAGCAAATGCGGGCCGAGATTGGAGAGATAGTCGCCCGTGTCCGCGGCGATCTCGATCGCGGTGATGGTGCCGAGCTGGCGCGCATTGCGCACTGCCGCGTGCCCGGCCAGTGCTGCCAGGCGCTGCCGCTGCCGTCCCTCAAGGTCGGCGATCCGCTCCAGCACCGGTTCCTCGCGCCAGATGGCGAGATTGGCGTTGGCGGCGGCGCAGGCGATCGGGTTGGCGGTATAGCTCGACGAGTGGAAGAACATGCGCGCGCGGTCGTCCGACAGATGCGCTTCGTAGATCGCTTCGGTCGCCATGGTCACGGCAAGCGGGATGGAGCCGCCGGTCAGCCCCTTGGACAGGCACAGGATGTCGGGCACCACATCCGCCTGTTCGCAGGCGAGCAGGGTGCCGGTGCGCCCCCAGCCGGTCATCACCTCGTCGGCGATGAACAGCACGCCGTGGCGCGCGCAGATCGCGCGCATCTCGGCCAGCACCCATGCGGGATAGACCAGCATCCCGCCCGCGCCGAGGATCATCGGCTCGACGACCAGCGCGGCGGGCGCCGCGCGGCAGGCGGCCTCCAGCGCATCGAGCGTCGCCTGTTCGCGGCCGGCGGCGGGGAAGGGCAGGGTGCCCACATCGAACAGCAAGGGCGCATAGGCCCGATTGAACACGCCGCGCGCGCCGACCGACATCGCGCCGATCGTGTCGCCATGATAGCTGTGCTCCATCACCAGGATGCGGTGGCGCGGCTCGCCGCGATTGGTCCAGAAACCGAGCGCCATCTTCAACGCGACCTCGACGCTGGTCGATCCCGAATCCGAGAAGAACACGCGGCTGAGGGCCGCCGGCATCATCGCGATCAGCCCGCGCGCCAGCGTCTCGGCGGGTTCGTGCGTCCAGCCCGCGAAGATGATCTGGTCGAGTTTCCCCGCCTGCTCGGCGATCGCGGCCATGATGCGCGGATGGCGGTGGCCGTGGGTCGTCACCCACCATGAGGAGATCGCATCGACGATGCGGCGACCATCCTCGGTATGGAGCGCGGCGCCTTCGCTATGCGTGACGAGCGGGATCGGCTCGCCGAGCCCGTGCTGGGTGAAGGGGTGCCAGACGGGCGACGTCACCGGAAATCCCCGACAGCGAAATTGGCGGCGAAGGCGGCGCGCAAGGTGGCCATATCGAGCGGCGAGAGATGCGGCAGCCGCCCGAGCCGCTTCACGCCGCCGATCCGGGCGATCGTTGCTTCGCTATGCTCGGCCGCCTCGCCGGTGAAGGCGATGCCGAGGATCGGAACGCCGCGCTGCCGCAGCGCCTCGATCGACAACAGGCTGTGATTGATCGTGCCGAGTGCCGTGCGCGCGACGAGCACGACCGGCAGCTGCCAGCGCGCGAACAAATCGGCAAACAGCAGGCCTCCTGTCAACGGCACCAGCACGCCGCCGGCACCCTCGATCACCAGCGGCCCGTCGACGATCGGCGGGGTCAGCCGATCGGGATCGATCGCGACGCCGTCGATCTCCGCCGCGCGATCGGGCGAGCAGGGCGTCGTCAACCGATATGTCTCGGGCAGAATCCGGTCGGGCGAAAGTCCGCCGAGCCTCGCCACCGTCGCTGCGTCGCCGCCATTCTCGAGCCCGGCCTGGACCGGCTTCCAATAGGAAGCGCCCAGCGCTCCGGCGAGGGCGGCGGCAAACACCGTCTTGCCGACATCGGTGTCGGTGCCCGTGACGACGATCGCCCGCCCCGTCACCGCAGGGCTTCCGCAAGGGCGGCGGCCAGTTCGTCGACATCGGCCAGCGTCAGGTTGAGCGTGAGCGAGATTCGCAGCCGCGACGTGCCCTGCGGCACCGTTGGCGGCCGGATGCCACGCACGTCGAAGCCGGCCTCGCGCACCGCCGCCGCGACGCGCATCGTCCGGGCGTCGTCACCGAGCACCAGCGGCAGGATCTGCGATCCGGTCGGCGCGACGCCGCACCGCGCCAGAGCGGTCTCGGCGGCCGCGATCAGGCGCCACAGCGCGGCGCGGCGTTCGGGTTCGTCGGCAAGGATGCGCAGGCTCTCGCGCACCGCGCTCGCCATCAGGGGCGACGGTGCGGTCGAGAAGATGAAGCCGCGCCCGCGATTGACCAGGAAGTCGCGGATCACGGCGGGGGCGCAGACCAAGGCGCCTTCGCAGCCCATCGCCTTGCCGCAGGTGCGCAGCGTGACGACATTCTCGCGGCCGTCGAGTTTGTGAGCGAGGCCGCGCCCGTCCTCGCCGAACACGCCCGCCGCATGGGCCTCGTCGATCAGCAGCATCCCCTCATGGCGTTCGGCGATGGCCGCCAGCGCCTCCAGCGGTGCCTGATCGCCGTCCATGCTGTACAGGCTCTCCACCGCGATCCACGGCCGGCCAGTGCCGCCCTTCAGCCGCCAGCGCGCGATGGCGTCGTTGAACGCGTCGGCATCGTTATGGCCGGCGGATATGCATTCGGCGCGGCCGAGCCGCATCCCTTCATGCGCGCTGGCATGGATCAGCGCGTCATGGACGACGAGGTCGCCGCGCTGCGGCAAGGTCGCGAACAGGGTGGCGTTGGCGGTGTAGCCGTTCGAGAAGAACAAGGCGGCCTCTGCCCCGAAGAATGCCCCAGCCTCGGCTTCGAGCGCCTCATGCTCTTCGTGATTGCCGCGCAGCAGCCGCGATCCGCCCGATCCGACGGGCACGCCGCACGCCACGGCGGCGGCAACCGCCTCGGCCAGCCGGGGTGCGGAGGCCAGAGCGAGATAGTCGTTCGACGACACGTCGACGCCGTGACGCGGCGCCAGCGCGCGCAGCCGATCCTGGGCGGCAAGCTGGGCGAGATCGTCGCGATACCTGGTGAGGGTCGGCATGCGCGCCGTCTAGCCGCAACGTTCCGCCCTGACGATGGCAGAAAAACATGGCGGGTCCGGTGGTTTGATTTGGTCCGATGCGCGCCTACACGAAGCTAACGTCCGGACGGTGCGATGCCGCATCGGGCGAAAAGTCGGATCGTCGTCATCATGACCATCACCGCCGTGGCCGCCCCTGCTGTAACGGTCGTCATCCCGACCTGGAATCGAGCAGGCCTGGTGCAGCGGGCAGTCGCCTCGGTGATGGACCAGATTTGGCGGGACTGGGAGCTCGTCGTCGTCGATGACGGCTCGGACGACGATAGCGTGGCTGGGCTGCGAGCGATCGTCGATCCCCGGGTGCGTATCCTCGCGCTGGAGCATAGCGGCAACATTGCGCGGCTGCGGAACCTCGGCGTGGCGAGCGGATCGGGCCGGCTGGTCGCTTTCCTCGATTCCGACGATATGTGGCTGCCGCACAAGCTGGCGCGTCAGGTCGAGGCGCTTCACGCCACGGGTGCCGGGTGGTGCTATGGCAATTATGCCCACATCGATGCGGCCGGGATACCGGTCGCGCAGCGTGCAGGCGTCTTTCGGGCCGATAGCGGAAAGATCCTGCCCGCGCTCCTGCGCGAGGAAACGGCGGCCTATGTCGGCACTTTGGTGGTCGATCGCACCCTGTTCGACTCGGTCGGCGGGTTCGATGAGGGGCTGACGATGCGGGCCGATCTCGATTTCGCGCTACGCGTCGCGGCGGTGGCGGACGCCGCCGTGGTCGCGGATGTCCTCATGCATGTCCGCGAACACCCCGGGCGCACCACCGGGCGGATCGCCGATCCGCACGAGCGATCGGCGCTGGTGTTCGAGAGATTCCTGAAGCGCGAGACGGACGAGGGGCTTCGCGCGCTCGCCCGAAAACGCCTCGCGCGGCTCCTGACGGATGCCGGCGCCCGGCGCATCGCCGCCGGCGAGATCGCGCAGGGTTTCGGGCTGATTGCGAAGGCCGTCGGGCACGGCTTCCGCTTTGGCTATGCGGCGCGGCGCGTGGCCGGTGCCCTGCTGGCGCGTCGGTCCTAGGCGGGCGGTCCGGCCTTCACGACTGCCACCTGCCCCCAGGGCATTTCCAGTCGCAGGTCGGGCCGTCCGGCGAACCAGCGATCGAAGGCGCGGCGGACGCCGGGATCGTGATAATCATCGCCGATGATGATGCCGCCCTCGATCATCCGCGGATGGAAGAAGGCGAGAGCATCGGTCGTGCTCGGTTCGAAATCCAGATCGAGGTGGACGAAGGAGAAACGCACGTCCTCCAGGCCCCGCGCCGTCTCCGGAAAGATGCCGGGGTGGAGATGCACGCCGGGATAGGCCTCGAGCAGCGCCCCGACCTGCGCCTGCGTGCCATGGACCTTGCCGAAATGCGCGCGCAATTCACTTTCGCGCTGGCTGGACGAGGGCGCCAGCGGCGCCTGGAGCGTCTCGAATATATCGAACAGGTGCAGCGCCGCGTCACCCTTGGCCTCGCCGATCAGCCGCGCAGTGCCGCCCGCCAGCACGCCGGCCTCCGCCATCGCTCCCCCGAGCGGCCGCGCGGCGCGGACACAGGTCAGGATATGGAGGGCGGATGCGTCCCCCATCAACAGCGGCGTAAGCTTGCGCGTCTCGCGCACCCTGGCCAGGTCGCGTCGCGCCTCGGCGCTGATCAGCTCGATGGCCGCCAGACCGCGCCATGCGAGGAAGGCGCGCAGCAGCCGGGACATCCTGGTGAAGTACCGAACCTGACCCGATCCGCCTGCCAATCCCGAGCCCCTGTCTTGGTGTGTGGACGAAGCATAGTTCTGCAGCCTGGAGCGGGCTAGCAGAAGTGGCGGAGCGGGAGTCCTCCTAACTGGCGTTCGCTGCGATTCATCGTAGATCAGTAAGCTGCTCATTAGACGACATAAAAGACACTGTCTTGTACGCCGCCGTGCATTGACGTTCCCACAAAACCGACTCAGAACGTGGGAACGAAAGTGGTAACGGGAGATAGAGATGGGAAAGCTCACTGTTCTCGGCGTGAGAGCGATGACCGCACCGGGGCGCTATTCCGATGGTGGCGGCCTAATGCTTCTGGTGAAGCCATCGGGCTCACGATCGTGGCTTCTCCGCATTCAGGCAGATGGCAAGCGCCGCGACCTTGGCTTGGGATCGGCGGCCGATGTGTCTCTGGCCGAGGCGCGCGAGAAAGCCGGGGAAACGCGTAAACAGCTGCGCAACGGGATTGATCCGGTCGAGGCAAAGCGGGTGTCGCGGCGGCTCGCCGCCGGTATCCCAACATTTCGTGAGGCAGCCGAGACTGCCCACCGGGATCAGAAAGCAGGGTGGCGAAATAAGAAGCATCAGGACCAGTGGCTTTCGTCGCTGAAATCTTATGCTTTCCCGAAAATTGGAGATGTTCGGATCGATAAGTTGGACGCGTCAGCCATACGCGATGTCTTGTTGCCGATCTGGCTCGAGAAGCCCGAAACAGCCCGGCGCGTAAAGCAACGGGTCGGGACCGTCTTGGATTGGGCGTATTCCGCCGGCCATCGTGAAACGGAAGCGCCGATGCGTGCAATCGGCAAGGGGCTGCCGCGTCAGCCGAAGAAGGACGGACACTTCACCGCTATGCCTTACGCCGATGTCCCGGCACTTGCGAGTAAGCTCGCCAAAGCTAACACAAGCGGTAGGCTTGCCCTGCGGTTCGCGATTCTGACTGCTGCGCGATCTGGCGAAGCGAGAGGAGCGACGTGGGAGGAAATTGATTGGGACCAAGGAACGTGGACAATTCCAGCAAGCCGAATGAAAGCGGGAAGGGAGCATATAGTCCCTTTGGCACCTGCTGCGCTCGCGGTTCTAAAGGTGGCGCAGGCCGGGCGCACAGGTGGGCTAAACGAGCCAGTCTTTCCCGGGCTTCGGGGCGGTGTCCTATCGGATATGACGATGAGCAAGGCGCTCCGCATAGCCACGACTCAGGCGGCGACAGTCCATGGGTTTCGATCGAGCTTCAGGGACTGGGCCGCCGAACAGACCGCCTTCGCCGGTGATGTCGTCGAAGCAGCGCTTGCTCATACAATCGCTAATCGAGTCGAAGCAGCATATCGCCGGACCAATTATCTCGAAAAGCGCCGCCCACTTATGGAAGCGTGGGCAGAATATGTTGCAACCGGACCTGAGGCGCTATCGGCCGCCGCGTAGTTCTATTTGGCCAGCGTACACTTGCTGCCATGCTAGTCGGCCATACACCGCCCACGAGATCGACACTTGTGGATTCATTTTTTTTGAAGATACAGTGTGTCTTTATATACTCCGTATCTCTTATTTACCCCATACGTTTTATAGGAAAGGAGAAAATAATTATCATATATTAATATCTTAGATACCTCCCAGATAAGAAAAGACACTGTATCTTTCAAAAAAATGAAACCTCATAAATCGAGGTCACCGGCGGCAGAAAGGTGACCGTGGCAACATACACTGTGTCTATTCGGAAAACGTACCTCCTTTGTCCTGATATGGCGTAGAGCAGGGCTCTTGTTTACAGGAGTTCGCGATGCATCGTTTCCAATATCTCGATATGTTTCCTCGATCTGAGGCTTGGTCTCGCCGTTATGCGACTCCGCGGCCTGCCGACGGTAGCGGAAAGGGAGCTGTGCAATGATTGCTTCCACGTCAGAGCACGCAATGGTCCGTGGCGGTGCCTGTCCCCGACTGGCTTACACCGTCGCCGAGGCCGTCGCGCTGACAGGCCTCGGACGAACCACGCTGTACGGCCTTATGAAGGTCGGTAGCCTGCCATTCGTCAAGATTGGCAATAGAACGCTCATTCGACATGACGACCTTGATCACCTCCTGAGGTCCACACCGCCTGTTCATGTCCATTAAGCGCTCAGCAGGGCGCCCACGCTGCCGCCGACCGTTCCCTAGAGTCCTGTAGTCTTCACCAGACGCCAACCACGACGATCGGGGCCGTGTTCCGCCCTGATCATGCCGGAAGGCTCCTGTGGGGCTCTGAGAGCTTCGCCCGGCGCCTCGCGCATTCGAAAGCAATGCCGATGTGATCCCGATCGGGATCGAGGCGCGTCCCATCCGGCATTTGTGGTTGAAGACGGTCGAATGCGTATCAACAAAACATGTGTTCCCGATCGGGAGCAGGGGATACCAAATGGTCGAATACAAATATTGGTCCGTCGTTGTCGAGGACGTCGCGGACATCGGAAAAGCCGTCCTCGACCAACGTCGCATTCTCGGCCTTTCGCAGACGGAGCTTG
>NZ_JAQGLC010000259.1 GCF_028293085.1 Sphingomonas bacterium
CGCGTCCGCAGCAGCGCGACCGCAAGGGCGACGACCGCCGCACCGCCGGCAAGCTCACCGTCAATCGCGCGCTCGGCGACGGCGACGGCGCCCGTGCCCGTTCGCTCGCAGCGCTCAAGCGCGCGCGCGAGAAGGAACATCGCCGGATGGGCGGCCCGCGCGAGGCGCAGGCCAAGCAGGTCCGCGACGTCGTCGTCCCCGAGGCGATCACCGTCCAGGAACTCGCCAACCGCATGGCGGAAAAGGGCGCCGACCTGGTCAAGGCCTTGTTCAAGATGGGCATGCCCGTCACGATCAACGCGACGATCGACCAGGACACCGCCGAGCTGCTGGTCACCGAGTTCGGCCACAACATCACCCGCGTCAGCGATGCCGACATCGATCTGGCCAACGACACGCATGAGGAAGAGGACGGCGCCGCCGTGCCGCGTCCGCCGGTCGTGACGATCATGGGCCATGTCGATCACGGCAAGACCTCGCTGCTCGACGCGCTCCGCGGCACCGATGTGGTGAAGGGCGAGGCCGGCGGCATCACCCAGCATATCGGCGCGTATCAGGTCACCCTGAAGGACAAGTCGAAGATCACCTTCCTCGACACGCCGGGCCATGAGGCCTTTACCGAAATGCGGGCGCGCGGCGCCAATGTGACGGATATCGTCGTGCTGGTGGTTGCCGCCGACGACGGTCTCAAGCCGCAGACGATCGAGGCGATCAACCACACCAAGGCGGCGGGCGTGCCGATGATCGTGGCGATCAACAAGGTCGACAAGCCCGACGCCAATCCGCAAAAGGTCCGCGAGGCGCTCCTCCAGTACGAGGTCGTGGTCGAGGAGATGTCGGGCGACGTCCAGGACGTCGAGGTTTCGGCGCTCAAGAAGACCGGGCTCGACGAGCTGATCGAGAAGATCCAGATCCAGGCCGAGCTGCTCGAATTGAAGGCCAATCCGGATCGACCCGCCGAGGGCACCGTGATCGAAGCGAAGCTCGACAAGGGCCGCGGACCCGTAGCGACGATCCTCGTCAACCGCGGCACCCTGAAGGTCGGCGACGTGTTCGTCGTCGGCGCCGAAAGCGGCAAGGTCCGCGCGATGACCGACGACAAGGGCCAGCAGATCAAGGAAGCCGGCCCATCCATGCCGGTCGAGGTGCTCGGCCTGTCGGGCGTGCCGCGTGCGGGCGATCCGCTGTCGGTGGTCGAGAACGAGGCGCGCGCCCGCGAGGTCGCGGAATATCGCCAGAGCGTCCTGACCAGCAAGCGCACCACCTCCGCGCCGGCCAGCCTGGAGAGCATGTTCTCCGCGTTGAAGGACAAGCAGGCGATCGAATATCCGCTCGTCGTCAAGGCCGACACGCAGGGTTCGGTCGAGGCGATCGTGGGCTCGATCAACAAGATCTCGACCGACGACATCAAGGCGCGCGTGCTGCACGCCGGCGTCGGCGGCATCACCGAGAGCGATGTCACCCTGGCGGGTGCGTCGGGCGCGCCGATCATCGGCTTCAACGTCCGCGCCAATGCCAAGGCACGCGAGATCGCCGAACGCCAGAAGGTCGCGCTCAAATATTATGACGTGATCTACGACCTGATCGACGAGATCAGGGCGGGCATGGCGGGCGAGCTTGGCCCCGAGGCGTTCGAAACGGTCGTCGGCCGCGCCGAAATCCGCGAGGTCTTCTCCGCCGGCAAGCATGGCCGCGCGGCCGGCCTGCTCGTGGTCGAGGGCTATATCCGCAAGGCGCTCAAGGCCCGCATCACGCGCGACGACGTCATCATCTACAATGGCGAAATCGCGTCGCTCAGGCGCTTCAAGGACGATGTGGCCGAAGTCCGCGCCGGCCTGGAATGCGGCGTGACCTTTGCCAGCCATACCGACATCAAGCCGGGCGACTTCCTCGAAACCTATGAAGTCGAGATGCGCGAACGGACGCTGTAAGATGGCGATGGTGCGTACCGGCGCGGCGCTTGGCCTCGGCCTCGCGCTCGCCGGTTGCGGTGAGCCGACGATTGCGTGGCAGGTCGCGAAATCGCCCGGCCATCCTTATGTCGCGACGGCGGAATATGATGCGCCGGTGCTCGAGCGGAAGGACAGCTATGTCTTTCTCGAATCCGACCAGTGGTTCTCGCGCAGGGTGATCTATCAAAGCCCGATGCATGATTGCATCGTGCTCAAATGGACCGGCCCGCGGGCATTGACGGTCAGCCACCTTGGCGGGCTGCCGATCACGATGGAACCGGTCTGGAAGCCGATCTGGGGCGGCGAGTCGGTCAGGATCACCTATCGCAGCTTCACGCTTTCCGGAATCGCGCTGCCCCCCGAATGTTTGGTGACACGATGAAACCAGCCGAAACCCCCGAGTCCAGATCGGTCCGCCTGCTCCGCGTCGGCGAGCAGGTGCGCCATACGCTGGCCGATATCCTCGCGCGCGGCGACGTGCACGACGAGGTTCTGGCAAAGCATGTCGTCACCGTCACCGAAGTGCGCATGTCGCCCGATCTGCGCCACGCCACCGTCTTCATCAAGCCGCTGCTGGGCAAGCAGGAGGAAGCGGTACTGAAGGCGCTGCGCACCAACACCGCCTATCTCCAGCGCGAGGTCGCGGCACGGGTGAACACGCGCTACGCCGCCAAGCTGAGATTCCGCGCCGACGAGAGCTTCGACGAGGGCAGCCATATCGACAAGCTGCTCCGCGATCCGCACGTGGCGCGCGATCTGGAAGGCGACGATTGACGATCAAGCAGGTCCGCGATCAATGCCGGGCGCTGTTTTGGCTATCAGGTTGGCAACCGCCTGATCCGGCGTCGGTCCAACGGCGATCCACGACGGCGGAGAAGACCAGAAATCGGCCGCTTCGATATCATCATCGCCTGGACCGAGCTTCAATAGCCAGCCGATCCTTGATGTGCCGTCTTCGTCTTCGCCCGCGTGACAGATAGCGAGCCATTCACCGTTGCTATAGGTACCTCGATAGCGGTCCTGGATAACCGCGACAGGATACAGGTCTGAAGGTATGTTGCTCGACATGGTCTTTCTCGCTGGCAGCCCATTCTGATGGCCAAGCTCTATTTCTACTACGCCTCGATGAATGCCGGCAAATCGACCACTTTGCTCCAGGCCGATTTCAACTATCGCGAGCGCGGCATGCGCACCCTGCTGTTCACCGCCGCGATCGACGACCGCTTCGCCGCCGGTACCGTCACCTCGCGGATCGGGCTCGGCGCCGATGCGATCGCGTTCGAGCGCGATACCGATCTGACCGCGATCGCAGTGCGCGAGGGCGAGGATCCGCCGGCCTGCGTGCTGGTCGACGAGGCGCAGTTCCTGACCACGGCGCAGGTCGACCAGCTCGCCAATCTCGCCGATTTCCACGGCGTGCCGGTGCTCGCCTACGGCCTGCGCACCGATTTCCAGGGCCGGCTGTTCGAGGGCTCGGCGCGGCTGCTAGCGATCGCTGATTCGCTGATCGAGATCAAATCGGTCTGTGCCTGCGGGCGCAAGGCGACGATGAACATGCGCGTCGATGCGTCGGGCAACGCCATCCGCGAGGGCGCGCAAACCGAGATCGGTGGCAATGATCGCTATGTCGCAATGTGTCGCCGGCACTTCATCGAGCGTACAGCCGGGCTGTCGTAACAAGGCCGCTGCTGTCCAATCGAGGAGCCTATCATGTCATATCGCAGCCTGCTCGCCGTCCCCCTGCTGATCCTCGGCACGGCCGCGATCGCCCAGAAGGCGCCGCCACCGCCGGGCACGCCCGCGTCGATCCCGTTCGTCGACCATGACGGCATTTATGATTTCCAGCCCGACGGCGATCATGCGGTCTATCTCCAGGATCGCAGCCGGAAATGGTATCATGCGACGCTGATGGGCCCTTGCCTCGGCCTGTCCTTCGCCACCCGGATCGGCGTGAAGACCAGCGGCTCCAGCTCGCTCGACAAGTTCGGCTCGCTGCTGGTCGATCGCGACGAATGCAGGAACGACGAGCTGCTGACGAGCGGCCCGCCACCCAAGAAGGACAAGAAGCCCAAGCATAAAGGCTGAGGACAGCCGCTGTCGCATGACGGGTAGCATCGCTAGATGCAG
>NZ_JAQGLC010000141.1 GCF_028293085.1 Sphingomonas bacterium
TCGTCCACACCGCTGGAAGGCGCGCCCATTACGCCGGGAAGCAGCCGAATGCAAGCGTCGAGCAAGACCAGCGCGCCCATCTCCCCGCCGGACAGGACATAGTCGCCGATCGAGACCTGCTCGATCGCACGACCTTCGAAGATCCGTTCGTCGAAACCTTCGAACCGGCCGCACAGGATGGTGACGCCCGGGCCGCTTGAGAGGTCGCGAATTCGGCCCTGGGTGAGCGGGACACCCCGCGGGGTCATGGCGAGCACCGGGCGATCGTCGGCGACGCTGTCGATCGCCGCGGAGAGCACGTCGGCGCGCAGCACCATCCCCGCCCCGCCGCCCGCCGGCGTGTCGTCGACGGTGCGATGCCTGTCGATCGCGAAGTCGCGGATATTGACCGCGTCGAGCGACCATTTGCCCTCGGTCAGCGCCCGACCCGCCAGGGAAACGCCGAGCGGCCCGGGAAACATCTCCGGGTAGAGCGTCAGGACGGTGGCGGCGAAGGTCATATCGTCCAGTTCTCGATCCGGAGGCCCGGCACATCAACGAAGTCGCGTTCGTTGTTGGTCACTAGCACGGCGTCGAGACTCAACGCATGGGCGGCCAGAAGTCGATCGAAGCGACCCCGCTTGAACGGCAGACGCGCATAGGCGCGCGCAGCCGCTTCCGTGAAGTCGACCACGGGAATTTCCTCGACAAAGGCCTCAAGCACCGCGATCGGCGGCGCCTTGCCGTTGATCGAGCCGAGCGCGATCTCCGCAAAGGTGATCGCGGAGATTGCAACCGTACCCGGTTCACGCTCTATCAGCCGCGCGCGCAAAGCCGGATGCGAGCCGGTCAGCGCGTACACACAGCAATCGGTATCGATCAGGGCCAGCGTCATTCGTGCTTGCGATAGTCAGGCCAGCCGGGCGCGTCCCAGACACGGGGCGGATCGTCGAAATCCTCCCGCGGCGGCACGGCAAGGCCGGGTGCCTTGCCCCAGAACTTGCTGACGTCGATCTTGCGCTTCACGTCGGCGGGCTCGAACGTGAATTTGCCGCCATCGTCGCGCACGCGCATTTCGGCACCTTCCTTCAGGCCCAGTGCCTTGGGTAGCCGCAGCGCGAGCGAATTGCCGGACTTGAATATTTTCGCGCGATATTCGGTCATCGCCAGCTCCGTATATACGCTATGTATATACTAACTGGCGAATGCGGCGTCAACGACGAGCGTCTCGCCCCATTCCGGCACCGCGTCGAGGTTCATCGGGACCATGAAGCGCTTGCCGTCGGGGCGTTCGATCTCGATCACGTCGCCCGCGCCGAAATCGTCGATCGCGACGACGCGGCCGAGCACCTCGCCCGTCGTGGAGACGGCCGGGAGCCCAAGCAGGTCGGCATGGTAATATTCGCCCTCCGCGAGCGGGGGCAGCGCCGATCGCGGCACGGTCAGCTCGGTCCCGCGCAGCGCCTCGGCGGCGTTGCGGTCGTTGACCTCGGCGATACGGGCGATCTCGCCATTGCTGCCATGACGCAGCGATTTCAGCGTCAGCGTGCCGCTGTTGAAGCTCTTATAGGGCTTCAAATCCTCGGCGAAGACCTTGAGGCGGACCTCCCCCGTCACGCCGTGCGCGCCGATGATGACGGCGAGCGTGACGGGCAAGTCTCTCCTCCCATTTACGGGAGGAGTCGGGGGAGGGTTTGTCTCAGACGGCATAGCGAGTGGACAAGCCCTCCCCTAGCCCCTCCCGCAAGCGGGAGGGGGATTAAGCTCAGCCCTCGGCCGGAGCCTGGGCGCTCTTGCCCTCGGCAGCTTCTTCGGTGTCGCCGGCATCGCTGTCCGGGGTCGACTCATTGGCTTCGGCGGGGGCTTCGGCGACGGGAGCCTCTTCAGCGACGGGAGCCTCCTCGGCGGCGACTTCAGGAGCGGCTTCTTCCGCCACGGCTTCCGGAGCTGCCTCGGCTTCCACCGGCGGGGTTTCTTCCGAAACCGCCTCGGCAACCGCTTCGGCTTCCGGCGTGGGCTCTTCGGTCGCGGCTTCGACCTCGGCGGCGATCACCGCCTCGGCTTCCTCGTTGCTGTCCTGCGCAGGCGCTTCCTCCGCGACGGGCTCGGGCTCGGCAACCGGCTCGGGCGCCGGAGCGGCGGCTGCTGCGGCCTTCGCCTCTTCGGCCTCGACCAGCTTGGTCGCACGCTCTTCGGCGCGCTCGACGGCCTTCTCGCCGGGCTTGCCCTTGTTCGGGTTGTTGCGGGCAGGACGCTCGCGCACGCCGGCAACGTCGAGGAAACGGGCGACGCGGTCGGTCGGCTGCGCGCCGACGCTCAGCCAATGCTTGGCGCGTTCGCCGTCGAGCACGATGCGCTTGTCATCGTCCTTGGCGAGCAGCGGATTGTAGGTGCCGAGCTTCTCGATGAAGCGGCCGTCACGCGGGCTACGGGCGTCCGCGACCACGATGCGGTAATAAGGGCGCTTCTTGGAGCCGCCGCGCGACAGTCGAATGCTGAGTGCCATTACTTCTTCTTCCTTCTTTCGATCACGTTATTTCTTGTTGAACAAATTCTCGAAGCCGGGGGGCAGATTGGCCTGCCCGCCGCCAAGTCCTGGAAGGCCGGGGCCGCCGGCGGGGCCGTTGCCACCCAGCATGTTGCCGAGCCCGGGGCCGCCTAAAGCGTTGCCGAGGCCGCCCATGCCGCCCTTGCCGAGCATGGACATCATGCCCTTCATCCCGCCCATCTTACGGATCTTCTTCATGGCCGTGGCCATTTCCTGGTGCATCTTGAGCAGCTTGTTCACGTCCTGCACGGTCGTGCCGCTGCCCTTCGCCACCCGGATCTTGCGCTTGGCATTGATGATCTCGGGCTTGCTGCGCTCCTTGGGCGTCATCGAGGTGATCATCGCGTCCATGCGGAGCAGAATCTTCTCATCGACCGCGCCCGAGGCCATTGCCTGTTGCGCCTTCTTCATGCCCGGGATCATGCCGGCGAGCGCGCCGAGGCCGCCCATGCGGCGCATCTGCGCGAGCTGCTGACGCAAATCATTCAGGTCGAACTGGCCCTTGGCCAGCTTCGCCGCCATCTTCTCGGCGTCTTCCTGCTGGATCGCTTCGGCCGCGCGCTCGACCAGGCCGACCACGTCGCCCATGCCGAGGATGCGGCCGGCGACACGGCCCGGATGGAACGCCTCGAGCGCATCGAGCTTCTCGCCCATGCCGGCGAACTTGATCGGCTTGCCGGTGACGGCGCGCATCGACAGCGCCGCGCCGCCGCGCGCATCGCCGTCCATGCGGGTCAGCACGACGCCGGTCAGCGGCACCTGCGCGGAGAAGCTGCTCGCGACATTGACGGCATCCTGGCCGGTCAGCGCGTCGACGACGAGCAGGATCTCGGCGGGCTTCGCGACATCCGCGACCGCCTTCATCTCGTCCATCAGCGCCTGGTCGACGTGCAACCGGCCCGCAGTATCGAGCATCAGGACGTCAAAGCCCTGCAGCCTGGCCGCCTGCAGCGCGCGCCTGGCGATATCGACCGGCTGCTGGCCCGGCACGACCGGCAAGGTCGCCACCTCGGCCTGGGTGCCGAGCGTCGCCAGCTGCTCCTGCGCATTCGGGCGATTGACGTCGAGCGACGCCATCAACACCTTCTTGCGGTCGCGCTTCGCCAGCCGCAGCGCGATCTTGGCGGTGGTCGTCGTCTTGCCCGAGCCCTGCAGCCCGACCATCATGATCACCGCCGGCGGGGTGACCCCCAGCTCAAGCTCCGACGCATCCGAGCCGAGCATCTCGACCAGCGCGTCATTGACGATCTTCACGACCTGCTGGCCCGGCGTCACCGAGCGCAGGACGTTGTGGCCGATCGCTTTCTCGGTCGCCTTGTCGACGAACTCGCGCGCAACGGGCAGCGCGACATCGGCCTCGAGCAACGCGACGCGCACCTCGCGCATCGCCGCGCGCACGTCCGCCTCCGTCAGCGCGCCGCGCCCACGCAGTCGATCGAACACACCGCCAAGGCGGTCGCTCAGGCTCTCGAACATCAACAACCTTTCATTCCGGATCGGGCCCGGCCATGATCAACGCAAAGAACGCCGGCGGACGAAACCTCGTCGGCCGGCGTACGCCCCGTGGGCGGCCCTTCACGAATCCCATGACGGAAACGATCGCGGGGCCCTTAGCGCGGGGAGCGCAATTACGCAACCATGGCGCTCGGGCATCCGCGCCGGGGCCGCTTTTACATGCACGGGGCTTAACCCGATCTATACCGCTCCTGTGTGATGAGCATCCATGGGGATCCGTGGGGCACGTCGGTATGGCAGGTGAAATGAGCGACGAATCGAAGGTCGAACCGCTGACGGCGCGTCGCGACATGGTGAGCGGTGCGATCACGGTCGCGTCGATCCTGTTGTTCGTCGGCACCGGCAGCTCGGTGCTGTCCACCACGCTCCAGCATTATTTCGCCAATGGCGACGGCGCCGACCAGACTTTGGTCATCGCGCTGCTGCTCAACGTCGCGCTGATCCTGTTCGGCTGGCGCCGCCACCGCGAGCTGGCGCGTGAAGTCTCGATTCGCGCCGCCGCCGAGGAACGCGCGCAGCAGCTTGCCGCCAAGGATCCGCTGACCGGCTTCCTCAACCGCCGCAGCCTTGGCGAGGAAGGTGCCGCCATGTTCGTCCGGGCCCAGCGCCGGGGCAAGGCCATGGCGATGATGATGCTCGATCTCGATCACTTCAAGACGATCAATGACATGCACGGCCACGCGACCGGCGACGCGCTGCTGCGCGAGGTCGCGACCGAGATCGCCGAGGCGATGCCGTCGATCGCCCTCACCGCGCGCTTCGGCGGCGACGAGTTCGCCTGCGCCTTCCTGTTCGATCCCGACCACCCCGCCACGGTCGAGCGGATCGCAGAACGCCTCGTCTCGCGCCTCGCCCAGCCGTTCAAGGCCGACGGGCTGCAGCTGCATATCAGCGTCTCGGTCGGCGTCGCCCGCTCGGACTTCGATTGCACCAGCATCGACGCGCTGATGCGTTCGGCCGATATCGCGATGTACGCGGCCAAGAATTCGGGCCGCAACCGCTTCGCCTGGTTCGATCTGTCGATGGAGCGCGAGCTCCAGGCCCGCAACGAGCTCGAGGTCGGCCTGCGCGGTGCGATCCCGCGGCAGGAGATCGTCCCCTATTTCGAACAGCAGATCGATCTCACCACCGGCCGCCTCGGCGGCTTCGAAGTGCTGGCGCGCTGGGAGCATCCGCAGCGCGGCCTGATCGGTCCCGACGTCTTCATCCCGATCGCGGAGGAGACCGGCATGATCTCCGATCTCTCGCTGTCGATCATGCGCCAGGCCTTCACCGCGGCGAAAGACTGGGATCCGGCGCTGTCGATCTCCGTCAACATCTCGCCCTGGCAGCTCAAGGACGCCTGGCTCGCGCAGAAGATCATCAAGGTCCTCACCGAAACCGGCTTCCCCGCGACCCGGCTCGAGATCGAGATCACCGAGACCTCGCTGTTCGACAATCTCGCGCTCGCCCAGTCGATCGTCGGCAGCCTGAAGAACCAGGGCATCCGCCTCGCGCTCGACGATTTCGGCACGGGCTATTCCTCGCTCGCGCATCTGCGCGCGCTCCCGTTCGACCGGATCAAGATCGACAAGAGCTTCATCATGTCGATCAACGAGAATTCGGAAAGCGCCGCGATCGTCAACGCGATCACCCGGCTCGGCGACAGCCTCAACCTGCCGATCACCGCGGAGGGCATCGAGGATGCGTCGATCGAGGAGCGGCTGCGCACGCTCGGTTGCTCCAAGGGCCAGGGCTATCTCTATGGGCGGCCGATGAGCATCACCAACACCCGCCGTCTTCTCGCCGAGAAGCGCCTGCTACTTCAGTCCCCGGCGACCGAGCCGTCGAAGGAAGCCCCTACCACCCAGCGCCTAGCCGGCTGAGATACGCCTCTTCCTCGGGCGTCGATGGCCGCCCGAGCGCCGGGTTGCGTGACGGGAAGCGCCCGAACCGCGCAATCACATCGGCATGCTCGCGGGCGTAGAACAGGTTCTCGTCGTCGCCGAGCCGTTCGAAACAGGCCAGGCTCGTCGTTTGCGTCTCGCGATCCTCGGCGTGCATCAGCGGCATATAGAGGAAAGCCCGCCGTTCCGGAGCGAGCGTCTCGTCCCACCCTCGCTCGATCGCCTCTTTCGCCAGGCCGAGCGCCAGCGCGTCACCCGCAAACGCCTCGCTGTCGTCGCGGTGGATGTTGCGGGAGAATTGGTCGAGCAGGATGATCGCCGCCAACAGCGTGTTCGGATCGTCGCGCCAGCCAGACGCCTCGCTCCCCAGCACCGCCTCCCGCATCGCCCCGAAGCGCCCGGCGACGGTCCGATCCAGCCCATCGTCCCGCGCAAAGCGCTTTTCGGCCGGCACCTCGCCGAACCAGAAGTCGAGCACCGCCTGGGCCATGTCATGGACTTCGCCCGAGCCGGCCCCTAGATCACCGCGCATGTTCGACCTTTCCGCTCGCCCTCATGGCTGAGCCCGACATTATCAGCCTGGGCTGCCGCCTGAACATCGCGGAAAGCGAAACGATCCGTGCGCTTGTCGGCGGGCGCGACATGGTGGTGGTCAACAGCTGCGCGGTCACCAACGGCGCGGTGCGCGAGACCCGCAGCGCGATCCGTCGCGCGCGCCGCGACCGCCCCGGCGCGCAGATCGTGGTGACCGGCTGCGCCGCGCAGATCGACCCGCAGGGCTTTGCCGCCATGCCCGAGGTCGACCGGGTGATCGGCAATGCCGAAAAGCTCCTGCCCGCCGCCTGGCTGGCCGAGGATGCGATCGTCGTCGGCGACATCATGCAGGTGCGCGAAACCGCCCCTCACCTCGCCGCCGCCTTCACGTCGCACGCCCGGGCCTTTGTGGAAGTGCAGAATGGCTGCGATCATCGCTGCACTTTCTGCGCGATCCCCTTCGGTCGCGGCAACAGCCGCTCGGTGCCAGCGGGCGCGGTGATCGACCGGATCCGGACACTGGTCGAATCCGGACATCGCGAAGTGGTGCTGACCGGCGTCGACCTGACCAGCTACGGCCCCGATCTTCCCGGCGCGCCCAGCCTGGGGATGCTGGTCGAGCGAATCCTGCGCCACGTGCCCGACCTCGAACGCCTGCGCCTCTCCTCGCTCGATTCGATCGAGATCGACGACCGCCTGTTCGACCTGCTCACCGGCGAGCCGCGGATGATGCCGCACGTCCATCTCTCGCTCCAGGCCGGCGACGACATGATCCTGAAGCGCATGAAGCGCCGCCACAGCCGCGCCGAGAGCGTAAGCGTGGTCGAGCGCCTCAAGGCTGCCCGTCCCGACATCGCGATCGGCGCCGACCTGATCGCCGGCTTTCCGACCGAAACCGAGGCGATGTTCCGCAATACGCTGGCGCTGATCGACGATTGCGACGTCGTCCATGCGCATATCTTCCCTTATTCCCCGCGCGAAGGCACGCCCGCCGCGCGCATGCCGCAGGTGGAGCCGGAAGTACGCAAGCGCCGCGCGGCATTGCTGCGGGAGACGGGCGCGGCCCGACGCACGGCGTGGTTGCAGGGCTTCGTCGGCACCGTGCAGCCGACCCTGGTCGAACGCCCGGGCGATCGCGGCCATTGCCCGGCCTTCGCGGAAGTGCGCTGGCCCCTGCTCGCACAGCGCGATATCGGCGCTGTGGCCTCCATCCTGATCACCGGCGTCACCGCCAACACCCTCACCGGAACCCCTGCATGAGCACGACCCCAAGCTGGCACGACAAATTGCTCGGCGGCTTCAAGCGCACCTCCGATCGCCTGATCGGCAACCTCGCCGGGCTCGGCACGGCGCGGCTCGACGAGGCGACGCTCGACGAGATCGAGGAAGCGCTGATCGCCTCCGATCTCGGCCCGGAGACCGCCGCGCGCATCCGCGTCCGCCTCGCCGAGGGCAGCTTCGAGCGCAACATGGAGGAGCTCGGCATCCGCCTGATCGTGGCCGAGGAGATCGAGAAGGTGCTCGCCAAGGTGGCGAAGCCGCTCCAGATCGAGGCGTTCCCGCGCCCGCAGGTCATCCTCGTCATCGGCGTCAACGGATCGGGCAAGACCACCACCATCGCCAAGCTGGCGCACTGGCTGATGGAGCAGGATTACGGCGT
>NZ_JAQGLC010000146.1 GCF_028293085.1 Sphingomonas bacterium
CTGCACCACCGCGATCGAGGACGTGAAGGGGGAGATCCGCATCACGCCGCTGCCGCACATGGACGTGATCAAGGATCTCGTCCCCGATTTCACCCATTTCTACGCGCAATATTCGTCGATCAAGCCGTGGCTGCAGACGGTCACGCCGCCGCCCTCGGGCAAGGAGCGACTCCAGTCGCCCGCCGACCGCGAGAAGCTCGACGGCCTGTACGAGTGCATCCTGTGCGCCTGCTGCTCGACCGCGTGCCCGAGCTATTGGTGGAACAGCGACAAGTTCCTCGGCCCCGCGATCCTGTTGCAGGCCTATCGCTGGCTCGCCGACAGCCGCGACGAAATGACCGGCGACCGTCTCGACGAGCTCGAGGATCCGTTCCGCCTCTATCGCTGCCACACCATCATGAACTGCGCGAATGTCTGCCCCAAGGGCCTCAATCCGGCCAAGGCGATCGCCGAGATCAAGAAGATGGAAGTCGAGCGGGTCGTCTGAGGCTGGTTCGGTGACCGACACGCCGCCGCCCGCCACCTTCCTCTACGAGGAAGATCCCGATCATCCGGGCTGGATGCGCTGGGGCTTCACCGATCCGACGCGCTACAACAGCTTTCTCGGCCCGATGCTGGTCCGCATCGACAATGGTGTGGCGCGCGTCCGCATGACGCCGGAGCGGCGCCATTCCAATCTGCGTGACAATGTCCATGGCGGGGCGATGCTCGGCTTCATCGATGTCTCGCTGTTCGCCGCCTCGCGCGCCTTCGGGCTCATCACCGCCGGTTCGGCGGTGACGCTCGACCTGACCGCGCAGTTCATGGGTGGCGGCCGGATCGGCGAACCGCTCGAGGCGCAGGTCGAATTGCTCAAGGAAACCGGCCGGCTGCTCTTCCTGCGCGGTCTGGTCGTCCAGGGCGGCGAGAAGGTCGCGAGCTTCGCCGGCACGATCCGCAAGTCCGCCAAGACGATCCCGCAGGTCGAGGGCTGAGTTGCCCAACGTCCTTGCCCGCTACGAAGCCCTGGTTGCCGCGGACGAGCTGAAGCCCGATCCCGAACAGGCCGAGGCCGCCCGCCGCCTCGACGCGCTGGCGACCGAGCTGGAAGCAGTGCCGAAACGCGGCAGCGTCCTCTGGCGTGCGCTCGGCCGGCGGCCGGACGCGCCGGCGGGCATCTATCTCTGGGGCGGCGTCGGGCGCGGCAAGTCGATGCTGATGGACCTGTTCTTCGGCTGCGTGGACATGCGGCGGAAACGCCGCATCCACTTCCTCGAATTCATGCTCGACGTGCACGCCCGGCTCCGGGTCGAGCGCGAGAAGGAGGTCGGCGATCCCATCCTCCCCGTCGCCGCCGCGATCGCGGACGAGATCAAGGTTCTCTGCTTCGACGAGATCATGGTCACCAACAGCCCCGACGCCATGATCCTGTCGCGGCTGTTCACCGAGCTGCTGCGCCACGGCGTGACGGTGGTGATGACCTCGAACCGCCCGCCGCGCGATCTCTACAAGGACGGGCTCAACCGCGAGCATTTTCTTCCCTTCATCGAGCTGATCGAGACCAGGATGCAGGTGCTCGCGCTCAACGGCCCGGTCGATTACCGCCGCGACCGGCTCGGCCAGGTCGAGACCTGGCTCGTCCCCAACGGCCCAGAGGCGACCGCCGAGCTCTCCGCCGCCTTCTTCCGCCTGACCGACTATCCGCCCGAGGATCGCGAGCATGTCCCGTCCGAGGAGCTGCCGGTCGGCGGCGGCCGCACGCTGCACGTGCCCAAGAGCCTGAAGGGCGTCGCGGTCTTCTCGTTCAAGCGGCTGTGCGGCGAAGCGCGCGGCGCGGCCGACTATCTCGCCATCGCGCGGCGCTTCCACACCGTGATCCTTGTCGGCGTGCCCCGGCTCGGGCCGGAGAACCGCAACGAGGCGGCGCGGTTCGTCAGCCTGATCGACTCGCTCTACGAGCATAAGGTGAAGCTGCTCGCCGCCGCCGACGCGCCGCCGGGCGAGCTCTACGAAAAGGGTGACGGCCGCTTCGAGTTCGAGCGCACGATCAGCCGGCTCGAGGAGATGGGCTCGGAGGAATATCTGGAGCTTGGCCACGGCGCGAACTGAGGCCGCTCGCCATCGCGCGGCGGGCTGCTATCATGACTCACACGGCCATGGAGGGACTCGATGCTCGTCACCACCACTGAAAACGTACCCGGCCACACTGTCCGCGCCACGCTCGGCCAGGTGTTCGGCGTCGTCGTCCGCAGCCGGGGCCTGGGCGGCAACATCACCGCCGGCCTGCGCTCGCTCTTCGGCGGCGAGATCCCCGAATATACGCGGCTGGTCGAGGATACGCGCCGCCACGCGATCGACCGCCTCGTCGCCAACGCCGCGCTGATGGGCGCGAACGCGGTCGTGATGATGCGCTTCGATTCGGGCGAGCTCGCCCAGGCGATGAACGAGGTCGTCGCCTACGGCACCGCCGTCATCCTCGATCCGCCGCCGGCATGATGCTGCGCACCTTCATCCTGGTCGCCGCGATGCTGCTGTTCACCGCTGCCCTGATCGGCGCGGCGATCGATCCGGCGGTGTGGCCGACGCTGATCGCGGCGACGATCCTGCTCGCCGGGATCATCTTCGAACGGCGGCGTTACGGTGCCGCCCAGGCCAAGCCGGCGGGCGGTGCCTGGCGCGAAACGTCCGAACGTTTCGTCGACGATGCGAGCGGGCGGCCGCTAACCGTCTGGTATAATGACGCTACGGGCGAGCGGCGTTATGTCGATCCTGGGAGCGATATGCCCGCCTAAATGCACTTGCGAAGCACTCGCAATATGACACGCAAATTACTCGCCTTTACCGGTTGCCCCTACGGCAAAACGCGCCTAAGCCGCCGCCCAGTTTCGCCGCGCGCGCGGCTCCAATACTTCC
This sequence comes from Sphingomonas bacterium, assembly GCF_028293085.1. Taxonomy (GTDB): domain Bacteria; phylum Pseudomonadota; class Alphaproteobacteria; order Sphingomonadales; family Sphingomonadaceae; genus Sphingomonas. Next base: position 2,893 of record NZ_JAQGLC010000146.1, read on the forward strand.
GAAAGGACGACTCATGGCCCGCAAGAAGATCGCGCTGATCGGCGCCGGCAACATCGGCGGCACGCTCGCTCACCTCGCTGCCCTCAAGGGCCTGGGCGATATCGTCCTGTTCGACGTGGTCGAGGGCGTGCCTCAGGGCAAGGCGCTCGATCTCAGCCAGTGCTCACCGGTAGAGGGCTTCGACGCCAGGATCACCGGCACCAACGATTATGCCGATATCGCGGGCGCGGATGTCATCATCGTCACCGCCGGCGTCGCTCGCAAGCCGGGCATGAGCCGCGACGACCTGCTCGGCATCAATTTGAAGGTCATGAAAGCCGTCGGCGAGGGCATCGCCGCCAACGCGCCCGACGCCTTCGTGATCTGCATCACCAACCCGCTCGACGCGATGGTCTGGGCGCTGCGCGAATTCTCCGGCCTGCCGCACCAGAAGGTCGTCGGCATGGCGGGCGTGCTCGACAGCTCGCGCTTCAGCCATTTCCTCGCCGAAGAGTTCAAGGTCTCGGTCAAGGACGTCACCTCCTTCGTGCTCGGCGGACACGGGGACACGATGGTCCCGGTGATCAGCTACTCGACCGTCTCGGGCATCCCGGTTCCCGACCTGATCGAGATGGGCTTTTCGACCCAGGAGCGGATCGACGCGATCGTCGCCCGCACCCGCGCCGGCGGCGGCGAGATCGTCGCGCTGCTCAAGACCGGTTCGGCCTATTATGCGCCCGCCACCAGCGCGATCTCGATGGCGGAGGCCTATCTCTACGATCAGAAGCGCCTGCTCCCGGCGGCGGTCCACCTGACCGGTCAGTACGGCGTGGACAATCTCTATGTCGGCGTACCGGTGGTCATCGGCGCCGGCGGCGTCGAGAAGGTGGTCGAGATCAAGCTCGATGCCGAGGCCAAGAAGAATCTCGACGTCTCGGTCGAGGCGGTCAAGGAATTGCTCGTGGCGTGCAAGGCCATTGACAGCTCGCTGAACTAAGAAGCGCGGCAGCGAGAGCTGCGGATATGGAGTGGAAGCCGGCCTGGGCATGAGCCATCGCCGCTTTCCCAACTGGGCCCCGGCCTTCGCCGGGGAACAATGAGGAAGAGAACCGAATGAGCATCCTCGTCGACAAGAACACCAAGGTCATCACCCAGGGCATGACCGGTGAGACCGGTACCTTCCACACCCAGCAGGCGCTCGCCTATGGCACGCAGATGGTCGGCGGCGTCACGCCGGGCAAGGGCGGCACCGAGCATATCGGCCTGCCGGTCTACGACACCGTCGCCGAGGCCGTTGCGAAGACCGGCGCGACCGCGTCCGTCATCTACGTCCCGCCGCCCTTCGCGGCTGACTCGATCCTCGAGGCGATCGACGCCGGGGTCCCGCTGATCGTCACGATCACCGAGGGCATCCCGGTGCTCGACATGGTCAAGGTGAAGCGCGCGCTGTCGGGCTCCAGATCGCGCCTGATCGGTCCGAACTGCCCGGGCGTCCTCACCCCCGGCGAGTGCAAGATCGGCATCATGCCCGGCAACATCTTCCGCAAGGGCTCGGTCGGCGTTGTAAGCCGCTCCGGCACGCTTACCTATGAAGCCGTGTTCCAGACGTCGAATGCGGGCCTCGGCCAGACGACCGCGGTCGGCATCGGCGGCGATCCGGTCAACGGCACGAACTTCATCGACGTGCTCGAGCTCTTCCTCGCCGATCCCGAGACTCAGTCGATTATCATGATCGGCGAGATCGGCGGCTCGGCCGAAGAGGAAGCGGCGCAGTTCCTCCGCGACGAGGCGAAGCGCGGCCGCTCGAAGCCGATGGCCGGCTTCATCGCGGGCCGCACCGCGCCTCCGGGCCGGCGCATGGGCCATGCCGGGGCGATCGTCTCGGGCGGCCAGGGCGGCGCGGAGGACAAGATCGCCGCGATGGAAGCGGCAGGGATCAAGGTGGCGGACAGCCCTTCGGAGCTGGGCACCACATTGCTCTCGGTACTGAACGGTTAACCACATCCCGCCTAGGGCGGGACCAAAGAGGCATCACCTCCCCAGGGATGCGCCGAGGAACAGCCAGATGGGCTATGAAGGCCAGGATTTCGCGGAGATCGCGGGCGGGGTGAGCCCCGCCTTCATCGAAACGCTCTATGCACGCTACAAGCTGTCGCCAGACAGCGTCGAGCCGTCATGGCGCTCCTGGTTCGAGGGGCTCGAAGGCTCCAGCCAGGGCCCGAGCTGGGAGCAGCCCAACTGGCCGGTTTCCAGCACCGACGATCTGACCGCGGCGCTCGACCCGACCCAGATGGAGCCGGCGCCCAAGCCGGCCAGGGGCGGCGCCAAGCCCGCGGCCCCCGCTGCCGCCGCGCCGTCGCAGGAAGACATCATCCGCGCCGCCGGCGATTCGATCCGCGCGATGCTGCTGATCCGCACCTATCGGGTGCGCGGCCATCTCGCCGCCAATCTCGATCCGCTCGGCCTGTCGAAGCGCGAGATGCCGGCCGATCTCACGACCGAATATCACGGCTTCTCCAACGACGATATCGATCGGCCCGTCTATCTCGGCGGTACGCTGGGCCTGCAATGGGCGACGGTGCGCGAGATCGTCGACATCCTGCGCGCGAATTACTGCGGCAATGTCGGCCTCGAATATATGCACATCGCCGATGTCGAGGAGCGCCGCTTCCTGCAGGACCGCATGGAAGGCAAGGACAAGGCGATCGAGTTCAGCCCGCTGGGCAAGAAGGCGATCCTCAACAAGGTGATCGAGGCCGAGCAGTGGGAGAAATTCTGCGGCCGTAAATTCGTCGGCACCAAGCGCTTCGGGCTCGACGGCGGCGAAAGCATGATCCCCGCGCTCGAAAGCGTGATCAAATATGGCGGCCAGTTCGGCGTGCGCGAGATCGTGTTCGGCATGGCGCATCGCGGCCGGCTGAACGTGCTCACCAACGTGATGGCCAAGCCGTTCCGGATCATCTTCCACGAATTCGGCGGCGGCTCGGACAATCCCGATGACGTGGCCGGCTCGGGCGACGTCAAATACCATCTCGGCACGTCGACCGATCGCGAGTTCGACGGGATCAGCGTCCATATGTCGCTGGTCGCCAACCCGTCGCATCTGGAGGCCGAGGATCCGGTCGTGCTCGGCAAGATTCGTGCGATCCAGACGATCGCGGGCGATCTGAAGGAGCACAAGGCGTCGCTCCCCGTGCTGATCCATGGCGACGCGGCCTTTGCGGGCCAGGGGATCGTGTGGGAGTGCCTCGGCTTCTCGGGTATTCGCGGCTATAATACCGGCGGCTGCATCCACTTCGTCATCAACAACCAGATCGGCTTCACGACGAGCCCGCAATTCGCGCGCTCCTCGCCCTATCCCTCGGACGTGGCGAAGGGCGTCCAGGCGCCGATCTTCCACGTCAATGGCGACGATCCCGAGGCGGTGACCTTCGCCACCAAGATGGCGATCGAGTTCCGCCAGCGTTTCCACCGCGATATCGTGATCGACATGTGGTGCTATCGCCGCTTCGGTCACAACGAGGGCGATGAGCCGAGCTTCACCCAGCCGCTGATGTACGATCGCATCCGCGCCCATCCGCCCGTCAGCGAGGTCTATGGCCAGAAGCTGATCGAGCAGAAGGTGATCGACCGGGCCTGGATCGACGACAATATCGCGCAGTTCACGACCTTGCTCGAAGGCGAGTTCGAGGCGGGTGCGGCGTACAAGCCCAACAAGGCTGACTGGTTCGCCGGCCGCTGGTCGGGCCTGCACGCGCCGGCCGATGCCGAGAGCGCGCGCCGCAACGTCGAGACGGGCATCGAGACCAAGCTGTTCGATTCGATCGGCCGCACGCTGACGACCGTTCCCGAAGGCCTGACGATTCACAAGACGCTCGCGCGCGTGATCGATGCCAAGCGCGAGATGTTCAAATCGGGCGCCAATTTCGATTGGGCGACCGGCGAGGCGCTCGCCTATGGATCGCTGATGTCGGAAGGCTATGGCGTCCGCCTGTCGGGCCAGGATTCGGGGCGTGGCACCTTCAGCCAGCGCCACGCCGTCTGGGTCGACCAGACCGACGAGCATAAATATCTGCCGCTCGCGCAGATCGAGCATGGCCGCTTCGAGGTGCTCGACAGCCCCTTGAGCGAATATGGCGTGCTCGGTTTCGAATATGGCTATGCGCTGGCCGATCCGAAGACACTGGTGTTGTGGGAGGCGCAATTCGGCGACTTCATGAACGGTGCGCAGATCATGATCGATCAGTTCATCGCCAGCGGCGAGGCCAAATGGCTCCGTGCCAACGGCCTCGTGATGCTGCTGCCGCACGGCTATGAAGGGCAGGGGCCGGAGCATAGCTCGGCGCGCGTCGAGCGCTTCCTGCAGCTTTGCGCGCAGGACAATATGCAGGTCGCCAACTGCACCACGCCGGCCAATTATTTCCACCTGCTGCGCCGGCAGATGCATCGCTCGTTCCGCAAGCCGCTGATCATCTTCACGCCCAAATCGCTGCTCCGCCACAAGCTCGCGGTGTCGAAGGCGGAGGATTTCCAGGGCGACAGCCACTTCATGCGGCTGCTGAGCGATCCGTCGGCACCCGCCGACCAGGATGTGAAGCGCCTCGTGCTCTGCACCGGCAAGGTCGCCTATGACCTGATGGAGGCACGCGACGCGGCGGGCGACACGAACACCGCGATCGTCCGGGTCGAGCAGCTTTATCCCTTCCCGAGCGAGCCGCTGACGGTACGCCTGAAGAACATGGCGAACCTCGAAGAGGTGGTCTGGGCGCAGGAAGAGCCGAAGAACAACGGCGCCTGGAGCTTCGCCGAGCCCTTTATCGAGGAATGCCTGGTCGAGGCCGCCGTGAAGCCGCAGCGCGCCCGCTATGCCGGCCGTGCCGCTTCGGCTTCGCCCGCGACCGGCCTGATGAAGCGCCACCAGATGGAGCAGGCCGCGCTCGTCGCCGACGCGCTCGGCCATAATGTCCGCGAAGAAATCCGCCGCACGCGCAAATCATAAGTCCGCCTTGCGCGGCACGAGGAAGATACGATGGCAACCGAAGTCAAAGTCCCCACCCTGGGCGAATCGATCACCGAGGCGACGCTCGGCGAATGGCTGAAGCAGCCCGGCGACGCCGTGGCGGTCGATGAGCCGATCGCCAGCCTCGAGACCGACAAGGTCTCGGTCGAGGTGCCGTCCCCGGTCGCGGGCATCATGGGTGAGCATGCCGTGCAGGTCGGCGACACCGTCAATGTCGGCGCGATGATCGCGACGATCGAGGCTGCCGATGGCACTGCCGCCAGGCCTGCCGAAGCGCCCCAGCCCACCGCCGCGCCCGCGGCCACGCCCGCCGCCGCTCCGGCCGCGGCTGTTCCGGCGAGCGACGACAGCCCCGCCGCGCTCTCCCCTTCGGTCCGCCGCGCGGTGCTCGAGCACGGCGTCGATCCCGCGACGGTCAAGGGCACCGGCAAGGACGGTCGCATCACCAAGGACGATGTGATCGCCGCTGCGGCTACCCCAGCCGCCGCGCCGGCGCCGGCCCCCGCGCCGTCGCCCGAGCCGCAGGTCGCGCCCTCGGTCGCCGCCTCGACCGGCCGCAAGGAAGAGCGCGTCCGCATGACGCGCCTGCGCCAGACGATCTCGAAGCGCCTCAAGGAAGCGCAGAACACCGCAGCGATGCTCACAACCTTCAACGACGTCGACATGACGGCGGTGATGGAGGCGCGCGCGAAGTACAAGGATCTGTTCGAGAAGAAGCACGGCGTCAGGCTCGGCTTCATGGGCTTCTTCGCCAAGGCAGCCTGCCTTGCATTGAAAGACGTGCCGAGCGTCAACGCCTCGATCGACGGCGATGAGATCGTCTATCATGATTATGCCGATATCTCGGTTGCGGTCTCGGCGCCGCAGGGGCTCGTCGTGCCGGTGGTGCGCGATGCCGACAAGATGTCGGTGGCGGAGATCGAGCGGGAGATCGGCGATTTCGGCAAGCGCGCCAAGGACGGCACGCTGAAGATGGACGAGATGAAGGGCGGCACCTTCACGATCTCGAACGGCGGCGTGTTCGGCTCGCTGATGTCCACCCCGATCATCAACCCGCCGCAGAGCGCCGTGCTCGGCCTGCACCGCATCGAGGACCGCCCGGTCGTGGTCGGCGGCCAGATCGTGATCCGCCCGATGATGTACCTCGCGCTCAGCTACGATCACCGCCTGATCGACGGTCGCGAAGCGGTGACGTTCCTCGTCGCATTG
>NZ_JAQGLC010000296.1 GCF_028293085.1 Sphingomonas bacterium
AGGGCTTCGGCAACGCCGCCGAAGGCGATACGTTCAGCTCGATCGAGAACCTCGTCGGCACGGTGTTCTACGACACCTTCATCGGCGACGAGAATGCCAACCGCCTCGATGGCGCGCGCGGCAACGATACGCTGACCGGCGCCGGGGGCGCCGACACTTTCGTGTTCGATACCGGCTTCGCCTTCAACAATATCGACACGATCAACGACTTTACCCACGGCACCGACCATATCGAGCTGGCGCAGTCGATCTTCACCGTACTCGGCACGGGTGCGCTGTCGGCCGATGCGTTCGCGGTGGGTGCGGCCACCACGGCCGCGCAGCATATCCTGTACGACAGCGAGACCGGCGCGCTCTCCTACGACGCCGACGGATCCGGTGCCGGCGCGGCGATCCAGTTCGCGACGCTGCAGGCGCACCTCACCATTACCAACACCGATTTCCTGGTGGCCTGAGAACGCGTGAGGGTCGATTCAACCGCCGTGGAACGGTGTCTCGGGCCTGTGCAGAGCCTCAGGCGACGTTCTGGTTCCGCGATGTGCTGTCGTTCCGCCCGGTCTCGAGCTGGACCCAGTCGACCGCGCCCGTCTCGCTGCGGAACTCGGGCACGAGGCGGCGCAATTCCTCGACCAGCGCCGTGCGATCGTTGGTGTCGAGAAGACGCCGCAACCGCTCCAGCGACTGCTCCAGCAGCTTGAGCGACTGGAACGGTTCGTTGGCCTTGAGGATACGCGGGTGGCTCGTCGGCGTCGGATCGTTGCCGATCAGCAGCTCTTCATAGAGCTTCTCGCCCGGCCGCAGGCCGATCTCGACGATCTCGATATCGCCGTCCGGGCTCGCCTCGTCGCGGATCGCCAGGCCGGCGAGCTCGATCATGTTGCGGGCAAGCGCGTGGATCTCCACCGGCTCGCCCATGTCGAGCACGAACACCTCGCCGCCGGTGGCCATCGCCCCCGCCTGGATCACCAGCTCGGCCGCTTCGGGCACCGTCATGAAATAGCGGATGATACGGCGATCGGTGACGGTGACCGGCCCGCCATTGCGGATCTGCTGGCGGAACAGCGGCACGACCGAGCCGCTGGAGCCGAGCACATTGCCGAACCGCACGATCGAGAAGCGCGTCGCCGCCGATGCCTCGTTCAGCGCCTGCAGGATCAGCTCGGCGATCCGCTTGGTCGCGCCCATCACATTCGACGGGCGCACCGCCTTGTCGGTGCTGATCAGCACGAAATCGGGCACGCCGCACTGCGCCGCGACGCGCGCAAGGGCTAGCGTGCCGAAGACGTTGTTGCGCACCCCCTCGGCCGGGTTGTGCTCGACCAGCGGCACATGCTTGTAGGCGGCGGCGTGATAGATAGTGTCGGGGCGCCACGCCTCGACGATCGACCGCATCCGCGCCTCGTCGAGCACCGATCCCAGCAACGGCACGATCCGCCCCGCCGGCGCCGCCGTCTCGTCTCCCCTCGCGATCAGCTCACGGTGGATTTCGTACAAGGCGAATTCGTTGACCTCGAGCAGCAACAGGGTGGCCGGCCCGAGCGCCCAGACCTGCCGGCACAATTCACTGCCGATCGAGCCGCCGGCGCCGGTGATCAGCACCGTCTTGCCATGGATGTTGCGGCCCATCAGCTGCGGATCGGGCCTGACCGATTCGCGGCCGAGCAGATCCTCGATCTCGAGGTCGCGGATGTCGCTGACCGCGACGCGGCCATGGGCGATATCCATCAGGCCCGGCAGCGTGCGGATCCGCGCATTGGCCCGCCGCGCCTGGCCGATGATCTCGTTCCGCCGGCTGCGCGGCGCGGAGGGCAATGCGAGCAGGATCTCGTCCGCGCGCAGCCGCTCGACCACGCCCGCCATGTCGTCGGGCGCAAAGATGGTGCTGCCGTCGAGCACGCTCCCCTGGAGCGCGGCATCATCGTCGAAATAGCCCACCACCTGCATGTCCGGGCTGGGTGCGATCGCGCCGGCTAGCTGCCGCCCGGCTGCGCCCGCGCCGTAAAGGATGACGCGCCGCTTGTGCGCCAGCCGCGGCGCGCCCGTCACGACATTGCCCAGCCAGTAGCGCGCGAACACGCGCGAGCTGGCGACGCAGACGAACAGCAGGATCGGCTGAATCAGCCCGACCGTGCGCGGGATGCCCCAGATGCTGACATAGGTGAACACGATCGCAAACGGGATGGCATAGAGCAGGCAGGCGCGCCCGATTCCCACGATTCCCTGGAGGCCGGACTGGCTGAAGATCTCCCGGTACAGGCCGGCGGCGCGGAAGATCGGCAGGGCGATGAAGATAGAAACGGCGATGACCACCCCGATCGGCGTCTCCCGATCGGGCAGGAAACCGAGCCGCAGGAACACCGAAAGATAGGCAGTCGTCGCGCACAATCCCGCGTCGACCAGCATCACGGTCCATCGCTTGGTAAACCGCGTCCGCGAGATCGCGTACTCTGCCAATGATTTGAATGACATTGTGGCCCGATACTGCCCGGCGGAAAGGGGGACGTCCAGAACTTGTGATAAGGGTCCTGTGCCAAATCCGGTGACAAAAAGACAGGCTGTCGTTATCGCCGGACGAGCTTCCGGCGCCCGTCAGGAATTGAAACGGTTCAAATGCAGGATTTTACCGGCAAGACGTTGATGATCACCGGCGGGACCGGCTCGTTCGGCTCGACCATCCTCAAGACCTTTTTGGCGCTGCCGATCGGCGAGATCCGCATCTTCAGCCGCGACGAGAAGAAGCAGGAGGACCAGCGAATCCGCTTCGGGGACAGCCGCCTCAAATATCATATCGGCGACGTCCGCGATTTCCGCACGCTCGACATGGCAACCCGGGGCGTCGACTTCATCTATCATGCGGCGGCACTGAAGCAGGTGCCGAGCTGCGAATTCCACCCGATGGAGGCCGTCAACACCAACGTCATGGGCACCAACAATGTGCTCGACGCGGCGATCCGCAACGGCGTCAGCCGGGTGGTCTGCCTCTCTACCGACAAGGCGGTCTATCCGATCAACGCCATGGGTATCTCCAAGGCGATGATGGAGAAGGTGATGATCGCCAAGGCACGCGTCGCCGAGGGCACGGGCACCGTGATCTGCGGGACGCGCTACGGCAACGTACTCGCCTCGCGCGGATCGGTGGTGCCGCTGTTCATGCGCCAGGTGAGCCAGGGCCAGCCGATCACCATCACCGATCCGGCGATGACGCGCTTCGTGATGACGCTGGACGAGGCGGTCGAGCTGGTGCGCTATGCCTTCGAGCATGGGTCGAACGGCGACCTGTTCGTACAGAAGGCGCCGGCGGTGACGATCGAGACGCTGACCCGGTCGGTGCTCGAGGTGATGGGCCAGCCCGATCATCCAGTGCGGGTGATCGGCACGCGCCACGGCGAGAAACTGTTCGAGACCCTGCTCAGCCGCGAGGAGATGGCGGTGGCCGAGGATCGCGGCGCCTATTACCGCGTGGCCCCCGACAATCGCGACCTGAACTACGATGCCTATTTCAGCGACGGCGAGCAGCGTGTCTCGACGCTCGACGACTTCAACTCGCACAATACGCGCCGGCTCGACCAGAACGAGATGACCGCGGTGCTGCGCGACCTGCCGTTCGTCCAGTCCTACCCGGCGGCGGAGGCCGGGGATGGCGCCTGATCCCCGTCTCGTCGCGATCACCGGGGCGGAAGGGTTCGTCGGCCGCAACCTGGCGGTGCGGCTGGGCGAAGCAGGCTTCGCCGTCCGGCCGATCGGTCACGGCACGGACGCCGATGAGATGGCCGCGAGCCTGGGCGAGGCGGACATCGTCTTCCACCTCGCCGGCGCCAATCGCCCTGCCGACCCGGCCGACTTCATGACGACCAACCGCGATTATGCCGCCGCCGTCGCCGCCGCGATCGAGGCGGGCGGGCGCAAGCCGCTGGTGATCTGCAGCTCCACCGCAAAGGCGGCCGAGGACAGCGACTATGGCCGCAGCAAGCAGGCGGGCGAACAAGCCATGCTGGGCCTTGGCGAGACGGGCGCGGCGACGGTCACCGTCTACCGGCTGCCCAATATCTTCGGCAAATGGGCACGGCCCGACTATAATTCGGCGGTCGCGACCTTCTGCCACAATATCGCGCGCGGGCTGCCGATCCGGATCGACGATCCGGCCGCGCCGCTGTCGCTCCTCTATGTCGACGACCTGATCGATGCATGGCTGGCGCTGCTGGACGCGCGGCCGCGCGACAGCGGGTTCGCCGAAGCGGGCCCGGTCTATACCACGACGGTCGGCGCGGTCGCCGAGGCGATCCGGGGGTTCGAGCGCGACCGGCAGGCCGGCTCGGTCGCCGAGGTCGGCTGCGGCCTGACGCGGGCGCTCTACGCGACCTTCATCGCCGCGTTGCCCGAAGCGGCGTTCAGCTATCCGCTCGTCGCCCACACCGATCCGCGCGGCAGCTTTTCGGAAATGATCAAGACGCCCGCCAGCGGCCAGATCTCCTATTTCACCGCGCATCCCGGCGTGACGCGCGGCGGCCATTACCACCACAGCAAGGTGGAGAAGTTCCTGATCGTGCACGGGGAGGCGCGATTCCGCTTTCGCCATATCCTGACCGGCGCGACGCACGAGGTGCGGACGAGCGGCGCGGCGCCGGTGGTGGTGGAAACGATCCCGGGCTGGGCGCATGACGTGACGAATGTGGGGGACGAGGTGATGATAGCGTTGCTCTGGGCGAACGAGGTCTTCGACCGCGCGCGGCCCGACACGATCGCGCGGCCGCTATGAGCGAGGTGAAAAAGCTCAAGGTGATGACGATCGTCGGCACCCGGCCGGAGATCATCCGCCTCTCGCGCGTGATGGCCGCGCTCGACCGCGAGACCGACCATGTCGTCGTCCATACCGGGCAGAATTACGATTACGAGCTGAACGGCATCTTCTTCGACGAGCTCGGCATCCGCAAACCCGATCATTTCCTCGAAGCGGCCGGCGAGACCGCGGCGGAGACGATCGGCCGCGTGATCATCGAGGCGGACAAGGTGCTGGCACGCGAAGCGCCCGACGCAGTGCTGGTGCTGGGCGACACCAACTCCTGCCTTGCCGTCATCCCGGCCAAGCGCCGCCGCATCCCGATCTTCCACATGGAAGCGGGCAATCGCTGCTTCGACCAGCGCGTGCCCGAGGAGACCAACCGCCGGATCGTCGATCACACCGCCGACATCAACATGCCCTATTCCAGCATCGCGCGCGATTACCTGCTGCGCGAGGGAATCCCGGCGGACCGGATCATCAAGACCGGCAGCCCGATGTTCGAGGTGCTCGCCGCCTATCGCGCGGGCATCGATTCGTCGGACGTGCTCGCCCGGCTCGGACTGGAGCACGGCCGTTATTTCGTGGTGAGCTGCCACCGCGAGGAGAATGTCGATTCCGAGCCGCATATCCGCGCGCTGGTCGAGTCGCTCGCGGCGATCGCCGCGCGGTATGGCGAGCCGATCCTGTTTTCCGCCCACCCGCGCACGCGCAAGCGGATCGAGGCGCTCGGCCTCGAGTTCGACGCCCGCGTCCAGCTGATGAAGCCGTTCGGCTTTCTCGACTATAACGCGCTCCAGCTGCACGCCCGCGCCGTGCTGTCGGACAGCGGCACGATCAGCGAGGAATCCTCGATCCTCAACTTCCCGGCGCTCAACATCCGCGAGGCGCATGAGCGGCCGGAGGCGATGGAGGAGGGCACGGTGATGATGACCGGCCTCAGCCCCGAACGCATCCTGCAGGGCCTGGCAGTGCTGGAGAGCCAAGGGCGCGGCGAGGACCGCACGCTGCGGCTGGTCGGCGATTACGCGATGCCCAACGTCTCCGACAAGGTCGTGCGCATCATCCTGAGCTACACCGATTATGTCCGGCGCACGGTGTGGAAGCAATATTGAGCGAAGCCGGCGGGGAAGCGGCGGAGGTGCGCAAGCGCTTCCTGATGGTCTGCATGCAGTTCCCGACCGGGCCGGGCGAATCCTACATGACGACCGAGCTCGCCGATGCGCTGGTCGCGGCCGGGCATCGGGTCGAGGTGCTGTTCCTCAACTGGGCAGCGCCGATCGGCGCCGAAACCCGCGAATATTGGTCGCCGGGCGGCGTCCGGGTGGTCGAATGCGCGCCGGCAGCGGTGACGGGCCTGGGAGGCATGGCTCGCGCGGCGAGCAAATTCATGCTGAGCGGGCGGCATCTCGCGCGCGAGGCGCGGCAGCGCTTCGACCTTGCCTCCTTCGATGCGGCGATCGCCTGGATGCCGGCGATCGCGATTGCGCCGCTGGTGCCCCTGCTCGCCCGCGCGGGCATCCGGCACCGCATCCTGTTCATCTGGGATTTCTTCCCCGACCATCACCGCGAGATCGGCCGCATCCCGGGCGGCCCGGCCTATTGGATCGCGAGGGCATGGGAGCAGCGTCTGCTCCGCCGCTTCACCGCGATCGTCTGCACCCTGCCCGGCAATGCCGCATATCTGCGCCGCACCTACCGGATCGAGCCGGCGCAGCGGGTGCTCGTCACGCCGATCTGGTCCGATACCACGCCGCGGCCGGCGGTCGATCGCGCGTCGATCCGGGCACGCCACGATCTGCCGGGCGACCGGCCGATCGCGATCTTCGGGGGACAGATCGTCGAGGGCCGGGGCTTCGAGCAGATGCTGGGCGCGGCCGATGCCGCCGCGGCGGCCGGATCGCCCCTGCTGTTCCTGTTCATCGGCGACGGCCGGCTGGCGCCGATGATCCGCGAGCGCGCCGCGCGCCAGGACAATATCCGCCATCTCCCCGGTGTCTCGCGCGCGGCTTATCTGGAGCTGGTCGGCGCCTGCGACGTGGGCATGGTCGCGACCGTGCCGGGCGTCACCTCGTTCAGCATCCCGACCAAGACGATCGACTATCTACGCGCCGGCATCCCGGTAATCGCGGCGGTGGAGCATGGCAGCGACTTCATCGCGATGCTGACCAGCTATGATGTGGGGGTAGCGGTGCCGTTCAACGAACCCGGGTTCTTCTTCCGGGAGGCCGAGCGCCTGGCGACCGATCCGGCGGTACGCGCCCGTATGGCCGAGAACGCGCCGCGATGCCTGGACGAGGTGTTCGACGTGCGGCACGCGCTGGCGACATTGCTGGATGCGGCGCGCGACTAGAGTGGGCGGCGGCGCGCCAGGAACAGGACCGTGACGATCGCCGCGACCGTTCCATAGGCGCCGACATAGCCGATCATCGGCGCGCGGACGTCGCCCAGGTGCATCAGGACCAGCGTGATCGCGGCCATCAGCAGGATCGCGCCGATCTCGATCGCGGCATAGCGCCCGGGCCTCCCCATCGCGAAGGCGGTGAACATCGCCAGCGACGCCCAGACGCGCAGCATATCGCCCACCATATAGGTCCGGATCGCACCGATCGCGGGGATATAGGCCTCGGACAGGAGCAGCCGGACCAGCAGGTCGGGCACGAGCGAGAAGACCAGCAGGAACGAGCCCATGACGGCGGTGGCGATGACCCAGCTCGACAGCAGGATCTTGCGGCGCTCCTCGGCATTTTTGGCGGCGGTGAACCAGGGAACGAAGAACTGGATCATGAACAGGCCGAGCAGCTGAGTAGAGGTGTCCGAGATGCGGTTCGCGACCAGCCAGAAACCGAGATCGGTCGTGCCGAACGTCTCGCGGTAGAGCGACCTCAGCCCGAACAGCGCCAGCGAGGTCGCGCTCGTCACGCCGACAAAGGCGGTGGAATAGCCGAGCAGCTTGCGGATCTCGTCGCGGAGATGGTGCGGCGCCATCCACGCGATGCGGAGCCGGGAGACGAGCAGGAAGGACACGCCCAACGTCACCAGCGACCCGGCGGCGAAGCCGATCGCCGCATCGGCTGCCTGTCCGCGCATCGTCATCCAGGCGGCGAGCGCGGTGCCGGCGAAAAGGCCGAGCGCCTGGGCGGTCAGGCTCGCCGTCACCATCTTGCGTCCGGTGAGGATGCCGCACCAGATCTGTGCCGGGCCGGCGATCAGCGACAGCAAGGTGATCGCCGTGACCGCGCCGGCATGGTCGCGCACGCCCATCAGCAGCACCGAGATCGCGCCGCTCGCCAGCGCCAGCGGGATCGCCAGCAGCGCCAGCGCGCCGAGCCAGATCGCAAAGGCCGCGCCCTGCGCGCGCGCGATCGCGCCGGCATCCTCGGCAGCGGCGACCTGGCGGATCAAGCCGTTCTGCGCGCCACCGACAGCGATCATGTTGAGCAGCGCCCCGAACAGCAGGAGCTGCGAGAAGGTCGCGAAGCCGTCGACCGGCAGGAAATTCGCCGACAGCTTGAGCAGCAACAGGCCCGAGCCGACGCGGAGCCCGAAAAAGACGGGCACCGTGAACAGGGCGCCGAGCGGGGCCGTGCGCGCCGTCAACCCGGCAGGCCGACCGACAGCGCGCGCCTTCGCCGGTGCCACAGCCAGATCGCCGTCCAGACGGCGAGGATCGGATAGCCGTCATAGCTGGCAAGGACCTGGTTGTTGGCCGGCAGATAGACCATGATCATCGTCGACAGGACGAACAGGATCGCCGCCGGATCGCTCACCCCCGCGGTCGCCTCACGCCACCACCGGCCCCACAGATAGCCGAGCAGCGCGAGCACCAGCACGGCGCCGGGAAAGCCGACATCGTTCGCGATCCAGGTGATCAAGGTCGACCAGTAATATTCGTCCGACCAGCCGTCGAACCGGTTGCGATAGGTGAAGCTGCGCTTCTCCAGCGCCTGATCGCCGCTCAGCAGCTTGTAGACCGACATGGCCGACGGCGAATGGCCGACGCCAAGGGTCGATTCGAACGGCTTTTCGAGCGCGAGATTGAGCCCGTAATAGCCCGAGCAGGTTGACAAAATGAAGAAGGTCGCGCCGAAACGCTGCCTGAGGGGCATCCACGAGATCAGCTGATTGTCGAGGTCGGCGCAGATATGGCTGTCGTTCGCGCAAACCGATAGCTTCTTGTCATACCCGCCGAGTCTTTCGTCCTTGCGGGAGGTGAACACCCCGGCCGCGATATAGATGAAGACGATGGCGAGCAGTGCGGGTTTCCAATAGCGCTTCAGGATCGCGAAGCCCTGCTGCCCAAACGCGCTGCTGCGCCCCAGCAGGACGAGCATGGTGGTGCCGCCGACAATGAACAGATCGGCAATCTCCTTGTCCGTGCCGCGCATGATCGAGAAGATCAGCGAACAGACCACCGCCACGCCGACCAAGCCACGATACAGCCATCCCAGACTGCGCCAGT
>NZ_JAQGLC010000297.1 GCF_028293085.1 Sphingomonas bacterium
AGGGCTTCGGCAACGCCGCCGAAGGCGATACGTTCAGCTCGATCGAGAACCTCGTCGGCACGGTGTTCTACGACACCTTCATCGGCGACGAGAATGCCAACCGCCTCGATGGCGCGCGCGGCAACGACACGCTGACCGGCGCCGGGGGCGCCGACACTTTCGTGTTCGATACCGGCTTCGCCTTCAACAATATCGACACGATCACCGACTTTACCCACGGCACCGACCATATCGAGCTGGCGCAGTCGATCTTCACCGTACTCGGCACGGGTGCGCTGTCGGCCGATGCGTTCGCGGTGGGCGCGGCGACGACGGCCGCGCAGCATATCCTGTACGACAGCGAGACCGGCGCGCTCTCCTATGACGCCGATGGTTCGGGCGCCGGCGCGGCGATCCAGTTCGCGACGCTGCAGCCGCATCTGACCGTCACCAGCGCCGATTTCGCCGTGGTGTAACGCGATCAGGCCGGCGGACGCGGGAAAGCCGCGGCAGGGAAGGACGATCGCGCCGCGAACGATCGGTTTCCACTTCGCGCCTTGATCCCGCGCCCTCCCCGGCCCACATGCGACTCATGCTGATCGAAACCGAAACGACGCCCAATCCGGCGACCATCAAGTTCCTGCCCGGCCGCACCGTGATGGAGGCGGGCACGCGCGATTTCGCGACGCCGGAGGAGGCCGAGGCCTCGCCGCTGGCCGAGGCGCTGTTCGGGCTGGGCGACGTGACCGGCGTGTTCTTCGGGCGCGACTTCATCTCGGTCACCGCGGCGCCTGGGGTCGAATGGCTCGACCTGAAGCCGGACGTGCTCGGACTGCTGCTCGATCATTTCAGCGCGAACATGCCGTTGTTCCGCCCGGGCAATGCTGGCGGGATCGCGGTGCCCGCGGAGGAGATGTTCGCCGAGGATCCAGCCGACGCCGATATCGTCGTGCAGATCAAGGAACTGATCGAGACCCGGGTGCGCCCCGCGGTGGCGAATGACGGCGGCGACATCATCTATCGCGGCTTCGACAAGGGAAAGGTCTATCTCCAGATGCAGGGCGCCTGTTCGGGCTGCCCCTCGTCGAGCGCCACGCTGAAGAACGGAATCGAGCAATTGCTCAAATATTATGTGCCCGAAGTCACCGAGGTGCGCGCGGTCTGAATCAGCTGGAAATGCGATGCGGCGACAAGGCGCGCATGGCCTGTTCCAGATTTCCCTGCCGCGCCCCGATAACGGGATGCTGGCACCCATGGTCACCATCACGATGTGAAGCGAGGAATCCTGCATGACCGAGAAGCTGTCCGACGCGGCGCTCGATACGATCTTCCGCGCCGCGCGCACCTATAATGGCTATACCGACGAGGCCGTGTCCGAGGCCGAGCTGCGCGCGATCTGGGACCTGATGAAATGGGGCCCGACCTCCGCCAACCAGCTGCCCGCAAGGCTGATCTGGTGCGTGAGCGACGACGCCAAGGCAAAGCTCGCGGCCTGCGCCAGCGCGCAGAACGCGCCCAAGATCCTGGCGGCGCCAGTGACGATGATCCTGGGCATGGATACCAATTTCCACGAGCATCTGCCCGAGCTGTTCCCGCACAACCAGACCGCGAAGAGCTGGTTCGACGGAAACAGCGAGCTGCGCGAAGCGTCGGCGATGCGCAACTCGACCTTGCAGGGGGCCTATTTCATCATCGCAGCGCGGGCGCTGGGGCTGGATACCGGGCCGATGTCCGGCTTCGACAATGGCAAGGTGGACGCGGCCTTCTTTGCGGAGACGCCGGCGGTAAGGTCGAACTTCATCTCGACTTTGGGGCATGGTGATCCGGCCACGATCTTCGGGCGGCTGCCACGGCCCGAATTCGAGCGGTTCAACACTATTGCCTAGCGCCCTCTCCGCTCTGGGGCGCACCCTCGTCATCGAAACCGCCACTGCCGCCTGTTCGGTCGCGCTGATCGAGCACGGCGTGGTGATCGCGGCGGCGCATGAGGTGGTCGGACGCGGGCATGCCGAGCGACTGGTGCCGATGATCGCCGAGCTGCCCGAAGGCGGACGGGCACCGCGCATCCTGGTCGATTGCGGGCCGGGCAGCTTCACCGGCGTGCGCGTGGGCATCGCCGCCGCGCGCGGGCTGGCGCTGGGCTGGGGGGCGGAGGCATTCGGCTTTTCCTCGCTCGCTCTGCTCGCCGCGGCCGGATTTGCGCGGAATCCGGGCTGGTCGAGCCTTGCGGTGGTGCTGGAAGGCGGGCATGGCGAGGTCTTCATGCAGGCCTTCGACGCTCCGCTCGCGCCCCTCGCCGCGCTCGTCTCGCTCAAGCCCGAGGCGGCGCTCGCCGCGCTCGGCGGGCGACCGGCGATCGGCAACGGCGTGCGTTTCCTCCGGCCGCTGGACGCCGCCGCGGCCCTGACCGAGGCCCTGCCCAGCGCCGCCGATGCGATCCTGCTGCCGCCCGCCTTCGCCAGCCTGGCGCCCCGCCCGATCTATGGCCGCGCGCCCGACGCCAAGCCGCTGGCAATCCCCGCATGAGCACGGTGATGCAGATGATCGAGCTGCGATCGGGCAGCGTCGCGGATCTCGCTCTGGTCGATTCGATCATGGCCGAGGCGTTCGATCCGCGGTTTGGCGAGGCATGGACGCGCAACCAGTGCCTCGGCATCCTGGCACTGCCGGGCGTATGGCTGACGATCGCCACGCTGGACGGCGTGCCCGCGGGCTTCGCGCTGTCACGCCTCGTCGTCGACGAGGTGGAGCTTTTGCTGCTGGCGACCTTGCCGGCAATGCGCCGTCGCGGCGTTGCCGCCGCGTTACTGCGCTCCGTCATGGCGGATGCCGTCACATCGGGGGCAGTTACTCTCCATCTCGAAGTCCGTGACGGCAATGAGGCCATCAAACTGTATCGCGGTACAGGTTTTGTTAAGGTTGGTGAGCGTCGTAATTACTATCGCGGGACGTCCGGCCAGGTTTTTCATGCGTTTACCTACAATCGCAGTCTTACCTGAAATCTTCTTCGACACCTCAATTGTTACTTGCACGTTGCGATCCAAAGTAGGATAGCGCGCGCTACGGCTGCCTGTGCAATGCCGCCGAATAATGGGTCGAAAGGATTATAATGGATACGCAAAGCGAGTTGCAGGAGACCTTGATCACGCTCACCGCGGATATTGTCGCTGCCCATGTCAGCAACAATAGTGTGGCCGTATCGGACCTGCCGGTGCTGATCGCCAACGTTCATGGCGCGCTTGCGGGCCTTGGCGGTAGTGCGCCCGTCCCCGAGGTGAAGCAGGAACCCGCGGTTTCGATCCGTTCTTCGATCAAGCCCGACTTCATCGTCTGTCTCGAAGACGGCAAGAAACTCAAGATGTTGAAGCGCCACCTGATGACGCATTATCAGATGACGCCGGAACAGTACCGCGCCAAGTGGAACCTTCCCGCCGACTATCCGATGGTCGCCCCCAACTATGCCGAACAGCGCCGCACGCTGGCGAAGAAGATCGGCCTGGGCACGAAGCGCCGCAAGACGCGGTAACGGCCCCTTCCCTTCCTGACGGGAGGGAGCGAAGCAGCTCAAGCGCCGGGGGAGGCTCCACGCCTTCTCCGGCGCTTTGTCGTTCGGGGAGCGATGGCTTATTGCGAGTCGGTCGCCCTTTATCAATAAGACCGAAGCGCCTACATGCAGATCATGGCGCGCAAGATCGATCTCGAAGCTCTCTGCAATGAAAAGGGCCTGCGCATCACCGACCAGCGCCGGGTGATCGCGCGCGTGCTGTCCGAGGCCGAGGACCATCCCGACGTCGAGAAGGTCTATGCGCGCGCCTCGGCGATCGATCCCGGCATCTCGATCGCGACGGTCTACCGCACCGTGCGCCTGTTCGAGGAAGCCGGCATCCTCGACCGGCATGATTTCGGCGACGGCCGCTCGCGTTACGAACCCGCACCCGAATCGCATCACGATCATCTGATCGACGTCGAGACCGGCAAGGTGATCGAATTCGTCGATCCCGAGCTCGAGCAGCTGCAAAAGGCGATCGCCGAGCGGCTCGGCTTCCGCCTCGTCGACCACCGCATGGAATTGTACGGCGTCGCGCTCGACAGAAAAGCCTGAGGCTTTTGGCCGGGGCCGGGCAACGACGGGCTGACGCGGCGGCGGGGAAACCCGCCCCGATCGACGCACTCGGCTGGGTGCGGATCGTGCTGCGCGCGTCGGGCCTCGTGCTCGCGCTGCTGCTGCTGGTGCCGCTGCACTATCTCTGGCGATTGTTCCGGGCGGGCTCGCCCTGGCCCAGGATCTTCCTCGGCTGGGCGGCACGGATGGCGGGCGCGCGGGTCGAGCGGATCGGCGTGCCGCTGAAGCGCGACGTCTTCTATATCTCCAACCATCTGAGCTGGATCGATATCCTGGCGATCGCCGGGCAGAGCGGCACCGCCTTCGTCGCCAAGGAGGAGATCCGCGCCGCGCCGGTGGTCGGCTGGCTCTCGACGCTCAACCAGACGGTCTATGTGAAGCGCGAAAACCGCATGGGAGTCGCCGAGCAGATCAACCAGCTGCGCGACGCGCTGACCGATAACTGGTCGGTCACGGTGTTTCCGGAAGGGACGACCACCGACGGCAAGTCGCTGCTGCCGTTCAAGACGCCGATGCTGCGCGTGCTCGAGCCGCCGCCGCCGGGGGTGCTCGTGCAGCCGGTGCTGCTCGATTACGGCGCGGTGGCCGAGGAGATCGGCTGGGTCGGGGTCGAGACCGGGATCGACAATGCCAAGCGCATCCTGTCGCGGCGGGGGTCGTTCCGGATGCGGGTGATCTTCCTCGAACCCTTTTATCCGCACGACTTTCCGGGACGCAAGGCGATCGCGGCGGAAAGCCGGCGGCGCATCGAGGAAGCGCTGGTCGCGTCGCTCGGCCAGCCGCTGCGGCCGTTCGCTTACGCGGTCGAGGCGGTGCGCTATGAGGCCCCTCCCCCATCCCCGGGCGGAGAGGATTTGTAGCGGCGGCCCGGCGCGCCTATAGGCCCGCCATCATGAAACCCGCCCCCAAGACCTTCCACGTCAAGTCGTTCGGCTGCCAGATGAACATGTATGACGGCGACCGCATGAGCGAGCTCATGGCCGCCGAGGGGCTGAGCGCGGCCGACGCCGATGTCGCCGACCTGATCGTGCTCAACACCTGCCATATCCGCGAGCGCGCGACCGAGAAGGTTTATTCGGACATCGGGCGCCTGCGGAAGCATGGCCGCACGCCGATGATCGCAGTCGCCGGCTGCGTCGCGCAAGCGGAAGGGCAGGAGATCGTGCGGCGCGCCAAGGTGGACGTGGTGGTCGGCCCGCAGGCCTATCATAACCTGCCCGCTTTGATCGCGAAGGCGGCGCGCGGCGAGGCGGCGCTCGACACCGACATGCCGGTCGAGACCAAGTTCGGGCATTTGCCCGCGCGCCGCCGCGTGCCGCCATCCGCGTTCCTGACGGTGCAGGAGGGGTGCGACAAATTCTGCACCTATTGCGTCGTGCCCTATACGCGCGGCGCCGAGGTCAGCCGGCCCTGGGCGGCGATCGTCGACGAGGCCAGGGCCCTGGTCGATGCGGGCGCGAAGGAGATCACGCTGCTCGGGCAGAACGTCAACGCCTGGACGGGCGCGGACTCGGCCGGGCGCACCGGCGGACTCGACGCGCTGGTGCGGGAGCTCGACCGCGTCGAGGGGCTGGCCCGGATCCGCTACACCACCAGCCATCCCAACGACATGACGCAGGGGCTGATCGACGCGCACTGCGACGTCGCAAAGCTGATGCCGTTCCTGCATCTGCCGGTGCAGGCGGGCAGCGACCGCATCCTCAAGGCGATGAACCGCAGCCACAGCAGGGAGAGCTATCTGCGCATCCTCGACCGGGTGCGCGCGGCGCGGCCGGACTTCGCGCTGTCGGGCGACTTCATCGTCGGCTTTCCCGGCGAGACCGAGGCCGATTTCGCCGAGACGCTGAGCCTGGTCGATGCGGTCGGTTACGCCCAGGCGTTCAGCTTCAAATACAGCCCGCGGCCGGGAACGCCCGCGGCCGACATGGCCGACCAGGTGCCGGCAGAGGTGATGGACGAGCGGCTGCAGCGGCTGCAGGCGGCGATCAACCGCGACCAGGAGGCATTCAATGTCGCGAGTGTCGGGCGGCGTTGCGCCATATTGCTCGAGCGCAAGGGCAAGCTGCCCGGCCAGCTGATCGGCAAGTCGCCCTGGCTGCAATCGGTGCATCTCGTGGCGGACGCAGCGATCGGGGACATCATTGAGGTGGAGATCGAAGCGGCGTGGCCGAATTCGGTTTCCGGGGTTGAACTGGTGCGCGCGGCGGCGTGACCTTCTCCCCTCTCCTTTCAGGAGAGGGGCAAGCTGCGCAGCAGCGCGGGGTGAGGTTGAGTGCGGAACGCTCATGCCGGTCACCCTCACCCTTCCCACCGCTTCGCGGCGGGCCCAGTGTTGGGTCGGCCATGCCCCCGGCATGGCCTGAACAGCGCGGGGCGCTGTTCACCCAACACTCCTCTCCCGATGGCAGAGGGCGAGAAGGGGTAGCGGAAAGATCGGGAGTGTTGCCCGTTTCCCTCTGTCCTCCGCGCGCCCGACCTGCCAAACTCGCCTCGGATGCAGCAGACTCGCCCCTCCGCCGGAACACCGCCTTGCGCGGGCCGTTCGGGTGAGTTGCCGCCCTCTCACGACATCCTTTCCCTCCCGCCCGAAGGAACCGCATGAGCCGCAAGCCTGTCCCCGCCCAGTCCGGTGATCGCAGCCGCGCCGAGGTCGTGTTTGACAAGCCCCAGCTCATGCCGCAGCTCTTCGGGGAGTTCGACCAGAACCTCCTGCTGCTCGAGAACCGGCTCGGCGTGTACATCACCGCGCGGGGCAATCGCGTGGGGCTGGAGGGCAATGCCGAATCGGTCGCGGCGGCGCGCGACGTGCTGCAGGGGCTGTACAACCGTATCGTGCGCGGCGAGCGAGTCGATCCCGGGCTGGTCGAGGCGGTGATCACCATGTCGTCCGAGCCGACGCTCGACGGCATCATCCGCGCCGATATCGGCGGCGCGCCGACGATCATGATCCGCACGCGCAAGAAGACGATCGTGCCGCGGACGCTCGCGCAGCAGCATTATATGCGCGAGCTGCTCGGCAACGACATCATCTTCGCGCTGGGGCCGGCGGGCACGGGCAAGACCTATCTCGCGGTGGCGCAGGCGGTCGCGCAGCTGATCACCGGCAGCGTGCAGCGGCTGATCCTGTCGCGGCCGGCGGTGGAGGCGGGCGAGAAGCTCGGCTTCCTGCCCGGCGACATGAAGGAGAAGGTCGATCCGTACCTTCGCCCCTTGTACGACGCGCTGAACGACTGCCTGCCGGCCGAGCAGGTCGAGCGTCGCATCCTCTCGGGCGAGATCGAGATCGCGCCGATCGCCTTCATGCGCGGGCGGACTTTGGCCGACGCCTTCATCATCCTGGACGAAGCGCAGAACACCACGCCGGCGCAGATGAAGATGTTCCTGACCCGCTTCGGCGAGAACAGCCGGATGGTGGTGTGCGGCGATCCCAAGCAGACCGATCTTCCCGGGGGCATGGCCTCGTCCGGGCTGAACGACGCGGTCGGGCGGCTGGAGGGGATCGAGGGCATGTCGATCGTGCGCTTCGGCACGGGCGATGTCGTGCGGCATCCGATCGTCGGGCGGATCGTCGAGGCCTATGAGGGCAAGGATGCTTGAGACCGCCCTCTCCTTCGACGCTCCCTGGCCCGAAGCCACCGACTGGGAGGCGCTTGCCCTGCGCGCGGCGACCGCCGCGATGGAGCGGACGGAGCATGGCGAGCTGCTGACCGGGGCTGCCCTGTGCGAGATCTCGGTGCGGCTCACCACCGACGAAGAGGTGCGGACGCTCAATGCGCAGTACCGGCAGAAGGACAAGCCGACCAATGTGCTGAGCTTTCCGATGGTGCAGGCCGATCTGCTCGACACGATCGGGCAGAATTCGGACGATGGCGAGGTGCTCCTCGGCGATATCGTGCTTGCGCACGGCGTCTGCGTGCGCGAGGCGGCCGAGCGGCATATTTCGATCGAGGATCATGCGACGCATCTGATCGTGCATGGCACGCTGCATTTACTCGGCTATGATCATATGGAAGATCATGAGGCCGAGGCGATGGAGCGGATCGAGACCGATGCGCTGACGTCGCTGGGGCTCGACGACCCCTATCTGATACGCGAGGACTGAATCACCACCATGCCCGAAGGCGACAGTAGTACCGGCACCGGCCTGAAGACGGACGGCGCCGGATCCCAGGAAGGCAGCATATGGCGCTCCTTCCGTGCCCTGATCTTCGGCGATCAGGGCGACGACTCGCTCCGCGCGCAGCTCGAGGAGGCGATCGACGCGCATGAGGACGAGCCCGGCCCCGACGCGGTCGGCGACCTTTCCCCGCTCGAACGCCAGATGGTGCGCAACCTGCTGCATTTCGGCGAGCGCGACGCAGGGGATGTCGGCGTGCCGCGCGCGGACATCATCGCGGTGGAGGAGAAGACCAGCTTCGACGCGCTGGTGACATTGTTCGCCGAGGCCGGGCACAGCCGCCTGCCGGTCTATCGCGAGAAGCTCGATACGATCATCGGCATGGTCCATATCAAGGACGTGTTCGCGATCCTGGCGACGGGCGCGCCGCATCCCGAGTCGATCGCCGCGTTCATCCGCGAGCCGCTCTATGTGCCGATGTCGCGCGGGGCGCTCGATCTGTTGGCCGACATGCGGCAGAAGCGCGTGCATCTCGCCATCGTGCTCGACGAATATTTCGGGACCGAGGGGCTCGTCACGATCGAGGACCTGATCGAGGAGATCGTCGGCGACATCGAGGACGAGCATGACGACGCGCCCGAGGCGCTGCTGATCCCGCTCGACGGCGGCGCGTGGGAGGCGGACGCGCGCGCCGAACTGGAGGATGTCGGCGAGACGATCGACGCGCGGCTCGCGGAAGTGGACGGCGATATCGACACGATCGGCGGCCTTGCCGCGGTGCTGGCCGGACATGTGCCGCAAAAGGGCGAGTGCATCGTGCATGGCAGCGGCTGGACGATCGAGGTGATCGAGGCCGAGCCGACGCGGGTGGAACGGGTGCGGCTGCATCCGCCGCGGAAGAAAGAGCCCGAAGAGAGCTGACCGGGCGCGGGGACGCGCGCTCGGCCCGAGACCCTAATGCTCCGTGCCGCCACCCCCGGGCAGATGCAGGCCGGGCGGGATGTCGGTGTAATGGACCATGCCGGAGGCGATGTCGTAGACCGCGCCCCAGACCTGGAGCTTGCCGCTGAGCTGTGGCGGGTAGAGGATCGGCTGTTCGGGCGAGCGCAGGCGGGCGGTCACGCGGCGGACATTTTCGAGGATGCCGTTGTCGAGCGGCACGCCCGGCTGGCTGCGCGCGGCGAGCGCGGCGGGGACGAGCGGATCGACCATCGGGCCGATGCTGCCGTTGAAGGTCGCGTTGCTGTCGACGACGGCCGTCGCCGCCTTGAGCGCCCCGCAATCGCTGTGGCCGAGCACGACGATCAACGGCACCCCGACCGGGGCAACCGAATATTCGACGCTGCCGAGCGACTGCGCCGAGGCCGTGGTGTTGCCGGCGTTGCGCACGACGAACAGCTCGCCGAAGCCGGTCCGGAAGATTAGCTCGGGCGGCACCCGGCTGTCCGAGCAGCAGACGATCGTGGCCCAGGGCTCCTGGCCCTTGGCGAGCTTCTTCAACTGGCCGGTGTCGAAGGGCGCGCGCGGCGTGCCGGCGGCGAAGGCGCGGTTGCCCTCGATCAGGTTGGCAAGCGCCTGCTCGGGCGTGAGTTTCGTGCCCTTGGCGTTGTCCGCCCAGGCGCGAAGTGGCAGCATCGCGGACAGAGCGAGCCCGGCCGTGCCGTGGATCAGCGATCTTCTCGTGATGTGCATGATGCCCCCTCCCTGTTCGTTGCGAGCCTGTAATAAACCTTTTTGCGGACGCTCACCACGGGATGGAACTGGGTCTGGTGGCAATAAAGCCGGTGCGGGCTGTCAGGGAGGAAGCGAAGGACGCAGGCCGGCGCGGCGCCTGCGCGGAAGGGCGCGCGTGAAATAATGCCCTTGATATATTCCGCCGGCCGACATCGACTATCGTGCGCCGCGGCGCGATCAATATTCAAAGGCGCCCGTCATGATCCGGCGAGAAGCTTGCGATGTCGCCGTTTTGTTTCGGCCCAGCTGTCGCTCCATTACGCTGCCGATTGACAGTGGCGACGGCGTAACCCAGTTTATCGGGGATCGCGCGAGAACGGCGCGCGAAACCGGGATGAGTCGGATGCGAAGCGCATGCTGACGAGCGAACGCAGGCGGGCGCCGGCCGAGGTCGGCGCGCCCGATGTCGCGACCCCGCCGGCCATGCTGCGCCGCTACGCCGGCATGGGTGGGCCCGGCAGGGATGGGCAGGCCGTGGATGGGCAGGCCGTTCCCCGCTATCTCGACACCCTGTTGACCGACCGGCTCGATTCCGGGCCGTACCAGGACCCTGACGGCGCGGCCGAACCAGGCGCGCCGGAACGCCGTGCCGCCGACAGCTCGCCCTGGCCCGCTTATCTTCGCCCGGTGCCGGCCGTCGACGAGGCGGGCGGGGCGGAACCGGGGCCGCGCGATGCCGCGGCGCCGGCCGAGCGCG
>NZ_JAQGLC010000326.1 GCF_028293085.1 Sphingomonas bacterium
CAGGGCCGGGCGGTGGAGCACCGGGCGGTGGCGCAGGGGGCGCCGCACCGGGCGGTCGCGCCGAAGGCGGCGATCCGCGGATGCAAGGTCGCGGGCGGCGTGCCCAGACCTGGGTTCCGTTCCATTATGTGACCGGCTCGGGCGCCGGCGCGCGCGTCGCGCAGGAATTCGTGATCAATCACCCGGGCGTCTTCGCCGCGGTGGCGACGCTCGACGGCGGCGCCTATGACGCGGCGTTCGCAAAGGGCAATGAACAGGCCCAGGGCTATTTCCAGGACCTGCGCGGCGGCAAGAATGCGCGGCCGGTCTGGAAGCAGCTCAAGAAGGACGTTCCGGTTGCCGCCTGGCTGTTCACGACCGGCGCCCCGTCAGCCGCGGAATCCAGGCAGATCGACTATTGGAAGCGTAGCGATGCAGTCGCTCCGGCAGCGCGCAGCGCCAGTTTCGCCGGGCTGAAGACCGCAATCTACAGCAATCCCAAGCGTCCGACCGAGCAGGTGCGGACGACGGTTCTGAGCGCCACGGCGCACTATGATCCGACCATGGCAGCCACGATCTGGAACGATTTCTTCCAGCATGTCGCGCGCTGGTCGTCGTCGCCCAACGGGGATGTCGGGCCGATGCTGACCGAAGCGGAGGTCAACCAGAAGTTCGAGGTCCGGACCGCCGATGTCGAGGGCAAGGCCTATAAATATTACGTCAAGACACCGGCGAGCTATCGCAAGGGGCAGTCGCTGCCCGTCGTGATCTCGGCGCACGGCGCCTTCTATCCCGCATGGCTCTATCTGAGCCAGATCCGGATGCATGAGGTCGGGGAGAAGGAAGGCTTCATCACGGTCTACGTCAACGCCCAGCAGAATCGCTGGGACTTCACCGATCCCGACGGCACCGATTCCAAATATATCCAGCACGTGATCGACGATGTCGCGACGAGCTATGGGGCCGACCGCAGCCGCGTCTACATGCAGGGCTTCTCGTTCGGCAGCGGCATGACCTACATGATGGGCATCGCGCATCCGGAACTGTTCGCGGCCGTCTCTCCAAACAACGGCATCGGCCCGATGTCCGAAGCGGTCCTGGCGCGCGTAAAGGCATTGAAGGCGAAGTCCGACGTCCGCACGCCGATGATGATCGTCTATGGCGATGTCGACGCCGGCGGCTCGACCGACGCGAAAGTGCCCGCTCAGGGCGTGCTCCGCGGCGCAATCGACGAGATGAAGCTATATAACCGGATCACGACGCCCGATCGCGTCGAGCGCTTCCTCAGCCCGAATACCGCACCCTATGACGTCCTCGCCCTTGGCGGCAAAAAGGTCGGAGCGGGCGTCGACGCACGCTACCCCCTCGGCCGTTTCCAGATCACGCATTATGTCAGCAGCGACGCCAAGCCGCTCAATCTTCTCGACTTCGTCTGGGTGACCGATCTGTCGCATGGCGGCGACGCCCGCGAGGCGCAGCTTGAATGGGACTATTTCAAGCAATGGCAGCGCAATCCCGACGGGTCGCTGCGGTTCATCGCCCGATAGCGTTCATCCCCGGTTGCGCCCCTGAGGGTGCAACCGGGGCGATTCTATCGAGCCAATAAAAGAGGGGGAGGGCGATGCGTTCGGCCGACAATTTCGATTCGCCGGGCGCAAGCGGCTCGAGCCGTCTCAGCGGATTACAGATCACGACCTTCCTGCTTTGCGCCTTTGTCGCGATGATCGACGGGTTCGATACCCAGGCGATCGCACTTTCCGCACCACAGATTGCGGGCACCTGGCTGGTCGAGCCCGCGATGTTCGGTGGCGTCTTCGCCAGCGGCCTGCTGGGCGCGCTGGTGGGCGCGCTGGTCTTTGGCGTGGCGGCCGACCGGCTTGGCCGCAAGCCCGGCCTGCTGGTGGCCATCCTGCTGTTCAGCCTCGTGTCGCTGGTGACGCCCTACACGCATACGCTCACCGAGCTCACGATCGTCCGGTTCATCACCGGCATCGGCCTGGGCGGCGCGCTCCCCGGGGTGATCGCGGTCACCTCGGAATATTCCCCGGCGCACCGCCGGGCCACCATCGTGTCATTGATGTTCTGCGGCTTTCCGCTCGGGGCGGTCGCCGGCGGGCTCGCCGCAGCGATCCTCATTCCGACGCATGGCTGGCCGATCCTCTTCTATATCGGCGGCATCGTGCCGCTGCTGCTCCTGCCCGCCATCGCCTTCTTCGTTCCGGAATCGGTGCGCTTCCTGGCGCTTCGCGGGCGGCATGAGGAAGCCGGGAAGATCCTGCGTCGCATGAACGGGCTGGAGGATTGGGATCGCGAGGCGCCCGGCGCTGCCGCCGACGCCGGATCCATCGGCGCGCTGTTCAGGGGCGGCCGCGCGCTCGGTACCGCCATCCTGAGCGTGACCTTCCTCCTGAGCCTGATGCTCGCCTATTTCCTGGTCAACTGGTTGCCACTCCTGGCGCAGCAGGCGGGGGTGGGCATGAAGAACGCCGTCCTTGGTGTGGCCGCCCTCAATCTCGGCGCGATCTTCGGATGCCTGATCATCGGCCGGCTCGCCGATCGGCAGGGCCCGGCGCTGCCGATCGGCTGCGCCTATGCGGCCGGCGGCGCGGCGATCGCGATGATCGGACAGAGCGCCGAATCGGGCGCCTTGCTGCTTACATTGTGCTTCGTTGCCGGCGCGCTCAGCATTGGCGCCCAGATGTGCGTGGTCGCGCTTGGCGCGATATTCTACGACACCGCAGTACGCGCGACCGGTGTCGGCTGGCTGTTGGGCACCGGGCGGATCGGCGCCATCATCGGTCCGATCCTCGGCGGTGTCCTGATCGCGCGGGGGGTCCCGGCGTCCAGCCTGTTCGTGATTGCGGGCGGCATCTCGCTCCTCGCGGCGCTTGGCGCGTTTGCCATGGGATGGTTCGTGCTTCGGCCGGCTGCCGCCCGCTGAACCGCGGTCGCAGCATCGCGACGATGAAGAGTTCCGGCCGCCGGGCTTGCGGCTCGGCGGGGTGATGCCGGATCCTGCTATCGTCGGGATGGCGATCGCATCAGGCGTATCCAGCCGATCCGGACACCGCTGATCGACGTCACCAGCCCCAGGACCGACAGGATCCAGAGAAGCACGTCCCATATCGGCCGGTGGAGCGTGAGCAGGTTCAAGTCCCATTTGTGCAGGAGGTCGAACAGCCAACGGTAGAGTCGTCCCCTGGCGTCGATGTCGCCAAGGATCGCACCGGTTGCGGGATCGATATGCACCCAGGTCTTCGCCGGATCGTCGAAGCGGAGACGAAGCACCGGCAGGAGCGGCCGGGCGCCGACCTCATACCAATAGGCGTCGGGCGCCTGCAGGCGGTCGACCGCCACGATGCCGCCACCAGGTACAAGGCGCGAGGCGGCATCGGTGACGAGCTTCCGGTCAAGGCGGATCGGTTGCAATGTCGCGGCGGCGAGTACCGTAGTGCCGCTCATGCGGTCGATGACCAGGAGCGGTCGGCCGGCCAACCAGCGGAGCGCCACCTGCTTCGCTCCCGCGCCGACGCGCGCAAGGTTTTCAGGATCGATCGTCGGCGCCGCGCCAATATCCTCATACGCGTCGCGCGCGGCGGGATCGATGCCGCCGCTCGCGAACAATCGACCCGGATCGACCGACAGCCAGCCGCTGAAAATCCAGGCGATCAGGAACAGGCCGCCGGTCAGGCCGGCGACATGATGCCACTCCATCCAGCCGCGATACGGCGTCACCCGCCCTCCCTTGAACCGGCGGCGCCCGAGCCGGGTACGCAATATGCCGATCCAGAAGCCCGTGACCGCGGCCAGGATGCAGGGTCCGGACACCCACATCACCACCTGCCGCCACAGCGCATTGTCCTGCCGCAAAACGGTCGGGTAGAGCCAATGGGGTACCGATCCGAGCCAGTTCCAGAAGCGCTCGTGCAGGTTGGTGTCGAGCACGACCGCGCCGGTCTTCGACGACACGTACAGGACTCGTCCGCCGGCGCCCGTCAGCGACGCCTTCCAGAGCGGCCGGTGCCGATCGAAGCTCCCCGGGACCGTCCACTGGTCGCGGTCGATCGACGTCAGCGACATGACGCGGGCGCGGCCGAACAGCTCGGCCGTGCGGCGCGCTTCAGCGGCATCGGCCAAGCCGAGCCGTCGACCGCTCGAAGCGGAAATGCTGATCTCCTCGCCCGTCCGTGTAGTGATCCGCCAGACCGGCGCACCACCGCGCATCTCGAGCAAAAAGGCGCGCGGCGGCGCATCGAGCGCCGCCACGCGCACAGCCGGTCCGGGAGGAATATGGACCAGGCTCCAGTCGATCGCGGGCGATCCTTCCAGCCGTTCCGATCGGTCGAGCGCCGGGAAGGGGACGTAGATCATCACCAGCCCGGAGAGGAACCACATCGCGAACAGCAGGCAGCTGGCGATACCGATCCAGCGATGGACGATGTAGAGCCAGCGCTTGGCACGATGGCCGATCGTGTTCATCGCGTCACAAGCGGACACGAACGGCGACATCCACCGAGCGAGGCCGCCCCAGGATCCATTGCTCGTCATTATAGGTCGTGATCGCATAGTCCTTGTCGAGCAGGTTGTAGACATGGACGTCGATCGCGACGTTCTTCGTCAGGCCATATGTCACCCCGCCATCGACGACGGCATAGGCCGGAACGCGGAAGATATTGGCGTCGTCGGAGAATGTGCGGCCGACATAGCGCAGCCCTAGCCGGGCCTGCAGGCGGTCCCTGGAATCCCAGCTCACCCACAGGTTCGCCGCCGTTTCCGGCACATTCGCCGGCGTGTTGCCGGTATAGTTGGTGCCACCGCTGATGAAGCTGTCATAGCGTGCGTCCAGCACGGTGCCGTTGGCGTCGATCGCAAAGCCGGCCGGCAGCTGGAACGACAACGAGGCCTCGATGCCCCTGGAAGAGCGCTGGCCGATCTGCTCGACCGGGCTGGTCGGCGTTCGCTGCGCGACGAGGTTTTTCTTGACGATCCTGTACGCCGCAAGCGTTGCGGAGCCGCGGCCGTCGAGGAAGCTCGCCTTGGCGCCCGCCTCGATCTGATCGCCCGTCGCGTTGGTGAAATAGAACTGGCTGGCATTGGTCGAATAGGTCGTGAGCGTACCGAGCGGATCCACGCCCGTGGCATATTGGCCATAAAGCGAGATCGCCTGGGTCGGCTGATAGACGGTGCCGATGCGGTAGGTGATGTTGTGCAGGGTTTTCGATCCACCCCCGGGATAGGCCGAGGTTTCGGTGATCGTGCCGCCCGGGCCATAGCTGATGTTCCAGCGCTCGACCTCGCCATGCTCGGCGCGGATGCCGCCGACCAGCGAGACCTGCTCGCCAAGCTTCAGCCGGTCTTCCGCGAAGAAGGCATATTCGCTGGTGCGCGTGCGATAGCGCGGCGCGATTCCCTGTGTGTCGTAGAAAAGTCCCGGATCGAAGCCGGAAGGGTTGACCGTGTCTTCCTGGAGATCCGATCCGAAATCGTTCGAATAAGTGAGCTTGATCAGGTTCAGGTCGAAGCCGACGACCAGATCGTTGCTGAAGCGACCGCCAAGGGGCGTGCTGACCTTGATGCTGCCCTGGTCGCCATATTGTTTCTGGTCGTGGACGATACCGAGATTGTCGGTCCGGTAGATCCGACCCGCAGGCTCGGGTTCGCTGTTATAGCCGTTCGGGCAATATCCGCTCGAGGCCACCCAGCAATAACTCTCCAGATCCTTGAACAGCCGCTTGCTGGTGAGGCGGTAGGCCGTGTTCGTGATGCTGATCGCGCCTGTCGGCGACCATGTCGCGGTCAGCATGGTCCGGTTGTCGCGATAGTGGAGGCTCGCATCGGCGACGTTGAAGTTGCGCTCCCGGATAGCGGTGTCGAGCTGCCCGTCGATCAGCGGGGTCCCGAAATATTCCATCGGTCGCTGATCGCTGTAATCGTCCCGCAACGTGATCGCGAAGCTGTCCGTGGGCGCGAAGCGCAGGGCTCCCGACAGCGCAATGCTGTCCGAGCGGCCGCGATCGACATAACCATCGGACCGGCGATAGCTTGCATCGAGGCGGTAGGAGAGGACCGGATTGATCGGACCGCCGGCACCGGCCGCGAGATGCCATGTATTCTGGGAGCCGTAACCGGCCTCGGCTTCCATTTCCGTGCGGTCCGCATTCGGTTTCTTGGTGACGACATTGATCGCGCCGCCCAGGGCGCCCTGCCCGTACAGGACGGAGGCGGGCCCGCTCAGGACCTCGATCCGGTCGACATTCCAGGGGTCGGACGGCGCGGTGATCGTGCCGGCGACCGGGAACAGGCGGATGCCGTCGGTCAGCTGGAGCACTGATCCCTGACCCGAGAAGCCGCGTGCCGCAAGCGCGGTGCCGCCATTGCCCGGATTGGCGGCGCTCGTGATACCGGGCGCGCGGGTCACCGCATCGACGATCGAAAGGTCGCCGCGGGCACGGATCTGGTCGCCCTCGAGCACCGCGATGCTCGCAGGCGTCTCCAGGGGGGTGAGATCAAGCCGGCTGCCGGTGGCAGACGGCATTCTCAAGACGTCGCGCTGGCCGATTACCAGGACGTCGGGCCTGGTCGCGTTGGCTGAATCGGCGGAATCCGCAGGGTGCGGGTCTTCCCGCTTTTGCTCGCTTTGCGCCTGCGCCAGGGCAGGGACGGCAAGGGCGCACAGGCTTGCCGAGGCAGCCACTATAGCGCGCTGCCATCGCAGCCTCGATCGGTCGTTTTTCATTGTCGCTCCCCGGCTTGGAAAGCGTCACCAAGGATTGTGGGAAGGGCCCCCGTCGAGTACCAAATCGTTTAGAACGCGCGTTACAACTTGTTAACGGAAGCATAAGCGTGAACGGGGCGGAGGATCTTCAGGCGCAGGCCGATCGCCTGCTCGAGCGCCGCGGTTTGGGGCGGTCACGCCTGATGCATATTTTGTTCAATCTTTTGCTGACGCGGACATTGAACGGCGAGACGGCGTCCGAACTCGAGATCGCCCAGGCCGTGTTCCGACGTGACGACCAGTTCGACAGCAGCATCGACGCCACCGTGCGTGTTTACGTCCATCGGTTGCGCCGCAAGCTCGACGAATATTATAGCGGCTCCGGTTCCGCCGAGGTCTGGCGGCTGACCGTACCGCCCGGCGAATATCGCCTGACCACGGAACGCCGAACGGTGCCTGTCGGGCCGGTCCGGACGGGGCGACGAGCGAAGATCGCGATCGTCGCGCTCGCGGCGGCCCTTGCGATCAGTCTCGCCGCATGGCCTGTCCTCTGGTTCGCCGCGCCCGCGGACCGGGAGCGCACCCTGCGGCAGACCGCCTTATGGGCGCCGATCGTCGATACGACGCGGCCGACGCTGATCGTCCTGGGCGACTATTACATCTTCGGCGACACGGGCGGTGGCGTCGACGTTCAGCGGCTCGTGCGGGAATTCCCGGTCAACTCGCAAAACGAGCTCGACGAATTCGTCATGGCCCGGCCGGATCTCGCAGGGCGCTATGTCGACCTCGATCTCCATTATCTGCCCGTCGGCGCTGCTGCGGCACTTGCGAACATATTGCCGGTCCTGCGCCAGTCCGGCCGGGACACTCCCCGTGTCATTACCATGTCCGAACTCCGGCCCGAGATGCTGCGGTTCAACAACATCGTCTATATCGGCTATCTGAGCGGCCTGGGGTTGCTGCAGGATCGGGTCTTTGCCGGTTCCCGTTTCGCAATGGGCGATACGCCCGACGAACTGATCGATTCCAGATCAGGAAAGCATTTTGTCAGCCAGGCCGGCGACGCCGTCCGCCCCGGAACGCCAAATCGCGATTATGCCTATTTTTCGAGCTTCGCCGGACCGACCGGCACGCGCGTGGTGATCGTTGCCGGCACGCGCGACATGGGGCTCGCCGGCGCCGCCAAGCTGCTCACCGATGCGGGTGAGGTGAATCGGCTCGGCTCCCAGGCCGACGGGGGGCGGGCATTCGAGGTGCTCTATGGCATCGAGGGCCTGGGCCGCACCGGCATGAAGAGCAATATGGAACTGGCCTCGCCCTTGCGAACCTCGCGGATCTGGGCTGCACCTCTCGCGCCGGGGCACTAGCCGGCCTGGTTGTCGGCCCGTTGCGCGACGCCGGTCTCCCGGGGTGGCGCCATCATCCGGTCGAAGGCGCCATCGCGGTCGATCGCGGCATGCTTGATGACTGCCACGACATGGAGCAGCGTTCCCCATCCGAGCACGGTCGCGCCGGCGATATGCGCTCCGAGTACCAGACGGAACAGCGACGGGTTCTGCGCGAACGGGCTGGGGATTTCGACCACCCAGAAGCGGAGCGGAAGCCCTCCCGACCACGCCACCAGCGGGCCGGTTGTGAGCATCATCGCGATGGCGCCGACCAGGATGTAGTGGAACGGCTTTCCGATCGCATAATAGGTCTTGTTCTGCTTCGGCAGGCGATCCGGGTGCCGCTTCACGATCCGCCAGAGCACGCGGAACCAGAGAAGGCCCATCGCGCTCAGGGCAATGCTGGTGTGGAGGGCGAGAACCGTATCGCCGTCGAGACCGGCTGCATGGATGGAATTGCCGATGAACAGCAGCGCGAGCACGATGAGCGCGCCGGTCCAGTGGAGGATGATCGATATCCACCCGAAATAGCGACGCCCGTCGCGCCAGCGAATGGAGTTCGCCGGCGCCGTCACCCGGCAATCTCCCGGGACGCGCGGCAGCACGCGATGGCGATCGATGGTCTCATCGGGGTTCGGCGATGATGCGGTTCTCGATATGGCCGAGGCCTTCGACTTCGACCCGCACCGTTTGGCCCGCGCTGAGGAAGCGCGGCGGGTCGAAGCCGAATCCGACTCCCGCGGGAGTGCCGGTCGCGAGAATGTCTCCCGGCTCGAGGGTAAAGACCTGGGTCAGTTCCTCGATCATCTGGCCGAAGGAATAGATCAGTTCGCTGGTGTTGCCGTCCTGGCGAAGCTCCCCGTCCACCCAGGTCCTGATGCCCAGCTGCTCGGGGTTGGGCACCTCGTCCGCCGTCGTCAGCCAGGGGCCGACGGGGCCATGCGTGTCGAACGATTTTCCGAGCATCGCGGTCGGGGAGCGGCGCATCCAGTCGCGCACACTGAAATCATTGCAGATCATATAGCCCGCGATGAACGATGCCGCATCGCCGCTTTGGACATGGCGCGCGCGCCGGCCGATCACGATCGCCAGCTCGCCCTCATAGTCGAGTTGCTGCGACACGCGTGGCGCATGAACCGGGTCATAAGGACCGTTCAATGCCGTGACCTGCTTGTTGAACCAGATCTGATGGGCCGGAATCGCGCCGCCCTTCGCGCGCGTTTCCTCGATATGCGAGCGGAAGCTCAGGCCCAGCCCCAGAAACTTCCGCGGCGCGGGGATCGGTGGGCCAAGGCGGACGGACGGCAGGTAGAAACGCTGCGCGGATCGAGCGGCCCGGCAGGCGGCCTGCCGCCCATCCTCGCCGGCACCGATGAGCGACAGGATATCGTTCGGAAGCGGGTGGTCGCCGGTCGCCAGATCGACGATCTCCTCACCGTCGACGAGACCCATTCTGAGGCCGGACGCACCGTGAAAGCTGGCGAGTTTCACGCTGGGTTTCCGATATCAGGGAGGGAAGGAGACGAGCTCCTCCGCGCGCCGCCGGGCATTGCCATCCGGTTCAATGGGGCTGGCCCGGATCCGCGATCAGGCCGGCATCCTCGATACCGAAGACGGCGCATGCCTCGTCATTGTCGGGCAGGTCGCCGCTGATGCCTACCGCGCCGATGACCTTCCCCTCCTGGCCGCGGATCAGCACGCCACCCGGCACCGGGATGACTCGCCCCTCCGACGCGCTGGCGAGGGCGACAAAAAATGCCGGAGCCATCTCGGCCCGTTGCGCGAGGCCGCGGCTGCCGACGCCCATGCCCAGCGCGCCCCATGCCTTGCCCCGGGCGATTTCGGGCCGGAGGATGCCCGAGCCGTCCTGCCGCTTGAACGCGACAAGATGCCCGCCCGCATCGAGGACCGCCACGGTAAGCGGCTTCAGCTCGCGTGTCGCCGCATGCGCAAGGGCGGCATCGACGATCCGCGCTGCGGCGTTCAATGTCAGGTCGTTCATCTCGATCCTTCCGGTGGCGAAGGGGGTGGGGCGGCAAGCGGCAGGCTCGCCGTAAACACGCGCGTGTAGAGGTGCGTCGCGAACTGCCATTCGCCATTCGCGCCGCGGACACATCGGCATTCGACGTCGCCCAGCCGCATCTGCAATGCCGTTTCGGAGACGTCCGGCTCGAAGGCATAGTTGGTCAGCAGGGCCGTGATCAGCACGTCGCCGTCGCCGCTCGGTCGAAGCTCGACGTTCGACCAGATATGCCGGGTTGTCCGGCGCGGATCCGACAGCCGGGCAAGGTAGAAGCTTTCAATCGCGGCGCGGCCGCGAACCTCGCGCTCACCGGGCCGGAACAGCGCATCCTCGGTGAAGAATCGAGCGACCAGCGCCGGAAGGCGACTGTCGACCGCCAGGCTGAACCGCCTCAGCAGGGCGCTCGCCCCCGCCATATCATCGACCGCCGGCAGCTGCGTGCCGGTCGGTTCCGCTTCGTCAATTGATTGTCCGGGCACCGGCGTACCTTCGAATGGGGGGCAGGCGAATGGCATGCTGTAATCGGCGCTCAGAAGAAGCCGCCGGCGCCCTCCCAACTCGGCAGCAGGCGGCCGAGCAGGAGAATGGCGAACCAGAGCGTCAGCGAAAGGCCGCCGATGATCTTCGTGCCGATATCGGTATCGCCATTTTCAGGCAGCGCGAGGATGCGCCGCCGCGCGCCAAGCTCGAACCAGGCGATGTTGGCGAAGGCGAACAGCAACAGCAGCACCTTGATCTGGAAGGCCGGGTTCGACCAGTAATTGAAAGGGTCAGCGGTGAAGAAGCCGATGCCGCTCACCACGTTGATCGAGAGCCCGAAGGCGGCGACATGGCTGAACTTCATGGTGTTCGCCGGCTTGATGTCGCGGAACAGGCCGAGAAGGCGCAGGTCGACGATCAACATCGCGCCCATCAGGATGCAGAGCCCGATGAAGTGGAGCGTCTCGAAGGTCGGAAACACCCAGGCGACGTTCCGAGTGGTTTGGCCCAGCCATGTATGCTCGAGCCACGAAAGAATGGCGTGTTCGGTCATCGCTCAGAATCCCGGCTTCAGAGTGTAGGCGATCATGCGGCCCGCGACGATCGCCCCGAGCCAGAAGGCCGATGTGGCGATTGCCGCGCCCCGAGCGCGGGCGCTCAGGGGTCCGGATGTCTCATAGGCCGGCTCCGTCTTCAGAATCCGCCACATGATGAACGTCGCGACGCCTGCGAGTGCGATGCAGGTGATCTTGAGATCGAACGTCCAGTTGGTGATATATTTGTCCCCGTCGGGCAGGAACAGAAGCACGCCCGAGGTGGCGTTGAGCGCGACCCCGACCCAGACGAGGGTCAAAAGCCTGTTGAAGAAGGAAAGCGGGATCGCTCTGGCATAACCGAGCACGCGCAGGCTGGTCATGAAGCCGCAACCGACGACGAGCGCCATGCCGACCGCGTGCATGCACAACAGGATCGGGTTCGCCCAGGCGGAATAGAGGATCCATTCCGCGAACGGGGTCCCCTTGAGCCAGATCAGGAATTCCAAAAACCCCTCCTCGATTCGGGTCCCGCGCAACTGCCGCGGGCCCAATGTCGGCCTCAGTTTGTTTCCGGCGTGCGTCGCAATGGAAATGCGGCGTTCGGAGCCGTCCGCCACATATCGTCCTGCGAAACCGCCAACTCGGAGGCTGCGATACGCGGCTTCTCTGATCGCAAGACTAGGCTGTCAAGATAAAACTGTGATTGATCTTCTCTATTTCAAGTAATATGGATTCTTTTAAGCCGCATACTTAAGCACATAATAGTATATATAGTGATACAGTGCGACACATTTCAATAAATAAGAAAATATATTGTCGCCATCGTTCGGATTGTTACAAGGCCGGACGCGTTGTTTCGTAAACCGACACCTGTGTGGCTGCACGAAGGATGTTGGAATGAGGCGATGAAAACATAAGATACTGGGGAGGGAGAATATGAAGTTGATGATCGCACTAGCGTCGGGTGTCGCGCTGTCGGCCATTGCCTCGACGGCGATGGCGCAGGAGGCGCCTGCCGTGCAGCAGGTGCCGGCTCCGGACGCGGCAGATGCGTCCGATGACACGTCGGCAGTGACCAAGGACGTCATCGTGACCGGCTCGCGCACGATTCGCGATGGTCGCGATGCCCCGACGCCGCTGACGGTTGCGCCGATCGCGCAGCTGGAGCTGACGCCCTCGAACATCCCGGACGCGCTCAACAAGCTCCCTCAGTTCGCCGGTTCGGCGAACAGCGCAGGTGCCGGCAACGGCACCGGCAGCGGACGATCGAACCTCTACACCGGCAACTTCATGAATCTGCGGTCGTTCGGCGTCATCCGGACGCTGATCCTGGAGGACGGACACCGCGTGCCGTCGACCGCGGTCAACGGACAGGTCGATACCAACACGCTCCCGCAGCTGCTGGTCAAACGGGTCGAAGTCGTGACCGGCGGTGCCTCCGCGGTCTATGGCTCCGACGCGGTAACCGGGGTGGTGAACTTCGTGATCGACAAGGATTTCACCGGGCTCAAGCTCAATATCCAGGACGGCATCTCATCGCGCGGCGATGCCCCTTCATGGAAGGCCGGCATCGCCGGGGGCGCCGATATCCTGGGGCGTGGCCACATCATCGCGAGTTTCGAGCATTATGACAGCAAGGGGCTGGAAGGTGTGGAATCGCGCGCCGCCGGCGCGCAGGTTCCCGTGTTCGCAGGCGCGGGCACGACGGCCAATCCGTATTTCCTCATCCAGAACGCGCGTCTCTCGAACGTCTCGAACGGCGGCCTTGCGACGAGCGGGCCGTTCAACGGCCAGCAATTCGTCGGCACGGGGACGCTGGCCGCGTTCAACAAGGGGACGGCGAGCGGAGTCACCAACGTCGCGAGCGGCGGCGACGGCGCTTATTATACCGGGCTGACCCTGGTGCCCCAGCTCAAGACGGACCAGGCCTTTGCACGGTTCGACTATGACCTGACCGATAATTTTGCCTTTTACGTCCAGGGCAGCGGATCCCAGGCGAAGAGCGCGGTCCACAACAACAATGAGCGGCCGGCGAATTACCGCATCTTCAGCGGCAATGCCTTCCTTCCCGCTTCGGCCCGGGCGCAGCTGACCGCGACCAACACCGCCTCGTTCCAGATGGGCAGGCTCAACAACGATCTGTCCGCGGATTCCGTCGTCGATCAGCGGATCCGCACGATCGATGTGACTGCCGGCTTCACCGGCAAGCTGCTCGGAAACTTCAATTGGGAAGTCTATTATACCCATGGCGAGGCCGAGGTCCTGTCGATCAACCGGAACAACATCAACTATCCGCGTTTCTATGCCGCGCTCGACGCGGTGAAGGACCCGAGCGGCAACGTCGTCTGCCGCGTCACCATCACCAATCCCGGCCTCTATCCGGGCTGCCAGCCGATCAACATGTTCGGCACTGGCAACCAGAGCGCCGCGGCCAAGGCTTATGTCTATGGCGACACCAGCTACACTGCGACGAACAAGCTGGACGATGCCGCGGCGAGCATTTCCGGTGAACCTTTCTCGACCTGGGCAGGGCCCGTCAGGATCGCACTCAACGCCGAATATCGGGAGCAAAGCCTGAATCAGGTCACGAGTGCCGATCCGCTCGCGGTGCCCGTTCTGACGGGCATCCGGGTTGGAACGGCGCCGACGGCGGTCTGGGCTTATCCGACCGAGCCCAACCGGCGGGGCAGTAATAATGTCCTGGAAGGCGGCGGCGAGATCCTGCTGCCGCTACTGGACGATTCGGCGATCGGAAAGCGCGCATCGTTCAATGGAGCGGTCCGCTTCACCCGGTACAGCAACAGCGGCTCGGTCACGACCTGGAAGCTCGGTCTCAACTATCAGCCGATCAACGATCTGCGTTTCCGCGGTACGATTTCGCAGGACATCCGCGCGCCCAGCCTGGCCGATCTGTATTCCGGCACCAGCCAGGGCTTCAGCAGCATCGTCGATCCGCATACCGGCGTCACCGGCATCGTCACCACCCAGACGAGCGGCAATCCCAATCTGGTCCCCGAGGTCGCTCGTACCTATACCGCCGGCGTCGTCTACCAGCCGTCCTGGCTGCGGCGCTTCTCGCTGTCGTTCGACTATTTCAACATCCGCATCGACAACGCGATCAGCTCGATCTCGGGTATCAACACGGCAGTTCTCCAGGAATGCGAGACCAGCAACGGCACCTCTCCGGTGTGCGCCGCGATCGTTCGTCCGCTGGCGTTCAGCGACCATACGGCGGCGAATTTCCCCACGCTGGCGATCACCGCGAGCCTGAACGCGGCAGAGGCGTACACGCATGGGTTCGACATCGAGGCGAGCTATCATTTCGACCTCGCCGAGATCGCCAGCAGCCTGCCGGGCTCGCTGAGCCTGCGCGCGCTCTACACCTATCAGCCGGTCCTCGACACGCGCGCCTTCCCGACCTCGCCGCTGGTGGAATCGGCGGGCGCGCTCGGCCTGTCGGCGACGCGGATAGCTGGCTTTGTCGACTATACGGCGGGGCCCTTCTCGCTGGATCTCCAGCTG
Source organism: Sphingomonas bacterium (assembly GCF_028293085.1). Taxonomy (GTDB): domain Bacteria; phylum Pseudomonadota; class Alphaproteobacteria; order Sphingomonadales; family Sphingomonadaceae; genus Sphingomonas. The sequence continues at coordinate 14,644 of NZ_JAQGLC010000326.1, forward strand.
CGCTATTCCGGCCCGCAGAAACGCTCCGATTCGGCGACGGTCATCTACGTCGATTCGGTGATGCCCGCGAACTACTATACCGACATCAATCTCGCTTATGACATCGGTGTGGGCGGGAAGGGCAAGGCCCAGCTGTTCTTCAACGTCGGGAACCTGTTCGACCAGGCTCCCCGCGTGTCGCCGGCGAGTTCGCGGACCAGCACGCCGGGCACGGGCACGCCCTATGTCTCGGGAGACGATATCATCGGTCGCTACTTCACGAGCGGCGTGCGCTTCAGGTTCTGAGCGGAAATGGGCGTGGCGCCGAGTGATCGGCGCCACGGCTCACGCCGGCTCGGGCGTTACCGTGACGATGGCACCATCGACGACTGCCACCGGCCACGGCCTCAACCGGGAGCCGGAGCAGGGGCCGCCGACGCAACGGCCGCTCCCGATCTCGAACAATGCCCCGTGCCAGCTGCACATGACGAGGTCCCCCGAGGGGGTCAGATAGTCGTCGAGCACCCGCGCGAGCGGCAGCCCCATGTGCGGACAGGAATCGACATAGCCGACCAGTTGCTCGCCGCGTCGCACCACGAACCCGTGAAAGCGACCGGCCTGCAGCTGGACGACGAAGCTGCGCGCGGTGCCGTCGGGAATGATCTCTAGCGGCCCGAGGGCTATGCCACCGGGAGTGGTGAATTGCCGCTCGCCGCCGCTCACGTGCGATCCATGTCCGGCGGCAGATTGACCTCGAAGCGTTCGGCCGACGGTGCGGGAAGCACGGTCGCGCGGCACGGGCCGAAGCCGATCGGCACGAACCCATCGGCGCGCGCAGTGGCGGTGAGGGTCAGCGAGTCGCCGTCCTGGAGAAAGGTTCGTGTCTCGCCGCTCGGGAGGGTAATCGACCGCGTGCCGCCATGCGTAATCTCGATCAGGCTGCCGAAGCCGTCCTCGCCTGGCGCCGAGATCGTTCCGGTACCGAGCAGGTCGCCGGCCTGCAGGTTGCAGCCATTCGAGGCATGATGCGTGACCATTTGCGCGGGGGTCCAGTACATGTTCGTCGCCGGGCCGCGGCTGAGCCGATGCGGCGACAGGCGCTGTTCGCGCATCGCCTCGGTCGAGATATGGACTTCGAGGTCGATCGCGAGCGCCCCCTCGCGCTGGTCGGCGGCGTCGAGCAGATAGGGCAGCGGCTCGGGATCGCCCTCCGGGCGCCGCGGTTGCGCAGTACGAAAGGGTGCCAGCGCTTCCGACGTCACCACCCAGGGCGAGATCGTCGTGTGGAAATTCTTCGCCAGGAACGGGCCGAGCGGCTGATATTCCCAGGCCTGAAAATCGCGTGCGGACCAGT
>NZ_JAQGLC010000014.1 GCF_028293085.1 Sphingomonas bacterium
GCTTTCATGATCGCGATCGTGGCGGCGATGACGGTATCGAAGCTCAGATACCGCCAGGTCTCGCCGATGCTTTGGTTTTCGGCCGCGATGGTGCTCGTGCTCGGCAGCATCACCCTTTATTTCCACAACGAGACGTTCATCAAGATCAAGCCGACTTTCGTCTATGCCAGCTTCGCCGCGATCCTGGCGTTCGGCCTCGCGACCGGGCGGCCCCTGCTCCAGTCGCTGCTCGAAGCAGCCTATCCCGGCCTGACCGAACAGGGCTGGCGCAAGCTGACGATCAACTGGACGATCTTCTTCGTCTGCATGGCAGTGCTGAACGAAGCGGTGTGGCGCAACTCCACCACCGATTTCTGGGTCGCCTTCAAGCTGTGGGGCGCGATCCCGCTGACGCTGATCTTCGCGATCGCCAATGTGCCGATGCTCATGAAGCACGGGCTGAACACGGGCGAAACCCTGCCGCCGGTGCCGCCGGAAGGCTAGGGTCTGGACCTACGGCCGAGCGTGCCTCGGCTCGTACAGGCCGAGGCTGCCGCCGCCAGGCAGGCGTATCCGGGTCATCAGCCCCCAGCCTTGGGTGCTGAGCGGTTCGCACGGTATGCCAAGGCCGTTCAGCCGCCGAACCGCCCGTTCGACATCGTCGCACATCAGATACAATTCGTGCTTGTCGTTCTCGTCGGATGGATGAACCGCCGCCTCGGCGGGCGGCAGCTTGAACAAGAGGCAGCCGCCGCCGACATCGATATTGTCCAGCTCCAGCGCATCCTTCAGCAGCGCACGATCCGCCTCGGCGTCGGTCGAATAGATGATGATATGAGCGCCTGTGATCATGCTCGTCTCCTTGCGTCACTATTCGACCGCAGCGCCGCGCACTTGCCAAGCATGTGATTTTAAACTCACAGTCGGACATGCAAAGCGGATGGACAGCCCCCGCCATTCTCGACGCCCTTGGCGACCCGGTACGGCGGGTGATCTACGAGCGCCTTCGCCGTAACCCGTCGCACGCGACGCTGATGGCGAAGCATCTGCCGGTAACGCGCTCGGCGGTCGCGCGACATCTCGGGATATTGAAGAATGCGGGGCTGGTGGAATCGTGGCGCGAGGGGCAGCACCAGCTCTATCGCGCCCGGGCCGATGGCCTGACCCCGCTCCAAAAATGGATCGAGTGAGGAAACGGCCGGGCTCGTCGAGCCCGGCCATCGCATCAATTGCCGATGGAATTGTAGATCCGCCCGGCTTCGTCCCAGTTCACCACGTCCCACCACGCCTTCAGATAGGCGGCGCGATCGTTGCGATAGGTCAGGTAATAAGCGTGTTCCCACACGTCGTTGCCCAGGATCGGCGTGCCCTTGACGGGCGCGTCGTCCATCAGCGGATTGTCCTGGTTGGGCGTGCTCGCGATCGACAGCTTGCCGCTCGCATCGGCGACCACCCAGGCCCAGCCCGACCCGAACTGGCCCGCGCCCTTGCCGTTGAAATCCTCCTTGAGCTTGTCGAGGCCGCCATAGGTCTCGATCGCCTCGGCCAGCTTGCCCGAGGGCGTGCCGCCGCCCGGCTTCATGATCTTCCAGAAAAAGTCGTGATTCCAATAGCCGCCGCCATTGTTGCGCACGAGCGGCGGCTGGGACGAGATCTGGGCGAGAATCTGCTCGATCGTCTTGCCCTCCAGCGACGGGTCCTTCGCGACGCCCTCGTTGAGCTTGTCGGTATAGGCCTTGTGGTGCTTGTCGTGGTGGAAACGCATCGTCTCCCCGTCGATGGTCGGCGCAAGCGCGTCATAATCATAGGGTAGCGGGGGTAGTTCGAAAGCCATCGCTCGGGACTCCATCGTCACAGGGTTGCGGCGGTCCAACGAATTCGCCTGCCGGTTGTTCACGAAAGCGAGGATTTTTCTGCCTCGTTACGTGTGACAAACGATTTTGGACCGCCTACCATCGCCGCCGGGCAAAGCGTCGCTCGACGGCGCCTTTAAAATGGGAGGGAAACCCCGATGGACAAGCTACTCACCGATCTGCGGATCACGATTGCGGTTGGCGTGCTGCTGGCCGTGGGCCTGATGTTCGCGCCCTATTACGCGCCGCCCTCGGCCGCGCTGGGCGCGTTCCAGTGGCTGCACGTGTTCTTCGGCATCACCTGGATCGGCCTGCTCTATTATTTCAATTTCGTGCAGATCCCGACCATGCCGTCGATCCCCGCCGAGCTGAAGCCGGGCGTGTCGAAATATATCGCGCCCAAGGCGTTGTTCTATTTCCGCTGGGCCGCAGCCTTCACCGTGCTGACCGGCCTGATCCTGGCCTGGCTCTATGGCGAGCTGGTCGAGGCCCTGACCTTCAAGGAGCCGGCGCGGCTGATCGGCATCGGCATGTATCTCGCGCTGATCATGGCGTTCAACGTCTGGTTCATCATCTGGCCGAACCAGAAAAAGGCGCTTGGCCTCGTGCCGGCGGACGATGCGACCAAGGCCAAGGCGGCGCGCGTCGCGATGCTGGCGTCGCGGACGAACACGCTGCTGTCGATCCCGATGCTGCTGGCGATGACCACGGCCCGGTGAGGAAACGGGGCTCGCTGCAGCGCAGCGAGCCCTATCCTGCCGCGATCAGCCCATGGCGCTTCAGCGCATGGCGGAGCTGATCGTAACTCAACCCGAGGCCTTCTGCGGTCGCGCGCTGATTGAAGCGATGCTCGGCCAGCGCCCTGGTCAGGAGATCGCGCTCGAACCGGGCGATCCGCGACTTGAAGTCGGACTCGGCCTCTTGCGTATCGTCTTCGACTGGCAGGGCAGCGGCGGGCGGCGATTCATGCGCCGCCACGGGTGCAGGTGCGACCCCGAGCGGCGGCCCGGCGGGGGCCGGCCGATAGGGCGAATGGAACGGATCGAACTCGATCGTCTCGATCGGTCCGAGCTCCTCCCAGCGATAGACCGCGCGTTCGACCACGTTGCGCAGCTCGCGCACGTTGCCCGGCCATTGATAATCGACCAGCGCGGCGACCGCGCCGGGACCGAAGCCGGGCCATTCCTCGCGCCCCATCTCGGATGCCATGCGCCGTCCGAAATGCTCGGCGAGGACCAGCACGTCCCCGGGGCGCGCGCGGAGCGGCGGCAAGGTCACCACCTCGAACGACAGCCGGTCGAGCAGGTCGGCCCGGAATTGATGCCTGGCGACCTTGTCGGGCAGATTCTCGTTGGTCGCGGCGACGATCCGGACGTCCACCCGCAACGGCCGCGACGAACCGATCCGCGTGATCTCGCCATATTCGACCGCACGCAGCAATCGCTCCTGCGCGCCCATCGACAAAGTGCCCAGTTCGTCGAGGAACAAGGTGCCGCCATGCGCCTCTTCGAAGCGCCCCACCCGCGATTTGGTCGCGCCGGTAAAGGCTCCGGCTTCATGACCGAACAGTTCGGCCTCGATCAGCGTCTCGGGGAGCGCCGCGCAGTTCATGATGACAAGCGGCTGGTCCCACCGCGGCGAGAGACGGTGGAGGCGCTCCGCGACCAGCTCCTTGCCGGTGCCGCGTTCGCCGATCACCAGCACTGGCCGGTCGAGCGCCGCGGCCCGGCTGGCGCGCTCGAGCGTCTCCAGAAAGACGTTCGACTGTCCGATGACCTGTGTCGTGCGATCCATGCCTAAGCCTTGGCGTAAATTCCCAAGCCTTGGCAAGATATTTCAGAACGGTTCATCTACCGTTCAGGCTGAAATGGCGGAAAACCGCGATTTTCGAAACTGGCACGCTCCCTGCAATACTCCTGGCATCTGCCCAGCAGGGCATCAGGTTCAACAAGTTTCCAGGGAGTTCACACCATGAACAACAACTACAAAGCCGGCGACATCCGCCACACCGTTGCCGCCATCGCCTGTGCGATCGTCCTCGGTTCCACCTTCCTCGCCGGCGCCGTCGCACCGGCCCAGGCCGCTCCCGCGGCAATCTTCACCCAGACCGCCGCCTGACCCCCAGGCGGTGCCAGCCGGGGCGGCAATCCCTTGCGCCGCCCCGGCACCCCTTCCTCACCCTGTAACCAGCGTACCGATTAGGAGAGTTTTCGAGATGGGCATTTTCTCCCGAACCCGCGACATCATCGCCGCCAACTTCACCGACCTGCTCGACAAGGCGGAAGACCCCGCCAAGATGATCCGCATGATCATCCTCGAGATGGAGGAGACCCTGGTCGAGGTTCGCGCCTCTGCCGCGCGCACCATCGCCGACCAGAAGGAGATGCGCCGCCACATCACGAAGCTCGAGACGCTTCAGGAAAGCTGGACCGAAAAGGCCGAGCTGGCGCTGTCGAAGGGCCGCGAGGACCTCGCCAAGGCCGCCCTGGTCGAGAAGCAGAAGGCCGCCGACATGGCGACCCAGCTGACCAGCGAGATCACCGTGCTCGACGATGCGCTCAAGGCGTCGGAAGAGGACATCAACAAGCTGCAGACCAAGCTGCGCGAGGCGCGCACCCGCCAGAACTCGATCGTCACCCGGCTCGAGACCGCGCACAACCGCTACAAGCTGCGCGAGATGTATGCCGGCCCGAAGATGCAGGACGCCTTTTCGCGCTTCGAGATCATGGAACGCCGCGTCGACATGGCCGAGGGCCGCGCTGATGTGGCCGGCATGGGCGCCCCGCCCAAGAGCCTCGAGGAAGAGATCGCCGAGCTGAAGGCAAGCGAGAAGGTCGAGGCCGAGCTGGCCGCGATGAAGGCGCGCGCCGCCGGCAAGGAAGCCTGAGATGGAGGACTTCCTGACCCCCGTCTTCATCTGCGGCATCCTGTTCGTCGGAATGCCCTGGATCATCCTCCACTATGTCACGAAGTGGAAGCAGGCGCCGAAGATCACGCAGGAAGACGAAGGCCTGCTCGACGAGCTCTACTCGCTCGCGCGCCGGCTGGAAGACCGCCTGATCACCGTCGAGCGCATCGTTGCCGCCGACAATCCCGACTGGAAGCCCGCCGCGCGGGTCGAACAGTCAGACGACTATCTTTCGAGGAGGAACTGAAATGTCCGCCAGCCGCACCAAATTCTATCTCGACAAGCAGA
>NZ_JAQGLC010000036.1 GCF_028293085.1 Sphingomonas bacterium
GCTGGGTGGGGGCATGCTATCCGGGTGCCACGGATGGTTGAATCGACCGGGTGCGGCGCTGGCCAGGACCGGCCTCGGTCGTTCCGACGGGAGCGACGTCGGTGTAACTCAAACATGCTGTCTCACCATAGGGGTGCAGTCCAAGGGTGCGCTTGCTCGTCAATAGAGTGGACCGTCATCGGAACTCCGCTTTTTTGACAGGGAAGAAGCAATAGCAGGCTTCTTTAAGCGAGACCGAGGCAGAATTTTTAGATCAGCTTTTCCATTTGGATTTTACGCGTGAGACACTTCGATTGAACTGATTCTGAAGCCGATTTACTCTGCGGGAGTTACGGGAGATTCGGTGAAGGAACAGCTCAATGCGTAGAGAAATCGTTGTCCTAACTGCGTTGTGCGCGGCTTTGAACCTGGGCTTGGGTACTGTCATCTACATGCTTAAGCTGCCCATCTATCTCGACATGGTTGGCACCTTGTTGTGTGGGTTGATCCTTTGGCAGGACCGATGCGTGGCATTTGGGGCAGGTGCTACCGCCGGTGTTATCAGCTTTTTCCTTGGCGGGATCGTCAACCCCTATTTGCCCTGGTTTTCGGCCACTGTCGTAGCCGTGGCTGCGTTCACCGCGCTGGCTACAAGCCGGTATTCGCAGCACCTGCGCGTCGCACCGCTTGCCAGTCCTGTTTTTTGGGGCCGCTTAGTCTCGTTCGGCGTCCTTACCGGCCTTGTTGCAGCGCAGCTTTCGGCCCCGGTCGTCGTATTTCTGTTTGGCGGCGTCACCGGAAGCGGCACCGCGGTACTGGTCGCCTTCTTCTTGAAGACGGGATCGCAATTGATGCAAGCGGCGCTGCTTTCGGGAGCGGCGGCGGAGCCGGTGGATAAATGCCTCCAGCTATTGATCGCAGTGTTTCTGCTTCGTGCAACCCCGGTCTCGTTTCTCGCGCGGTTTCAGGGCGACGGTGCAGGAGTGCGGGGGTGACTGCTAACGGCCTTGTCATTTACTATCTCCTGTCTCTGGCTGCCTTTGCGGCAGGGCGAAACGATCTCGTTCCCTGGGCAGCCGTTGCTCTGTGCGTGGTCTTGGCAATCGGATCAGGTGCCTCCCCGCTCAAGCTAGTTGCGCGCACAGCGATCGTGGCGCTTCCACTCGTCGGATGGTTAACGTTGATCTGGGTCGGCATCGGCCCGCCGCCGCCCAGTGTCCTTCTCGTCTATCAACCGCCTGCGGCGACCACCCCTTTGTCGCTTGTGACGGCTCTGGGGATACGCTTCTTTGCCTTCGCGTTGCTGACTCTCGCCGCCGCGGAAAAGGGTAAGCGGATTAGGCCATCCTTCGCACTTCGGCTCTCACTTCCGCGCGACGCGAAGATCGTATTACTCGCCGCTTCAAGCCTGAGCCACGCCTTCGTCGAGGGCGTCCGTCGCGCTCACACGGCACTTGTCGCTGCCAATGTGATCACGCCGCGACGCTCCGCGAAGAATCTGCGGAATGGATGGGTTCTTCTCAGGACGAGTTGGGTCGCGACACTGGGTGTCGCAACTGAACGGCTGGACACCAAATGGCAGTTCGAGAATCTACCGGAAGCGGTGCCATTCGACCGAATCGCACGACCTGCGTTCTCGTTGCCCGATCTCTGTTGGCTAATCCCCGCCGCCGCCGCAGCGGCGCTGCAAGCGGCTTGGATGTGACTGCGATGCAGGTCATCCACGGTGCTAATTTCTCAGGTCGAAGCGCGCTGTTGCGCGAGAGACTGGTCACGGAACGTGAGCAAGGGCCGGTTGTATATGTCGGCGGCTCTGCAGCCTCCTCACTGTCGGGACTGACGACTAGGGTCGGTGCCGAACTGGCGCTCCACCGCAGTTGGCACGATGGGGATCTGCCACCGCGCTTGGAAGAATATTTTCGGGGTCACTGCGATCAGGATCTCTCCACGCTGTCGGGGGGTGAACAGACTCTGCTGGCATTGATCTCCGCCTCGCGCCCCGGCCTATCGGCTGCGGGGTTGGATACTGCGCTCGAACAGCTAGACGTGGATTGGCGCCAATGGGCCCTTGCCTATCTCGCTGGGCTTCCGGCAACCGCGGTGCTGATTGACAATCGCCTGAGACCCGCCGAATGCCTCACGCATTCGGTCCTAGAAGCCGGCGTGAGCAAATCCTGGGCGCTGCCCCAGAGGGCGGAGCTGCCCCTGCACCGATGCTGGCGGCCCACACATGTTGAGGCCGAGAACCTTAGCTTCCGCTACCCCAACGGTCTGCCGGTGTTCGAAAAGGTCAACTTCTCACTGCGTGCGGGATTGATCTACCATCTCGCCGGGGCAAATGGCTCCGGCAAGACGACGCTCTTGCGAATCCTGTGCGGTGTACTCCGTCCGCGCGGAAGGCTGGCGGTAAACGGCGAGCCATATCGACCATATCGCGAGGGAAATCGACTTGTCGCGCTCTCGATGCAGAATCCGGATGAGCAATGGACCGACGTGACCATCAGCGGCGACCTGCGGCAGCGCCTTGGTCGCTTGGCCAAGCGGGAGGCTGCAGTCCCGTCTAGCGACTTGCTCGCAGCGCATTGGGCTAGGGTTTTCGCGGACGATCGCCTGTTCGAGGTTCATGTGCTCGACACACCCCGGGCGATGCGTCGCCGGCTGTCTTGGATCTGGCCACTCAGCGGCTTGCTGCCCTGGATTGTCCTCGACGAGCCAACGCTCGGCCAAGATGATGATGCCGTATCCTGGTTGGCAGCCGCTACCACCGAGCTTGCTCGTCGTGGGCACGGAGTAATCCTGGTGTCGCACGATGAACGCTTGGTCGAAATGCTCCCGCACCAGCGTCTGCAGATCCATGATCCAAAACGAGTGTCCGTCGCATGAGCAAAATAGACGCGATTGAGTTGTTCAACCGCATGTATGGCCGCCTACGGGTCTCGGTCACGCACCAATGTCAGTTGAGATGCCATTTCTGCCATCGGGAAGGCATTGCAGATCACTGGGTGAGCCGGTCCATGGCTGTGCGAAACTTCGATGCGCTGGCACAAGCCTACGCGCAGATCGGCGGTAAGTATCTTGAGCTTACCGGGGGAGAGCCGACGCTCCACCCGGAGATCGACCAGTTGCTTCGCCTAGCGCGAGCCTCAGGTTGCGACGTGATCCTCTGCACCAATGGCCTACGACTCGATCGGGCGCTAGCGGCAGCCGAAGCTCAATGCGTGCAACTCGTGAGATTGAGCCTCCATCACGACGGGTCGGATCCGGAAGGCGCGAGGAGGCTGCTAGGTAAGGGGTGGAGTTTCGATCGCATCGAGCGGAACCTAAATAAACTCCTCGAACTTGATGTTCCTGTACAGCTGATCTTCACTCATACCGGCGCAAACGAAGGTCAGCTGGATGCAGTGCTGCGGCGCGCCTTCGCTTGGGGTGTCGATGTGCAGGTCGTCGATCTGATACCGTCGCGTGTCGCGGATTCGTCGGATGAGCTGGGTTACAGGACCGGAGAACAAGCCGAGTTGATCGTCTCTCACTACGCCCAACTTGAGCAGACGGTGACCGATCGGACGGGCGCGATACTGCGACGCTTCAAGACACCTTCTGGTGCTTCGTGGGAAGTAAAAGATTCGCATTTTGGCGTCCTACACTCGGGAATGTGCGCCAGGTGCTCGCTACGCAGTAAATGCGGTGAAGGTATCTATGCATTGAGGATAGATTCTCTGGGTGTGATCAAGCCATGCCTACTTAGATCCGATCTGGAGGAAATTATGCCAATTGAATCTACGGCAGGTCACCAAATTGAGGGTATCTTAGAAGGCGCGATCATGAGAATGCTGGCTGATCCGCTGGATTGGAACTACGGCGATGCCCATACAGCTCACAAAATTTCTTAAGGCGAACCTAGAGTACTGCCAGGACCTGGCAGCGGATACGCGTGACTGTGTTCAGTTGCTCTTCAACCGGGGCGGCAACCGCAATCTTTTCATCGCGAAGCCGGTCTATGGCGAGCGTCTATGGGTGGACGGCAGGCTGAACATCGACGATGAGAGCCGCTCCTCGCTCGAAAGGCCGATCGGCCTCGTGCTCGAAGGCGCACTGGAGGTCACCGAGCGCTTCGGCTGCGCCCCCCATGAAAGGGTGCGTACGACCAAAATCCTGCGTCCTGGAGACTTTTTCGGGTTATTCGAGGCGATCGGCGGACTGTGCGGCCAATGGGAGATTACCTCGGGTGTCCAACGCTTCTTGATCACTAATCGTCTCGGTAACCAGCGGATTCTCGGCCGGAGCGGCTGGTCCTGGATCTCCAATGATCAGTTAGACACGCTCAAGCACGGCAAGAACGCCAGCTATGATTACTCGGAGCTAGTGCGCTTCGCGATAGACGAGGTCCGCACCCGGACCACAAGCGAGGTCGATAAAGACGTGGCTCCATGGCACGCGACAGTACTGCTGTTCGACCGCGCCAGGATCAGTGACAATGAGGCGCTCATCATCCTCTATAAGGCCGCCGTCGATCAGCTTGTCAGCCTTGCCCGCCAGAATCCGCCGGAAGCGCTCTACGAGAACCAGCCTGAGATTCAGGAGAGTGCCGACGAGCAACGCGTGGCGGCCGCGCTCGACGCGATCCTTTCGGACGACGTTCCAGTCTTCGGCCTCCATCACCCCGGGCACTGCAACTACGGGCCCTTCGACCGTATAAAAGCGAGTATTGAGAAGCTGCTGGCGGAATCCAACCTGTCGTCGAGCGGCACGCCGCCTGTCCACCTTTGGATCCCAGATTATTGGTCGAAGATTGAACAGCCCGGCGGCCTTTATGTTGACGCGCTTGCCGGAAGATTCAGTATGGAACGCGCGACCGACTTGCTGGTTGGAAAACCCACCCGGAAGCTTCGCTCGGGCACGCGGCTTGAGATGCTGACGCGGGGCGATCATTGGTCCGTCAAAGTCACTACGCGAGACGACAAGTCAGCGATTTTCGAGCGACTGACAGTGAAGCGCAAGGATCTCTGTATGGCGGAGGATCTCCACCAAGAGCTTTTCCCACCGGGTGCGTCGGAGGCCGCAGCCTATGGGTGGCCGCGATCCCTTGGGGACGGCTTCTTCTTGAAGGCGCCTTCGACGTGACGGGTGAGCGGCTTGGAAAGCTGGTCGTCGAGCTCGTACCTCATTGGATCGCTTGCAGCGAGGGCAAAGGGAACGCGGCCCTTGCGATCGGCGGACAAGCCTGGCCGTTTCTCGCGCTCCGCCCGCCGAGCCCTGAACTCAAGCGGTTCAGCGCGGCGATTGAAGAGGAGAGTTCCCGATGGGATCGTTGGCTGAATGAAGACGTGCTGCCAAGCGTTCCGTCAGCGATCCAAGAGGCCTTGGCGATTCAGTGGCTCAATGTCTTGGCCCCGTCGGTCAACTGGCCCAAGGTACTCGCCCACGCGACCGCACTTTCGACGCGCACGTTCGAGAATTCGACAATCGTAACAAATCTGGTGATCTCACCGGGGCAGGGGTCGGTTGACATAACAGACCCTTCTCTTAGCAAGCTCACGCCGACGCTTGGAAGTTCGATGCAATCCTTCCTGCGCGTCGATAGCGAGCTCCGCGTCATCGCGTACGAAGGCATTCCTTGGGGCGACATCCGCGATGCCGGAGACTACAAGCTCTACCCTGAATTCCTCCACCCGGTGAATTCCATCCTCGAGCTCGACGATGTCTCCGTGCACCATACCGGTCGCGGGGATCTCCTCGTTATGAAGCGAGAGGGTATCCGCGCCGCACGCCGTAAGGGCCAGTGGCGAATCTACGAGCCTTCGACCTTGCGCGACGTCGTCGCGGATATGCTTGGAAGCTACCAGGTGGCAACTAACGTTTTCGAATTCCTGCTGGACTTGAGCTTTAGACGCCGCGGGGCACTGCTGATATACGACCCGAGCAGATCCACGCTGGGCCATGTTGTCAACGGCAAAAGCATGGTTTCACCAAAGGCCGGTTCGATCGATCCCTTCCGGGCGCTGCTCCGCGATGCGATCGCGAACGTCTCGATGGGAACCGCGAACGGACTTACCGGCGGCAAGCGCCTGATGATGGAACTCGCGTCGCTCGACGGTGCGGTCATATTCGACGAATCCCAAATCCTTGCGGTAGGCGCGATGATCGGTACTCACTCACAAGCAGGCAATCATGCGGGCGCGCGAACAACGGCGGCGCTTTCGGCACTCGCTTATGGCGCGTATCCGATCAAGGTGAGCGCCGATGGGGATATCGAACTGTACTTTGCCCAAGAGAATCCATGGGGAATCGAGGCGGGGCGCCCCCTTTCTTTCCTTTAGCTGAACGATCCCACGCATTAACATCCCGCACCGCCTGATTGCACCAATGCTGCCGGCCACCCCTCACCGCTCCCGCACGCTAACCGCCTTCGCCTCATACACCACCCCAGTCGCCCCATTCTCCGCAAAGTCCGGCGCCACCGCCTTGCCGGGCCCGTAAAACCGCACCGAGATCGCGCGCTTGGCCGGCATGCCCGCATAGCCGCCCTCGCGCGCGCCGATGGTCAGGGTGCGGGTGGCCTGGTTCCAGGCGATCGGCACGCGGGCGTATTTGCCCTGGAGATAGGCCGGGCTCACCCCGTCATCCTCGTAGAGCGAGAAGCTGCCGTCGGCGCCGGTGAAGACGTGGAGGACGAGCGGGCCGTCGGGTTGTTCCCTGGTGGTCTGCACCTCGGGGCCGGTGGGCAGGATGCTGCCGGCGCGGACGAAGAGGGGCATGCGCTCATAGGGGGCCGCCGCGACGATCGTCTGGCCGCCCTGACGGTACGCGCCGGTGTTGAAATCATACCAGTTGGCGCCCGCGGGCAGATAGACCGGGCGACTGCGCGCCTTGAACGTCGTGACGGGGGCGACGAGCAGGCTGGGGCCGAACAGATATTCGTCGTCGATATTCCACACCTTCCTGTCGGCGGCGAAATCCATCACCAGGCCGCGCATGATCGAGCCGTCCTTGAGATTGGTGTCGGCGCCGAGCGTGTAGATATAGGGCATCAGCCGGTAGCGGAGCTGATCGTACCAGATCATCGAGCGCTGCATCGCCGGGTCGCTGGCGGAGATTTCGTAGATCTCGCGGTGGGGCGTCTCGCCATGGCTGCGGAACAGCGGGCTGAACGCGCCGAACTGGAACCAGCGCAGATTGAGCTCGCGCCATTCGGCCTGGGCCGTGGGCAGCTGGCGGGTATAGCGATCCTCCACCGCGAAGCCGCCGATATCGTGCGTCCAGTTGGGCAGGCCCGACAGCGAGAGGTTCACGCCGGCCGAGATCTGATCGTGCAGATCGTCCCACCGCGCGGCGAGATCGCCCGACCAGACCGCGGCGCTGGCGCGTTGCAGGCCGCCAAAGCCCGAGCGGGTGAGGATGAAGGGTCGCACGTCCGGCCGCGCCGCGCGCAGGCCCTCCGCCACGCCCTGGCCATGGACCAACGGGAAGCTGTTGAAGAAGGCGGCGCCCGGGCCGATCGCGGTGGGGCCCATTGCGCCGATACGTTCCTCGATCGAGAGGTTGCTATGGATGTCGGGCTCGGTCGCGTCGAGCCACCAGGCGTCGAAGCCGAGCGTGACCAGCTTGTCGCGGACCTGGCGGAAATAGATTTTCCGCGCTTCGGGCGCATAGGCATCGTAATCGGTGTTGAGATAGCCCGGGCCGACCCAGTCCTTGCGCTGCGCGTCGAGATTGCCGTGATAGAGGAAGCCCTTGGCGTCGAGCTCCTTCGCGTTCGCCGTGTTCGGGTAGAATTTCGGCCAGACCGAGATCATGATGTTGGCGTCCAGCGCATGGACCTCGTCGACCATGGCCCTGGGATCGGGGAAGCGGGCCTTGTCGAAATCATGGCTGCCCCATTGGTCTTCGGGCCAGTAGAACCAGTCCTCGACGATATTGTCGAGCGGGATGCGGCGCTTGCGGTATTCGCGGACCACGCCGAGCAATTGCTCCTGCGTCTCGTAGCGCTGGCGGCTCTGCCAGAAACCGTACGCCCATTTGGGCAGCATCGCGGCCTTGCCGGTGAGGCCGCGATAGCCGGCGATGACTTCGTCCATGTTCTTGCCGCCGACAAAATAATAATCGGTGGCGGTGCCGACATCGGACGACAGCCACAGCGAATGGCGATCGGGCGCGGGGAGCGGATCGCTGTGGAAGAAGGCGATATAGCCGGCGTTGGGCTCCCATTCGATGCGGATCGCAACGGGCTTGCCCGCGATCATCGGCAAGGTGAAATTGTGGAACCAGGGGTTCCAGTTCTGGCGCCAGCGCTCCAGCACGAGCTTGCCGTCGGCGAAGACTTTCACATAGCTTGACGAATAGAGCCGGAATTTGTGGGCGCCGGTGGCGTCGGGGGTGATCGAGCCGGTCCACACCACGCGCTGCGTCTGCACGGCATTGCCGGCGGTGTTCTGCCCGCTTTCCGCCGCGGCAACGGTCTGCGCTTTGGCCGCGGCGGGCCAGTTGGCCTGATCGCGGATGAACTGATAGTTGATCGCCGGTTCCTGCCGCGTCACCGCCAGCCGGTCGCCGAGATAATATTGCGCCTTCCAGCCCGCCGTGCCGCCGCTCTTCACCTTCAGATCGGCGCCGGCGAGCGCATAGGGGGCGGGGTTGCCGAAGCGGGTGATCGAGTTGTTGTCCCACAGCAGCCCGTAGTTGCGCGTCGACACCAGGAAGGGGACGGCGATATCCATATTATGCTGGGCGAGCTCGACGTCCTCGCCATTGTAGTTCATCTGGCGATTCTGGTGCTGGCCGAGGCCGTAAAACCCTTCGTCGGTGCCGCGGTTGAATTGCTGGCGGGTGGCGAGCCAGGGCTTGCCGTCGACCGAGACGGGGGTGAAGGCGCCGCGCGCCGCCTCGTCGAGCAGGAGCTTGCCGGTAGCGTCGCGGAAGGCGACATGGCCGTCGGCGAGGCGGATCTCGGCGGTGGCCCTGGCCGCCTTCAGGATCAGCAGGCCTTTTGCCTGGGTGATGGTCAGCGCGCCATGCGGCTTGGCCGTGACCATCAGGCTGTCGGGCAGATCGAGCGAGGTGCCGGGCACGGCGGTCACGCGGAAGCTGTCATCGCCATAGACGAGGACGCGCACGCGTTTCGCCGGGCCGCTGTCGGGCGTGACGATTACGCCGTGATCGACGCGTTGCACGTCGGCGGCGAGCGCGGTGCCCGGCAATGTTGCGGCGAGCAGGATCGCTGTGGCGAAGAGTGCGGGGCCAAGGCCAAGGTGGCGATCGAGACCCTTAAGCCCCTCCCCTTTAGGGGAGGGGTTGGGGTGGGGCAGTACCGCGAAGTCAACGCCAGCGGACAGGCCCCACCCCCGGCCCCTCCCCTGAAGGGGAGGGGAGAAAGAGTTACGATTCGTGCGATTCAGCCTCACTTCTGCTCTCCTATTGCCAGGTCGCGAGCTTCACGCGGAGCATTTGCGGCTCCGCGGTGAAGTTCAGGCCGTAATCCGTCTGGTCGCCGTTCCACAGGCGCTCGAACACCCATTGCCCATTGGCGTAATGGCCCTCCTCGACGCGTTCGAGCATGAGGTGGCGCTTGCCGGGTTCGGTCAGGGCGAAGTCGACCCGGGCGTGGAAGCCGGTGACGAGATAGTCGGACGGGCCGAGCCGGGCGATCGCGACGCCGCCGGAAGGGGTGTCGTTGCCGGTCGGCGGCGAGACGCCGAATTGCGGGCGGCCGAAGCTGATCGTCGCCTTGTGCGTGCCGAGATCGAGCAGCTGCTCATGCTTTGCCGCGGGATCGGTGGGTTCGGCGGCGCCCCAGACCTGGCCTTCAAAGGCGAGCTTCGCCCAGATTCGCTCGATCGGGCGGAACAGGCGGAAATTGCGGGCGAAGATTTCGATCGTCTCGTCGTCCAGCGCCTTGGCGCCGAGCGGGAAGTTCGAATATTTCGTGGCGTCCATGCCGAACGGCGCCCAGCCGATCGCGCCGCGCCCGACCGCGGGGAAGAAATAGCGGGCATAAGGCCGGGCATTGCCGCTTTCGGGCACGAACAATGGATTGTCGGGCCGGTTGTAGAGATCGAGGAAGCGCAGATACTGGTCGAAATCGGGATTGTAGATGTCCGGGCTGACCACATCGAGATGCGGCGCGGCGGCCTTGTAGACGTCAATCACCGGGTGCGAGGGGCCGCCCGAGGCGAATGTGTTCGGATCCTGCCAGACGAACGGATTGCTGGTCAGCGCGGCATTGGCGTACATCGGCAGCGGCTTCACCGCCTTTCCGGCGGCGGCGATCTCGTCGATGTAGCTGGCGACATACCAGCTGTGGAAGAACAGCTCGGCGTCGCGGCCGTAGAGCTGGGCCCAGGTGCCGGGCTTCTTCCCCGTCTGTTTGACCAAAGCGGCGGGCACTGGCCCCGCGAACAGGCGGTTGGCCTCGGGCGAATGATCGCGCGCGCTGCCATAGCTGCCGGCTTCGTTCTCGACCTGCACCATGATGACGGTGTTGGCGCTGTCCCGATCCTTCAAATGGCGCATCAGCGCGACGAACGCCTGCTTGTCCGCCTCCAGCGTGGTGCGCGCATGCGGGGTGAGCGCGTAATGCGTCTCGCCTTTGCCGTCGATCATGCGCGGGAAGCGCTTGCCGTCGAGCTTCACCCAGGAGGGGGTGTAGCTGAAGCCGGTATTCTTCCAGGTGCCGAACCAGAGCAGCACCAGCCGGACCCTGTGCTCGCGGGCCTGATCGAGCAGGGTATCGAGGAAGGAGAAATCGAACTTGCCCTCCTGCGGCTCGATCTGTTCCCAGGCGATCGGCACCTCGACCGTGTTGGCCTGGAGCCGATCGATCACCGGCCAGACTTTCGGGAGCATGGCGGGCCAGGCGCTGCTGTTGTTGATCTGCGCGCCGAGCATCAGGAAAGGGCTGCCGTCGACGATCAGGGCGTGGCGGCCGCCCCGGCTTTCGAGATGCGGCAGGGGATCGGGCGCGGCGAGCGCCGGCGTGGCGACGATCGCGGAGGCCAGCATCGCGGCAAGTACCAGCCGTCTCCCGCGGGGCCGAACGAGGCCAGTGAACAGCATTTTCCCTCTCCCCCGATCCGCTCCCGGATGCGCCCCGAGCTGCGTTTTCAACCGGTGGCGCTCCTTATTTCGATAAAAACTGACTTTGCCAATGAAAATTGCTGAAGCCGGCGGCGCTTTTCGTGGCGGTCGCGACGCCGTTATTTTCTGGCCATGCCATCCATGGTCGATGTCCGGCCCGATCCGCGATAGACAGGCCCCATGGAAACACGTTCCGATACCAAGAAGCCGGCGACCGACGTCACCTATGGCAGCTATCTGAAGCTGGACGATCTGCTGGGCAGCCAGGCGCCGCTGTCGGGCGTCCATGACGAGATGCTGTTCATCGTCATCCACCAGGCCTCCGAGCTGTGGCTGAAACTCTGCCTGCACGAGCTGGAGGCGGCGCGGACCGCGATCGTCGAGGATCGGCTGGGCACCGCGTTCAAGATGATGGCGCGCGTCGCCCGGGTGCAGACGCAGCTGATCCAGAGCTGGGAAGTGCTCGCGACGATCACCCCGGCCGATTACAGCGCGATGCGCGAGGGGCTCGGCTCGAGCTCCGGCTTCCAGTCGCATCAATATCGCGCGCTGGAATTCATGCTCGGCAACAAGAATGCGGCGATGGTCGACCTGCAGGCCGGCACCCCGGCCGTGCACGCGATGCTGGCGGCGGAGCTGGTCCGCCCGAGCCTGTACGACGAGGCGCTGCGGCTGCTGGGGCGGCGCGGCTTCGCGATCCCGGCGGATCATCTGCGGCGCGATTTCTCCCTGCCCTATGTCGCGTCGCCCGAGGTCGAGGCGGCGTGGCGCGAGGTCTATCGCAATCCCGACACTTATTGGGACCTGTACGAGCTGGCCGAAAAGCTGGTCGATCTCGAATATCATTTCCAGCTCTGGCGCTTCGGCCATCTCAAGACGATCGAGCGGATCATCGGCTTCAAGCGCGGCACCGGCGGCTCGGCCGGCGTGCCCTATCTCGCCAAAGTGATCGACCAGGTGTTCTTTCCCGAGCTGCTGACGGTGCGGCTCGCGCTCTAGCTATCAGCGGTGCAGGCCGATCGCGGTGAGCAGGTCGGTCGAGAAGACGTAGCGGGTATCGGCATCGGGCAGCAACGTCTCGCGCGCATGGTGCCAGCGGGCGAGGCGATCGCCATGGCTGCGCTGCAGGCGCGCGGCGGTCAGGCCGTGGAGCTTTCCCCAATGCTGGGCATAGACGATGCCCGCCGCATCGAAGCGCGCGCGCACCGCCTCCATCAGCGCGCGGGTGGCGGGCGTGTCGATCCCGTCGACGTCCATCACGCAGGTCGGGGCGAAGCGGGTGAAGCCGAGCAGCGCCGGGGAGGGCTGGACGAAGCGGCAGGCAAAGGCGATCGGCGCATAGGGCGAGACCTTGAAGGCGGCGCGTGCCTCGGTCAGCGCCTGGACGAGATGCGCGGTGGGGAAGGCGACCGCCGCGCCCGCCGAGCCGGGTTTCGACGCGGTATAGCTGTAGGTCTCGGCCGGGGTGCCGAGCTTGTTCTCGAACGGGCTGAGCTCCGACGCGATCGCCAGCGCGACCACCAATGGGCGGAGCTGCGGCACGGTCTGCAATATCTTCGAGAAAACGCCCGGCAGGTCGTTGCCCGCCTCATAGCCGGATTTGAGCGCGCCGTCGGTCACATAGTCGCTCGGGCAGGCCTCCTTGTAGCGGCTGGTGACATAGCCGCTTTCCTCCTTCGCGCCGGGATCGAAGACGAGCCGGGCGAAATAGGGACGATGCGCCGGATCGGGCAGGGGCGCGCCGGTGAAATCGAGCGTCGCCAGCGCCGGCAGGATCTGCGCGAGCGGCATCTTGCGCAGGAAGGAGCGCAGCCGGTAACGCGGCACCGTCCGCAGCACCGCCGAATGGACGATGCCGAGCGCACCCAGGCTGACCAGAGCGGCCGAAAACAGATCGACGTCGCGAATCAGCTCGGCGCCGAGCTTGGCCGCGAAGCCGGCATTCATCGTCGGATGATCGGGATGTTCGAGCCACAGATTGCGCGTGCCGGTCAGCAGCTGGAGCCCGGCCACCTCGCCCTCGAAACCGGCGGCGTCGATCGCCGAGCCGTGAATGCCGGTGCCGAGCGCGCCGCCCAGGGTCTGGCCGTTGCTCGCGCCCGTGGTCCGGAACGAGCGCAACCGCGGCGCGGCCTCGATCTTGCGGTTGAGCTCGGCGACCGAGGCGCCGGCCTGGGCGAAGACGAGATCGCCCGGCGCGCCGGTGAAGCCCGGATCCACGCTGCCCGGGCCGACCGTGAAATCGAAATTGAGCTGGTCGGTCTGCAGCGCCCAGCCGTCCTTCGCGGCCGCGACCTCGGAGAAGGACCAGCGCGAGCCGACCGCGCGCAGCCGCACCCGCTGCGCGACGGCGTGGCGGATCAGCGCCTGGAGCCGGTCGGCGGTCTCGCGCATGCCGGCCATGGTCGAGGCGGTCGAGCTGTTGCGGATCTTCCACAGCGCGCGGATCGGCACCGTCACCGTGCCGTGGAAATTGGTCCATTCGGTTTGCGCGACCTTTTTGAGAAAGGCGTCTTCCGGCAACGGCATCGCGTTCCCCTTCGCTGATCAGTCGTCGGTGGAACCGGTGGCGGCGGGGCGCTTGGCGCAGCGATATTCGATCGTGGTCGGCATCCACAGGCCCAGCGTCAGCACGCTGGCGAGCGCCTGGCCGATATTCTGGTGGACCCGCACCTCGTCGATCAGATCGGTATCGCATCTGGCGACGGTGCGGCGCTGCACGCCGCCCCAGCCGAACGCGCTGGACGACACCGTGACCGGCTCGCCGGTCGGATTGGGATGCTCGACCACCAGCCGGTGCTGCGCGCAGCCGCCAAGCAGGAGCGCCGCAGCAAGCGCAACGGGCAGGAATCTCGCCATATCGACTGGCCCCCTTCGCGCCGAAACATAAGCGCGAAAGGGGAGGCGGAGCCATGCCGGTCTGAACCGGAACGGTGGTTTATGGCCGATGCGGTATCGAAGCGTCGAGGTTTTCCGAAGCGGCCCGGGACGAACTCATCATCGCGCTGCTTTTTTCGACGAGCTGCTGCCGACTCGACAGGTTCGGCTTTGGTACGGAGGCGAAACGCGATATCGCGCTGCACCCTCCCTCCACTATTCAGGAATCGCCCCCGATGAAATTGCTGCGCTACGGCCCTGTCGGCCAGGAAAAGCCCGGTCTGCTCGATGCCGAGGGGCGCATTCGCGATCTTTCCGGCCATGTCGCCGATATCGCTGCCGCCGAGCTGTCGCCGGCTGGCCTCGCGAAGCTCGCCGCGATCGATCCGGCCGCGCTGCCGCTGGTCGATGGATCGCCGCGCTACGGCGTGCCTGTTGCCGGCACGCGCAAGTTCATCGCGATCGGCCTGAACTATGCCGAGCACGCCGCCGAATCGAACCTGCCCGAGCCGGCCGAGCCGGTCTTCTTCACCAAGGCCATTTCCTGCCTGCAGGGCCCGAACGACCCGGTGATGATCCCGCGCGGCTCCGAGAAGACCGACTGGGAGGTCGAGCTGGGCGTCGTGATCGGCACCCGCGCCTCCTATGTGACCGAAGCCGAGGCGCTCGACCATGTCGCCGGCTATTGCACGATCAACGATGTATCGGAGCGCGCCTATCAGCTCGAGCGCGGCGGCACCTGGGACAAGGGCAAGGGCTGCGACACTTTCGGTCCGGTCGGCCCCTGGCTGGTGACGAAGGACGAGGTCGGCGATGTGCAGAATCTCGCCATGTGGCTCGAGGTCAACGGCAAGCGCGTCCAGGACGGCAGCAGCAGGACGATGATCTTCGGGATCGCGAAGATCGTCTCCTATCTCAGCGAGTTCCTGACACTGGAGCCGGGCGACATCATCACCACCGGGACGCCGGCCGGCGTCGGCATGGGGCAGAAGCCCCAGCCCTGGTATCTGAAGGCCGGCGACGAGATCGCCCTCGGCATCGAGAAGCTCGGCGAACAGCGCCAGCAGGTCGTCGCCTGGAGCCCCGATGGCGGTGCCGCCTAACGATCGGGAAGATGGTCCGGTGGCGGGGCGGCGATCATTGCCGCCCGCGCCGTGATCGATCGGTAGAAGCACAAGCGCGACCGAAAGACCCGCCAAGCGCCTGAAAGAGATGCCCTCATTCCGGGGGCATGTACTTGGCGCTCGATACCCCGCATGCGATCACATTCCCGCCGACGATCGGCTTCATTGTCGTCAGCGGGGGATCATGAGCTACTGTCAGGCATCCATTAGGCAGAGCTCCGACGCGATGCAATCGGATAGTGATGCAGTCGCCGTCGTGGCGCTGGCCTGCAACTATCCGGGGGGCTGCGGCGACCCCGATTCGCTCTGGCAATTTCTGAGCGAAGGACGTTCGGCGCTGGGCCCGGTTCCGTCGGATCGCTGGGCGCGCGATCTCGATGCGCCGCGCCGCGACAAGGGCCGGTCGGGCGGTTTTCTCGGCGCGCCCTTCCCGCACAGCTTCGATGCGCCCTTTTTCGACATCTCGCCGGCCGAGGCGCTGGCGCTCGATCCGCAGCAACGGCTGCTGCTCGAAACCGGATGGCGCGCGCTGGAGGGCGCGGGGATCGCGATCGAGCCGATGGCGGGCAGGCCGATCGGCGTGTTCGTAGCGCTCAGCACCGGTGACTATCAGAATGCAAGGCTATGGCAGCCGGGTGCCGCCGATTCCTTCACTGCGACGGGCGTATCCCCGGCGGCGGCCGCGGGGCGGCTGTCCTACAGCTTCGGTTTCGATGGCCCGAGCATGTCGGTCGACACGGCCTGCTCCTCGTCTCTGGTCGCGATCCATCTCGCACGCCAGGCGATCCGCAATGGCGAGTGCGAGGCGGCGCTCGTGGCCGGGGTCAACGCGCTGCTGGTGCCCAATCTGTTCGACTGCCTCGAGACGATGAACCTGCTCTCGCCCGACGGGGTGTGCCGGGCGTTCGATGCCGGCGCCAATGGCTATGTCCGCGCGGAGGGATGTGGCGCGATCGTGCTGAAGCCGCTCGGCGCGGCGCTGGGCGACGGCAACGAGATTCTTGCGCTGATCCGCGGCTCGGCGGTCAATCAGGACGGGCGCACCGGCGGCCTGACCGCGCCGAGCGGCGCCGCGCAGCAGAAGGTGATCGCCAAGGCGCTCGCCAGCGCCGGCCTGACGCCCGGCGAGATCGACTATGTCGAAGCGCATGGCACCGGCACGCCGCTCGGCGACGCGATCGAGCTCAACGCGCTGGCGGAAAGCTATGCGAAGGATCGCGACGCGGCGACGCCGCTGCTGATCGGATCGGTCAAGACCAATATCGGCCATCTCGAGGCCGGAGCCGGCATGGCGGGGGTGATCAAGACGATCCTGGCCCTGCGCCATGGCATGATTCCCGGCCATCCCCGGCTCGAAAAGCCCACCCCGCATCTCGCTTGGGAGCTCGTCGCGATGCGCGCGCCGACCGAGCCGACCGCCTGGCCGGCGACCGACCATCCGCGCCGCGCCGGGGTCAGCTCGTTCGGCTTCAGCGGCACCAACGGCCATGTCATCCTCGAACAGGCGCCGGTGTTCGAACCCGCTGACCGGCAGGTGCCCGGCGCCGTGGTGCTGCCGATCTCTGCCCGCACGCCCGCCGCGCTGGAGGAATCCGCCGCCGCGCTCGCGGCCTGGCTGGAGGCGGCGCCGCGCGACCTGATCGATGTCGCCTTCACGCTCGGCGTCGGCCGCACGCCCTTTCCGCACCGGCGCGTCGTGGTCGGCAGCGACGCGGCCGAGCTTGCCCGCCTGTTGCGCGGCGAACCGACCGCCGACGAGACGGATTGGGAAAAGGATCCGGCCCTGAAACGGCTTGCCGAGCTCGGCGCGATCTGGGCTTCGGGCGGCGATGTCGACTGGGCGCGGCTCTATGGACCCGCCGGCGGCCGGCTCGTCGCGATGCCCGGCCATCCTTTCCATCCGCAACGCTATTGGATCGACGCGCCCGTGATCATGGCCGAACCTGTCCGTCCGGCCACGCCGAAGCCCGATGCCCTGCCGGTCAAGCCGGACGACTGGCGCGCGCTGGTCGCCGATCATGCCCGCGCGGTGCTGGGGGAGGTGCATGCAGAGCCGCTCGACCCGCATCTGCCGCTGACCGATCAGGGCTTTACCTCGCTGCTCGGCCTCGAATTGCGGCGTGCGCTGGAAGTGGCGCTGGGCCGGCAGCTCCCGGCCAGCCTGCTTTACGATTACCCGACGCTCGACCGGATGGCGGCGTTCCTGGCCGGCGCCCGCGCCACGACGCCGCGCCGCGTGCCCGTGCCGCGGCCCGAACCGGTCGAGGACAAGGATTTCGACTTTCTCGACACGCTCTCCCCGACGGAATTGGCCGACCTCATCGAACGCGAGATTGACAGATGACGAGCGAGACAACCCAGCCCGATCCTTCCGCCGACACGCTGAAGAAGACCTTCATCGCGCTGAAGCGCGCCCAGGCCCGGGTCGAGGCGCTGGAGGCGCGGCGGGTCGAGCCGATCGCGATCGTCGGCATGGCGTGCCGGCTGCCCGGCGGCGCGAACGATCCGGCGGCCTTGTGGGAGCTGCTCGGCCGCGGCGTCGACACCTGCGGCCCGATCCCGGCCGAGCGCTGGTCGAGCGAGATCTTCTACAACGCCTCGGCGGATTCGCCCGGCCAGACTCATGCCGCGCGCGCGCATTTCCTCGACGGCGCGGTCGGCGCCTTCGATGCGCCTTTCTTCGGCGTCTCGGTCAAGGAAGCGACCAGCATGGATCCGCAACAGCGGCTGTTGCTCGAGCTCGGCTGGGAAGCGCTGGAGGATGCCGGGCTCGATCCGGCGGGCTTGCGCGGCAGCCGGACCGGCGTGTTCGTCGGCATTTCCAGCGACGATTATGCCCAGGCGCATCGCCATTCGGGCAAGCTCGAACTGATCGACGGCTATGCGCTGACCGGCACCTGCCTCGCGCCCGCCGCCGGGCGTGTCTCCTATACCTTCGGCTTCGAAGGGCCGAGCATGGCGGTCGATACCGCGTGCAGCTCCTCGCTGGTCGCGGTCCATCTCGCCTGCCAGAGTCTGCGCGACGGCGAGACCGATCTCGGCATGGTCGGCGGGGTCAATCTGATCCTGTCGCCGGTGTTCCACATCGCCTCGTCCAAGCTCGGCACGATCTCGCCCGACGGCCTGTGCAAGACCTTCGATTCCTCCGCCGACGGCTATGGCCGGGGCGAGGGCTGCGGCGTGATCATGCTCAAGCGGCTCGCCGATGCCCAGGCGGACGGCGACCGCATCCTCGCGGTGATCCGGGGCTCGGCGGTCAACCAAGACGGCAAGAGCAACGGCCTGACCGCGCCCAACGGCCTCGCCCAGGAACGCGTGATCCGGGATGCGCTCGATCGTGCCGGGCTCCAGCCCGAAGAGATCGACTATATCGAGGTGCACGGCACCGGCACGTCGCTCGGCGACCCGATCGAGGTCGAGGCGATCGGCCGGGTGATGGCGCACCGCCCCGCCGATCGCCCGGTCGTGCTCGGCACGGTCAAATCCAATATCGGCCATCTCGAAGCGGCTGCCGGCATCGCCGGGCTGATCCGCGCGGTGCAGTGCATGCGGCACGGCGAGATCCCGGCGCATCTCCATCTCGACAATCCGAGCGATCATATCCCCTGGGGCCAATATCCGTTCCGGGTTGTCACGCAGCACACGCCCTGGCCGGCCGGCGACGCGCCGCGGCGCGCGGGCGTCAGCTCGTTCGGCTTCAGCGGCACCAATGCGCACATCATCCTGGAGGAGGCGCCGCCCGTCGCGGCGTCTGTCGAGCGCGAGCGCCCCGTGGTGCTGCCGCTGTCGGCGCGCACGCCCGAGGGCCTGCAGGCGCTCGCCGAACGCTGGCGGGACTGGCTCGGCACGCCGGGCGCGACACTCGCCGATGCCGGCGCGACTGCTGCGGCGGGTCGCAGCCATATGAGCCAGCGGCTCGCTTTGGTCGGCCGCACTCGTGAGGAAGCGATTGCGGGGCTGGACGGCTTTCTCGACGGCAAACCCGGCCGCAATGTCGCGACCGGCAGCGCCGCCAATGGCCGCCCGAAGATCGCCGGCCTGTTCACCGGCCAGGGCTCGCAATATCCCGGCATGGGCCGCGACCTCTATCTGGGCGAGCCGGTGTTCCGCGACACCATCGACGCGATCGACGCCGCGATCGGCGACCGCCTCGGCCGCGGCCTGATCGACCTGCTCTATGGTGACGATGCCAGCGACGCCGAGCTGCAGCAGACCGGCTTCGCCCAGCCGGCGATCTTCGCGGTCGAACTCGCGCTGTACCGTTTGTGGGAAAGCTGGGGCGTCGTGCCGGATATGGTCTGCGGCCACAGCATCGGCGAATATGCTGCGGCGCACGTCGCCGGCATCCTGTCTTTCGAGGACGCGATCGACATGGTGTGCGAGCGCGGCCGGCTGATGCAGAGCCTGCCCGCGGGCGGCGCCATGGCGGCGGTGTTCGCGGCCGAGGCCGTCGTAGCGCCACTGATGCAGGCCGGCGACGGCGTCTCGCTCGCCGCGGTCAACACGCCCAACGACGTGGTGGTTTCGGGGCCCGAGGCGGCGGTCGCCGATCTGCTCAAGCGGCTCGAAGCGGCCGGCATCCAGTCGCAACCGCTCAAGGTCTCGCACGCTTTCCATTCGGGCCTGATGCGCCCGATCGTCGCGCAATTCGAAACCGTCGCCGCGCGCCAGTTCGGCACGGCGACCCTGCCGATCGTCTCGACCGTCACCGCGCGCAAGGCGGCGGCGGGCGAGCTGGCGAATGCCGGCTATTGGGCCCGGCAGATCGAGGCGCCGGTGCGCTTCGCCGCCTCGGCCGCGGCTCTTGCGGAGGAGGGCGCGACCGTCTTTCTCGAATATGGCCCGTCGCCGGTACTGGCTGGCCTCGCGCGGCAAAGCGTGCCGACCGAGGACCGCTATTTCCTCGGCTCGCTGCTGCGCGGCGGCGACGAAGGCCGCCAGATCCTCGACAGCGTCGCGCGGCTTTACGCGGCGGGCGTGGAGATCGACTGGAAGGCGGTCGTCCGCAACAATGGCGGCAACCGCGTCGCCGCGCCGGCCTATCCGTTCCAGCGCAAGACCTATTACCGCGCCCCGATCGTCGATGCCGGGCGCAACGCCGCGCCGGTGTCGGTCGCGGGCAATGGCCATCCCTATCTCGGCCAGCGGGTCCATTCGCGGCTGCTGCCGGCGGGCGCGGCGCTCTACCAGGCGCTGTTCACCGCCGAGGAGCCGAAATTCCTCGTCGAGCACCAGATCTTCGGCAAGATCATCTCGCCCGCCGCCGCGCATCTCTCCATGGCCTTTGCCGCGGCGGGCAAGCGCCGGACGCTGGAGGACGTATCCTTCACTGCGCCCCTGGTGGTCGAGGAGGATTCACCCCGCATCGTCCAGCTCACCATCGACGGCGACGATGCCTCAAGCTACACGGTGGCGAGCCAGCCGGCCGACAAGCCCGGCGATGCCTGGACCGTGCATTCCGCCGGCCATATGTCGGCCTCGGCGCCGTCGTCCGCGAAGGTCGATCTCGCCGCGCTCCGCGCCCGCTGCACCGGAACCATGGCCCCGGGTGATTTCTACGCGCTGATCGAGACGCTGGGCTACAAGACCGGCGAGGGTTTCCAGTGCATCCGCGAGATCCACAAGGGCGATGGCGAGGCCTTGTGTCGGGTCGAGGCCAAGGGCCGCATCGACGACGGCGCGATCCATCCGGGCCTGATCGATTGCATGCTGCAGACGGTGCTGCCCGCCTGCGAGGGCGCCGCATCGCATCTGCTCGACGGCGAAAGCGTGCTGATCCCGCTGCACATGGGCCGGGTCAGCCTGCACGCCAGCCTCGATCAGCCGCTCTTCTGCCACAGCCGCGTCACCGTCTCGGGCGAGCTGGTGAAGGCGGAGATCACCGCCTGCACCGCCGACGGCACCGCGGTGCTCGCGTTCGAGGATTTCCTGCTCAAGCGCACCGATCGCAACACGCTCTACCAGGAACTGCGCGACGATGATCGCGGGCTCGTCCACCAGATCGACTGGCAGCCGATGACGGTTGGCGATGCCGAGGACGAGGCGGCCGGATGGGTCGTTTTCTCAGGGAAGGATGGCTGGGGTGGTGCGGTCGCTGCACAGCTTCGCGAGCGGGGTAGCCCGTGCCTGGAGATGAGCGCGGCCGAAACGCCCGAAACGATCCCGGCCTGGCTGGCGGAGCAGAGATTGAAACGCGCCCATATCCTGTTCGCCGGAACCGGATCCGGCTCGGATCCTGTCGCCGACAGCCACCGGACTTTGGCTGACCTGCTGCCCGCCCTGCAGGCGCTCGGCAGCGGCATTTGGCCCGTGCAGGCGCGGCTCTGGCTGCTGACCCGTCAGGCCCAGGCGGTCGTTCCCGAGGACGGCGGTGCGGCTACGCCGACCCTGGACGGTGCGATGCTGTGGGGCCTGGGCCGCGCGATCGCGACGGAGATGCCCGAGGCCTGGGGCGGACTCGTCGACGTCGACGCGAAGCCGAACGCGGCCTCGGTCGCGGCGCTGCTCGGCGTGATGGCGATGCCGCATGGCGAGGATCAGCTGGCGATCCGCCGGGGCGGCCAGGTGTTCGCGGCACGGATGGCCGAGGCCAAACCGGCAGGGCGCAGGCTGCCCGATCTCGAAGACCGGCAAAGCTATATGCTCGATCGCGGTCCCTTGCGGACGCTCGACGATCTCCGCTTCGTCCTGCGCGAGCGCCGCGCGCCGGGGTCGAACGAGGTCGAGATCGAGGTCCTCGCCGCCGGCCTCAACTTCCGCGACGTGCTCAATGCGCTCGGCCAATATCCGGGCGAGGCGGGGTTGCTCGGCTTCGAATCGGTCGGCGTGGTCACCGCGGTGGGCGAGGGCGTGAGCGACCTCGCCATCGGCGAAACCGTCATCGCGCTGGCCGCGCCGGGCTGTATCGGCAGCCATGTCACCGTGACCCGGGCCCTGGTCGTGCGTAAGCCTGCCGGCCTGACCGCGGCGGAAGCCGTGGCGCTTCCCGCGGCATTGCTGACGGCCTGGTATGCGCTCCACCATCTCGGCGGGATGAAGCGCGGCGACAAGGTGCTGATCCACGCGGCCGCGGGCGGCGTCGGCATGGCCGCGGTGCAGCTTGCCCAGGCGGCGGGGGCGGAAGTGTTCGCCACCGCTGGATCACCCGAGAAACAGGCTTTCCTGCGCGCGATGGGCGTCGAGCATATCATGAGCTCGCGCACGCTCGATTTCGAGGCGCAGATCCGCGAGGCCACGGGCGGGCGCGGCGTCGACATGGTGCTCAACTCCCTGAACGGCGATTTCATCGCGTCGAGCTTCGCGGTGCTGGCGCCGAACGGCCGCTTCCTCGAAATGGGCAAGATCGGCATCTGGGACGAAGCACGCGTCCAGGCGCAGGACCCGAGCTGGCTCTACCGCCCGTTCGATCTCGCCGCCGTGGCGCTGGAGGACCCCGGCACGCTGACCGCGATGTTCGAGGAGCTGCTGCGCGAGGTCGAGGCCGGCCGGCTTGTGCCGCTGCCCGTCTCGGTCTTCCCGATGGCGGAGGCCGAGGAGGCGTTCCGCTTCATGGCGCAGGCGAAGCACATCGGAAAGATCGTGCTCAGCCGCGAGCATGAGCATATCATTTCGAAAGTCGCTGCGCTCGGGCTTGTCAGGGCCGACGCACACTATATCGTCACGGGCGGCCTCGGCGCGCTCGGATTGCGGGTGGCGCGCTGGCTGGTCGATTCGGGCGCGCGGCATCTGGTGTTGACGGGACGGACGTCGCCTGGCGAGGCGGCCCGGTCCGTGATCGCCGATCTCGCGGAACAGGGCGCCACCGTCACGGTGGTGGAGGGGGACGTATCCGTCGCGAGCGATGTCGAGCGCATGATCGCCGCCGCGGCCAGCCCGAAGCTGGCCGGCATCGTCCATGCCGCCGGCTTGCTGGAGGACGGCATGATCGCTGACCTCGACCTTGGGAAGCTCGATCGCATCATGGCGCCGAAGGTCGCGGGCGCGTGGAATCTCCACGCTGCGACGAGGACGCTCGATCTGGACTTCTTCGTGCTGTTCTCGTCGGTCGCGGCGATCATCGGCAATCTCGGCCAGGGCGGCTATGCCGCCGCCAATGCCTTCATGGACGGCCTTGCCGTGCACCGGCGGCGGCGGGGCCTCGCGGCGACCAGCATCAACTGGGGCCCCTGGGCCGAATCCGGCATGGCGGCCGATCTCGAGACCGATCGCTTCGCCGCGCAGGGCATCCGCTCGCTCGCGCCGGTCCAGGCGTTGAAGACGATGGGCCGGTTGCTGGCCGAACAGCCGATCCAGGCGGTCGTCGCGATGATCGACTGGGTGGCCTATGGGAAGAGCCACGCGCTCGACGGCAAGACCGGCCTGTTCGCTGGCCTGGTCGACGCGCCCGGCCGCGCCGCGCCCGAAGCGGCGGCGGAATCCGTCACGCGCGATATCCTGGCCGAGCTGCAGGCTGCGCTCCCCACCCAGCGCGAGTCGCTGCTGCGCGCCTATCTCCAGGATCTGGCGCGGCAGACTTTGGGCTATGCGCAGGGCGAGCAGATTGCACCGGACAAGCCACTCGCCGATCAGGGTTTCGACAGCCTGATGTCGGTCGACATGCGCAACCGGCTCAACCGCGGCCTCGGCCGGATGCTGCCGGCGTCCTTATTGTTCGACTATCCGACGCTGGACCAGATCGGACGCTATCTGCTGGCGAGTGCGATTCCGGTCAACGATGCCGGGCCGGCCGAGGCGCCGGTGACGGCGGCGACGAGCGCCGCCGATATCCTCGACGAGATCGAAAGCCTGCTTGGCCAGTCGCCCGCTTACGCCCCCGCCGCGGAGTAAATCTTGCCGAAGACTCTTCTCGCCTTGCTGAATCGGGAGGCGGGGGAGTCGCGGCGCGACATCCTTCTCGCGATCCTGATCTCCAGCGCGGCCAACACCGCGATCCTGATCATCATCAACAAGGCCGCGGCATCGATTGCCGATGGCGGTCTCAATTTGCGCCTGCTCGGCTTCTTCATCGTCGCGCTGGGCCTGTACATCACCGGCCTGCGCTACACCTTCGATGCGACCACCCGGATCTTCGAGCATATGCTCACCCGGATCCGGGTGCATCTGACCGAACGGATCGCCGGTTCGGAGTTGCTGCTGCTCCATGCCGTCGGTAAGCCGCGCATCTTCCAGGCGATCACGGTCGATATCGCGATCATCTCCGAATCGCAGGGGCTGCTGGTGGCGGCGGCGCATTCGGTGGTGATGATCGCCTGCACCGGAATCTATGTGCTGCTCGTCTCGGTACCCGCCTTCCTCACCATCGTCGCGGTGATCGGCGTCGGCATCCTGCTCTATCTGTCGCGCGCCGAGGAGCTTAATCGCCTGATCGGCGCCAGCGTCGGCGAGGAGGTCCGCGTCATCGGCCTGATGAGCGACGTGATCGACGGGCTGAAGGAAGTGAAGCTCAGCCATGCCCGGCGCACCGCGATGGTCGAGGAGCTCGGCACGATCACGGACCGGCTGCGCGACATCAAGATGCGCACCGCGGGCGTGTACAACCGCAACGCCGTGTTCTCGCAGAGCTTCTTCTATGTCCTGCTCGCGGTGATCGTCTTCGTGCTGCCGCACATGGTCGGCGGCTTCGCGTCGATCGCGCCCGAGCTGGTCGCGACGGTGCTGTTCATCTTCGGCCCGATCTCGACCATCGTCACCGCCATCCCCGCCGCCGCCAAGGCCAATCGCGCGGCGGTGTCCTTGCTGTCGATCGAGGCGGAGATCGATCATGTGACCGCGACGCCCGGGACCGGCCGCCCGCCGAAGCGCCTGCCCTTCAAGCAGGCGATCGAATGCCGCGGCATTGAATTCCATTATCCCGGCACCGATGCCGGCCAGTTCAGCATCGGGCCGATCGACCTCGAGCTGCGGCACGGCGAGATCACCATGTTCGTCGGCGGCAACGGCAGCGGCAAGACGACCCTGCTCAAGGTCATCGCCGGCCTTTACCCGCCCGACAAGGGCGCGCTCGCGGTCGACGGCAAGCCGGTGCCGATCAACCGACTGCCCAATCTGCGCGAGATATACGGCGCGATCTTCAGCGACTTCCATCTCTTCGCCAAGCTCTACGGCGTCGAGGCCGACGACGAGGCGATCGCCGCGCAGCTCGATCATATGGGGATCGCCGAGAAGGTCGGTTATGCGGACGGCTTCACCACCCGCGATCTCTCGACCGGCCAGCGCAAGCGCGTGGCGATGATCGTCGCGTTGCTGGAGGATCGCCCGGTGCTGATCCTCGACGAATGGGCGGCCGAGCAGGATCCCGAATTCCGCCAATATTTCTACGAGGAGCTGCTCCCCGAACTCAAGCGACAGGGCAAGACATTGCTCGTCGCCAGCCATGACGACCGCTATT
>NZ_JAQGLC010000062.1 GCF_028293085.1 Sphingomonas bacterium
TGCTGTTATCAGCATTGTTGATCGCGACGTCGGCACCGCTGCCGCAGGCGGCGACTGCCGCGGCGGCCGTCGACGTCACGATCGAGGCGCCGGGGCCGTCGGGGCCGTTGCAGGGGGCGATGCTGAATCCGCCCGTGGCGGGCGGCCAGGCGCCGATGGTGGTGATCATCCCCGGATCGGGCCCGACCAATCGCGACGGCGACAGTCCGCTCGGGACCAGCGGCGGCGTGTACCGGCAATTGGCCTGGGGGCTCGCCGCGCGGGGGATCGGCAGCGTGCGGATCGACAAGCGCGGCATGTTCGGCAGCGCGGCCGCGATTCCGGACGCCAACAATGTGACCATCGCCGATTATGCCGGCGACGTGCGCACCTGGATCGGCGTGATCCGGAAACGCACCGGCGTGCCATGCGTCTGGGTGCTTGGGCATAGCGAGGGCGGGCTGGTGGCGCTCGCGGCGGCGCAGGGCGCGACTGACATATGCGGGTTGCTGCTCGTCGCCACCGCAGGCCGACCGATGGGCGAGGTCATCCGCGCCCAGCTGCGCGCGAATCCCGCCAATGCGCCGATCCTGGCGTCGGCGCTGAATGCGATCGACACGCTGGAGGCAGGCAATCCGGTCGATCCGGCGACCCTGCATCCGGCGCTCGCCTCCGGGCTGTTCCGGCTCAGCGTGCAGCCCTATCTGATCAACGCGTTCCGCCAGGATCCGGCCAGGCTCATCGCTGCCTTCAAGGGGCCGGTGCTGATCCTGCAGGGCAAGCGCGACATCCAGGTCGGCATCGAAGATGCGTCGCTCCTCAAGAACGCCCAGCCGACCGCGAAGCTGGTGACGCTGGAGGGCGTCAACCATGTGCTGAAGCCGGTCGCGAGCGACGCGCGCGGCGCGAATGTGGCGACCTATGCGGACGCCTCGATCGCGATCGATCCGTCGGTCACCGACACGATCGCGGCCATGGTCCTGTCGGGCACGCATCGATGATCGGAAGCGGCGCGACGGCAGTTGCCCGCGTGGCGAGCAACGGGTAAGCGGCGGCGCATGGGCATCAATCTCAATCCCTTCACATGGTGGAACGGCGCCTCCTGGGGCACCATGCTTGGCCTGCGCGGCAAGACGCGCGTCGGCGAGGACGGCCTCGGCAATGTCTATTATGAAGGCGGCACCGATCCGAACGGTATCCCCCGGCGCTGGGTGATCTATGCCGGCGCCAATGACGCGAGCCGCGTCTCGCCCGAATGGTTCGGCTGGCTGCACCATCAGGTCGACGATCTGCCCGACCGGTCGCTGCCCGCGCCCCGCGCCTGGGAAAAGCCGGCGGTGCCCAATCTCACCGGCACGGCGCTTGCCTATCGCCCGCCCGGCGCGATGGAAAAGGGCGGCCGCCGCGCCGCCGCCACGGGCGACTACGAAGCCTGGTCGCCCGAATGATGCGCAGGCTGCTGGGCGGCGCGGCGATCCTGGCGCTGCTCGCGGCTGCAGGCTGCGGCAAGAAGGCAGCCGATACCGCGCCCGGCGCCAAGCCGACCCCGCGCACCGCGCTCGACGAGGAGCCGACGCCGTCCGACGTGGTGACGGTCGACGTGCCCGCCGGCGCCGACCCATCGTTCGGTGCAACCCCGATGGCGCAGCGCGTCGCGGTGCTCGGCCTGCTCAACAAGCGCAACGGCGTCGCCCGCGAGATCACGCTCAAGCCCGGCCAGGCCGCGCGCGTCGGCGACGTGATCGTGCGCCTGCGCGCCTGCGAGCAGACCGCGCCCTGGGAGCAGGACCATTATACCGGCGCCTTCGTGCAGCTCGATGTCCAGCAGCTCGACCGCACCTGGAAGCGGGCCTTTTCGGGCTGGCTGTACAAGGAGCGGCCGGCGCTGAACGTCGTCCAGCATCCGATCTACGATGTGTGGACCAAGAGCTGCGCGATGACCTTCCCGGTCGGCGGGCCCGATTCGGTGCCTGTCAGCGGTGGCGACGATGCGGCGCCCCGGTCGAGCGCAAAGAAGTCGCCCGCTGCGGCGGCACCCGCGGCCGAGGCGCCCGCGCCGACCACGCCCTCGACCGCGGCGGACAACAGCCCGACATAGGTGCTGCGCGGGATCTCGACCGCGCCGAGCGACGAGAGATGATCGGTCATGAACTGGCAATCGAGCAGGGTGAAGCCGCCCAGCTTCAGCCGCGCGACCAGCCACGCCATCGCGACCTTTGAGGCGTCGCGCGCGCGGCTGACCATCGATTCCCCGAAAAAGGCGCGGCCGAGCGCGATGCCGTAGAGCCCGCCGGCCAGCCGGTCGCCGTCCCACACCTCGATCGAATGGGCGAAGCCCAGGCGGTGAAGCTCGATCGAGGCGCGTTCGATCTGCGGGTTGATCCAGGTGTCGGGCCGATCGTCGGCGGCTTCGGCGCAGAGCGCGATCACCTGCTCGAAGGCGACGTCGGCCGTGACGCGGAACCGGTCCGCGGCGACCGTCTTGCGCAGCGAATGGGAGAGGTGGAAGCCCTCGAGCGGCAGGATCGCGCGGTGCTTGGGCTCGACCCAATAGACCCCGTCGGCATCGCGGGCGTCGGCCATCGGGAAGACGCCGATCGCATAGGCGCCGAGCACCAGCTGCGGATCGAGCGGCGCGAAAGCGACCCCCTGATCGGGCAGCGTGGCCTTCATGTCGCGAGCCGCCGCTCGATCGCCTGCCATAGCTGCGCAAAGGCCTGGCCGCCCGGCGACTTCCCGGCAAAGGCGCCGACCGGCGCGCGCCGCACCGCCATGGATTCGACCACGCTCGCCATCGGCACGACAGGCCAGTCGGGATGCCGCGCCAGCGCCTCGGCATGGAGTTTTCGCCGGCGGTCGACCATCGAATGCACCGGCATCACCTGCGCCTTCCCGCCGAGATGCCGCACGATCTCGGCAAAGGCACGCTCGGACAGCGGGGAGGGGATGACGGGCACGACGATCAGGTCGGCGGCGCGCATCACCTGATCGCTGGTTTCGGTCAGGCCGGGCGGGCAATCGAGCAGGATACGGTCATAGGATTTGCGCAGCCCGGTGAGCAGTTTCTGCAAGCGTTTCTTCTTGTCGAGTTCGTGGAACAGATGGTCGAGCCCACGCAGCGAGGCGTCGGCACCGATAAGGTCCAGCCGATCAATGCCGGTGGGTTGAATCAACCGGGACGGTTCGACGTCCTTCGAGAAGACCGACTGGGCCTGCTCCTTCGCCTTATGGCTCGACAGGAGGAAGGTGCTCGCCGCCTGCGGATCAAGATCCCATAACAGGGTCCGGCGCGCGGAGAGCGTCGCGGCGCACCAGGCGAGGTTGACCGCCAGCGTCGTCTTTCCGACGCCGCCCTTCAGGCTATAGATCGCGATCGTCGCCATGCACGCCCCTTCGGTCCGCGGACGGCGCATCGTGCCCGAGGGCCGCGTGTCAGGCAATGCCGCGCCCATGAAAAAGGCCGGCGGATCGCTCCGCCGGCCGTGTTGGAGATCGGTGGCAGCGCGGCCTTACTGGTGGCAGGTCAGCGTGCCCTTGCCCGGCGCGGTGAGCGTGATGGTCTTGGGCGTGCCGGTCATCGACCAGCCCTCGGCCTTCAGCGGATCGCCGGCCTTCTCGGCGGTCAGCTTGGTCGCGGGGCCGTCCTTGGCCAGCTTGACCACCGCCATCTTGTCGCCCTCGAAGAAGGTGACATAGGCAAGGCTGTTGTCCTTGCAGCGCATCGTCACTTCCGCCTTCATCGCGGGCGGCAGCTCGATCGGCGCGCGATTCTGGATTTCGGCCTTCATCGGATCGGGCGCGGTGAGCGTCACCGTCTCGGCCTTGTCGGAGTTGTTACAGGCCGAGAGCGCGAGGAGCGCGACGGCAACGGCGGGGAGGAGGCGGCTCGTCATGTCGCGGTTTGCTTTGCCCAGACGAACCAGTCCGTCAAGGGGGCAAAGTCACATCGTATAGGATTCCATGCCCCATTTTGAGGGGTCACAAAAACGTAATTTTTCAGATCGCTGCGCAAGTATCTCACTATTCGTGAAACTCGCTCATTTCCGGGATTCTCCCGAACGCGATCTTGGTGCCGACCCGGTCCAATCTTCCACCGTGCAACGGGCCGACGCTGACCGCATTCCGGCCGAATCGCTCGTTGATTCGGTCCATCGCGCGGCTGAGCGGCAAGGTCCGAGTCTCGCGCGCCAGCGGATCGTCCGGATCGAGCAGCGCGAACAGCGAATCCTGCTCGCCCGCGACCGGCTCGATCTCGGCGAGGGTCACGCCGATCATGCGGATCTGGAAGTCGCCGGGGCGCTTGCGGCCGACCGCGACGAGCCGCGGATAAAGCGCCTCGAGCCCTGCCAGCACCGCGAAACTGTCCTGCGTCGCGGGCAGCTTGATGCTGGCGCGCCAGACCGACTTGTCGTCCTCGAACCGGGCGTGGAGGATGAGCAGCCGGCTGCGATAGCTTTTGCGCCGCAACCGGCTCGCCGCCTTGAGCGCGAGGCGCCGTGCGGTGAGGCGCACCGGCTCGACCCCGCGCTTGCCCGGCGAGAGGACGTGGCTGTGGCCGATGGTGCGGCTCTGCGTCGCCTTTTCGGGCAGGTCGACGCCGTGGAGCAGATACCAGAGCCGATCGCCATTGGTGCCGCCCCAGGCGGTGCCGGCGTCGCGCGGGCGGCGCTCGCAGAGCTGGCGGATGTCGTTGATGCCGTCCTGTGCGAGGCGTCGCTCCATCTTCGCGCCGATCCCGGCGATATCGCGCAACGAGAGATCGTAGAGGCGCTGCGGCAGCTGCTCGGCGGCGAGCACGACCAGGCCGTCGGGCTTGATCATGTCCGAGGCGAGCTTCGCCAGCAGGCGGTTGGGCGCGATCCCGACCGAGCTGGTCATGCACTCGCCGATATGGGCGCGGATGCCCGCCTTGATCCGGTGCGCGAGCGCGATCGCCGCCTCGAGCGAATTCTCGTTGTCGAGCAAGCGGCACGCCACCTCGTCGATCGAGCACACTTTCGTCACCGGCACATGCTTCCAGATCTCGGCGATGATCGCGTC
Source organism: Sphingomonas bacterium (assembly GCF_028293085.1). GTDB lineage: Bacteria > Pseudomonadota > Alphaproteobacteria > Sphingomonadales > Sphingomonadaceae > Sphingomonas. The sequence continues at coordinate 5,020 of NZ_JAQGLC010000062.1, forward strand.
ATGGAACTCGACATATTTCTCGTGCCGTGCGGGCGTGACGATCAGGTCGCGGCACAGGCGCTTCGCTTCCCACACCGGCGTGCCGGTCGAGATGCCGTAGCGCTTGGCCTCGACCGAGGCGGCGATGGCGACGGTCGTGTCGCTGTCGACCGGCGCGACCAGCACCGGGCGCCCGCGCAACTCGGGCTGGAGCTGCTGCTCGACGCTCGCGAAATAGCTGTTCAGATCAAGGAACAGCCAGCGCAGCGGGCGCGGGGGCAGGATGAGTGAGTCGTCCGGCACGACTGGAACATAGCATGAACGTGTGGGGCGGGCCATTGCGATCATGGGGTGGCTTTAGCGGTGTGGGGAAGAGGTTGAATCAAGGGGCGAGGCGTCGCGGCAAGATATGGGACACTGGCTTGT
>NZ_JAQGLC010000082.1 GCF_028293085.1 Sphingomonas bacterium
CGGCACAGCCGGGTCAGCGGGATGAATATCTTGGGCGAATAGGTGACGACATCGCCATGTGTCGCCCGTGCCCGCGCCCTTGCCGCCACCAGCAGGGCTCCGAGTGGCTGCTCCTCGAACGCCGCCAGCAAATGCACGGCGTCCGCGTCCCAATGATCGGACGCGGGCAGGGGTTCGAGGAGCAGCTTTTCGGCCATCACATATAAGGCAATGCTGAGGTGAGCAGCGTGGCGGGCCGCGCGAGCTCGGTTGCGAGCAATTCGGCGCGGTCGAGCGAATATTGCGCCGAGAACATTGTTGCGGTGAAAGCGAAGATCGCCTCGCCGCGCTCGTTGAGCACCGGCACCGCCACCGAGGAGGCGCCGATCGTGTAATGGCCTTCGTCGGTCGCCCAGCCGCGCTCGCGGGCGACGTTCACTTCGTCCATGAATTCGCGGAAGGTCTGGCGATGCGCCAGACGGATCTGCTGGAACTGCTCGCTCAGCTCGCTTTCGGTCAGGTTCGAATAGGCTGCCATCAGGCGCCCCGCCGCGCCGACCAGCAGCGGCAGGCGCTGCCCGACATTCATCTTGATGCTCATGTTGCTCGCCGGCAGCGATTCGAGCACCAGCATGATGCGGTCGCGCTGGACGCGCCGCCACAGCGTGATCGTCACGCCCTCGGCGCTGGAGATCAGGTCGGTCAGCGCGCGTACCGCCCGCATGTCGCCGCCCTGCGCCAGCGCACCGCTGACCAGCTCGAGAACGCCCAGGCCCATCGAGTAGAGCTTCGATTGCGGATCGAAGATCAGGTAATTCTCGTTCGCCAGGGTGCGCAGGATATTGAGGCAGGTGCTTGGGTTGAGCCCCAGGTCGCGGGTGATTCGCGACAGCGGCAACGGGCCGCGCGCGGCCGCCATGTAGCGCAGCACCGACAGGCCGGCGAGGATCGCGCCCACGGGTTTGTACGAGAGCATGCCGGGCCGATTCGCCGAGTCGGCGGCGCCCGCACGCTCTGCGCTGCCATCGGCGATCATCGGCTCTGTCAGCATGGTTTCACTCTCCTCCCGGTCGTCGCCGGACTGTGCATCTGTTATCTCCATATAGAACAACCTTCGCAATAGAGAAAATTTTGTTTGATATCGGAATCGGATTGGGTCTAACTGAGGGCAAGAGAACAAGCAGGATGGGAGGGGCTCGCGAAGCCATGACGGATGTGCTGACTTTTCCGCACTTCGAGCCGCATTTTCCGCGCGATCGATGGTCACTCCCGAACGTGTTGGAGCATCAGGCGGAGGTGCGCGCCGATCGGCCGTGCCTCTCCTGGACTGATGCTGGCAAGGCGTACAGTTTCGCCGAAGTCAACGCCATCGCAAATCGTCTCGCGCGCGGCTTCCAGTCGAAGGGCGTGAAGAAGGGCGACTACGTCGTCATCTTCCTCCCGAACTGCCTCGAATATGTCTTCTCCTGGTATGCGCTGGCGAAGCTTGGCGCGGTCGAGGTGACGGTCGGCGACAGCTACAAGGGCGCGTTCCTTCGTCACCAGGCCAATCTCAGCAAATCGTCGATCATCGTCACCACCCCGGAGCTCGCGGAGCGCCTGATCGAGATCGAGGAAGAGCTCGTCCATATCGAGCATTGCATTCTCGTATCCGAAAACGATGCCGAACCGCTGCCGGCCTTTTCACGCATCACCACCAGCCGGTTTTCGGACCTTTATGCCGATGATGCCTCGAACCTCGGAATCCCCGTCGGCCCGCGCGATGCGGCCGCGGTGCTGTTCACCTCGGGCACGACCGGCCTCTCCAAGGGCGTGCTCATGTCGCACTCCCATTTCTACTTCTTCGCCGAGGAGGATCTGCAGCTCGTCCGGCTCACCGAGAACGACGTCTATTCCACGTCCTTCCCGCTGTTCCACGGCAATGCCCAGTTCCTGACGGTCTATCCCTCGCTGCTCGCGGGCGCGCATTGCGTGCTCTACACCCGGTTCAGCGCATCGGATTTCATCGGCCGTATCCGGCGTTCGGGCTCGACCGTGTGTAATCTGCTCGGCGCGACGATGGCCTTCATCCTCGCCCAGCCGCCCCGGCCCGACGACAAGGATCACAAGCTCACCCGGATCTACGCGGCGCCGCTTGCGCCCGATCTCGGGGCGAAGTTCGTCGATCGCTTCGGCGACATCACCTTTGTCGACGGCTTCGGCCAGACGGAGATTTCCAACATTTTCCAGACACCGTGGCAGGCCGAGCGCCCGGCCGGCGCCTCGGGCGTGCTGGTCGACCAGTTTTTCGAGGTGCGTCTTGCCGATCCCGAAACGGGCGAGGAAGTGGCCGAGGGCGAGATCGGCGAGTTGCTGATCCGGCCCAAGATTCCCGGCATCGTCTGCATGGAATATCTCGGCATGCCCGAAAAGACGGTCGAGGCGTGGAAGGACTTATGGTTCCACACCGGTGACGCGCTGCGCCGCGACGAGCGGGGATGGTACTTCTTCGTCGACCGGGTGAAGGATGCACTCCGCCGGCGCGGCGAGAACATCTCTTCCTTCGAGGTCGAATCGGTGGTGCGTTCGCATCATGCTGTCGCCGAATGCGCCGTGGTCGCGGCCAAGGCGGACGAGGAGGGCAGCGAGGACGAGGTCAAGGTCTTCATCGTCCTCAACGACGGCGTCGAACTCGATTATGACGACCTTGCCGCCTGGTGTGATGCGAAGATGCCGAGCTTCATGGTGCCGCGCTTTGTCGAGGTGATCGAGGCCCTGCCGCAGACGCCGTCGCAAAAGGTCCAGAAGAAAGAGCTGCGCGAGCGCGGCAACGGACCTGCGACCTGGGACCGCACCCGCCAGCCCGCTTTTGCGCGGAAGGCCTGAACCATGGCGAGCTTGATCGACACCCCCATAGACGCTTCGGACATCGTCCGCCTCGAGCGCGACGGGGCGGTGGCGGTCGTCACGCTCGCGCGCGCCGACGCGATGAACGCGGTCAATGACGCGATCCGCATCGGCCTGGTCAGCGCCTGCGAGCAGGCCGAGGCCGATCCCGCGATCCGCGTGCTGGTCATCCGCGCCGAGGGCGAGCGGGCCTTCTGCGTCGGCGCCGACATCAAGGAGGTCCGCCCCATCCTCTCGCAGGCCGAGATGCGGACCCCGCCCGCCGATCGCGACTATACCGCCGCGATCGCCGCCATGACCAAGCCGGTGATCGCCGCGATCCACGGCTTCTGCCTCGGCGCGGGGCTGGAGATCGCGCTTGCCTGTGACATCCGCATCGCCGCGCCCTGCGCCAGCTTCGGCTTGCCCGAGGTCAATCTCGGCCTGATCCCCGGCGCGGGCGGCACGCAGCGCCTGTCGCGCCTGATCGGTGTCGGCCGCGCGCTCGACATGATGCTCAGCGGCGACCGCGTCGATGCGGCGAAAGCGCTGGCGTACGGTCTCGTCACCCGTCTCACCGCTAGCCGCGACGAGCTCGACGAGCGCGCGCTGGCGCTGGCGCGATCACTGTCGGTCAAGGCGCCGCTTGCGATCACCTATCTCAAGGAGGCGGTCATTGGCGGCCTGGACGGCACGCTGACCGCCGGGCTCGCGCGTGAACGCGATCTCTTCATTCTGCTTCAGGCGACCGAGGACAAGGCGGAAGCCGCCGAAGCTTTCAAGACCAAGCGCGTGCCGGTGTTCGTCGGCCGATGATTATCCCAGGGGGAATTCGACTGCAATGACTGACGTGGCAAATACGGTGCTGGTGATCGGCGCCGGCCTGATGGGCACCGGCATCGCCCATGGCTTCGCCGTGGCCGGGGCCGATGTCCTCCTGCTCGATTCCGATGCTGCGGCGGCGCAGAAAGCCGCGGCCGAGATCGCCGCGATCATCGACGGCGCGGTGAAGATCGGCAAGCTCGACCCCGATGCGGCGTCGGCGGCCAAGGCGCGCGTGACGCTGGTGGCGGATCTCGCCACCGCCTCGGCGCGCGCCGGGCTCGTTGTCGAGACCGCGTCGGAGCGGATCGCGACCAAGATCGCGATCTTCGAAACCGTCAGCGCCAACGCGCCCGCCGACGCAGTGCTCGCCACCAACACTTCGGCGCTGAGCGTGACCGAGCTCGCTGCCACCACGCCGCGGCCCGAGCGCTTCGCCGGGATGCATTTCTTCAATCCCGTCCACAAGATGAAGCTGGTCGAGATCGTCCGCGGCATCGCCACGTCGCAGGAGACGGTCGATCTGCTGCTTGGCTGGGCGGCACGGATGGGCAAGCAATCGATCACCGTGTCGGAGGCGCCGGGCTTCACCACCAGCCGGATGAGCGCGCTCGCCGGCAACGAGGCGATGTATATGTTGCAGGAGGGCGTCGCGACGGCCGAGGATATCGATACCGCGATGCGGATCGGCTTCGGCCATCCGATGGGTCCGCTCGAGCTTGGCGACTTGACGGGCTGGGACACACGCTTCGCGGTGCTGCAATATCTCCACCGCACCCTCGGCGAGAAATTCCGCCCCTGTCCGTTGATCGAGAAGATGGTGAAGGCGGGCCGCTACGGCCGCAAGGTCGGCCACGGCGTCTATCGTTATGAAGACGGCAGGAAGGTCCCGGGCTCCGGGCTGTCGGCGCGATGAGCAGCCCCAGCGATATCGTCTTCGTCGGTGCCGTCCGCACGCCCATCGGCCGCTTCCGTGGCGCGCTGGCGCAGGTCCGCGCCGATCATCTCGGCGCGGTCGTGCTCAACGCGCTGATCGAACGTGCCGGCGTAACGCCCGATCAGGTCGACGATGTGATCTTCGGTTGCGTCACTCAGATCGGCGAGCAATCCGCCAATGTCGCGCGCACGGCGCTGCTGTCGGCGGGCTGGCCGGACAGTGTTCCGGGCATGACGATCGACCGCAAATGCGGCTCGTCCGAAGCGGCGGTGCATGTCGCCGCCGGGTTGATCGCGGCGGGTGGCGCGAAGATGATCGTCGCGGGCGGCGTCGAAAGCATGTCGCGCGTGCCGATGGGCAGCAACCGCGCGATTCACGGCGAGGCGTTCGGCTGGCTGGTGCAGGAACGCGCCGAAATCCCGTCGCAGGGTGAGGCCTCGGAGCGGATCGCCGACAAATGGAACCTCACCCGCGACGATGTCGACAGCTTCGCGGTGCAAAGCCACGACCGTGCCGCTGCCGCTGCTGATGCCGGCTGGTTCGATGCCGAGACCGTCACCGTCGACATCCTCTCGGTTGCCGAAAAGGGCGCCGAACTCGCTGTCGAGGTCCTGTCCGCCGACGAGACGATCCGGCGCGGCTCGACCAGGGAGAAGCTCGGCACGCTCAAGGCCGCCTTTCGGGAGAACGGGCGGATGACCGCCGGCAACGCCTCGCAGATATCGGACGGCGCGGCCGCTTTGCTCGTCACTCGTCGCGACCATGCCGAAGCGCTGGGCCTCAAGCCTCGCGCCCGCCTCGTCGCCTTCACCTCGATCGGCGCCGATCCGGAGCTGGTACTGACCGGGCCGATCCCGGCGACGCGCAAGGTGCTGGCGATGGCAGGCCTCACCATCGACGATATCGACCTGTACGAGATCAACGAGGCCTTCGCCTCGGTCCCGCTCGCCTGGCTGGCCGAGATCGGCGGGGATCCGGAAAAGCTCAACGTCAATGGCGGCGCGATCGCGCTGGGTCACCCGCTCGGCGCGAGCGGCGCGCGGTTGATGACGACCCTGTTGCACGAACTCGAACGGCGCGGCGCGCGCTATGGCTTGCAGGCGATGTGCTGCAATGGTGGCATCGCGACCGCGACGATCATCGAACGGCTTGATTGAGAGCGCCCGAGGCGGCGACGGAAGGAACGAGGATGCGCAAGGCAGAGCTGGGAACATCGGGCCTGATGAGCTCGGTCCAGGGCTTCGGCTGCATGGGCATGTCCGAATTCTACGGCGCCGGCGACGAAGCCGAGAGTCAGGCGACGCTATCGCGCGCGGTCGAGCTCGGCATCAACCATCTCGACACCTCCGATCTCTACGGCAAGGGCGAGAATGAGCTGCTGCTCGGCCGCTTCCTGAAGGGGCGTCGCCGCGAGGACGTGCTGCTCGCCTCGAAATTCGGCGTGGTTCGCGACCCCGACGGGCCGCTCGGCAGCACCTATGACCGCGCGCTCGACAATTCCCCGGCCTATGCCCGCGCCTGTTGCGAGGCCTCGCTGCAGCGGCTCGGCACCGATTATATCGATCTCTATTATGTCCACCGCTACGACGTGACGATGCCGATCGAGGACGTGATCGGCGGACTCGTCGCGCTGAAGGACGAGGGCAAGATCCGCGCGATCGGCCTGTCCGAGGTCCCCTCCGACATCCTGCGCCGCGCCAGCGCCGTCCACCCGATCGCCGCGCTCCAGACCGAATATTCGCTGTTCGCCCGCGACGTCGAGCGCGACATCCTGCCGACCTGTCGCGAACTCGACATCAGCTTTCTCGCTTACGGCCCGCTCGGCCGCGGCATCCTCGCCGGCAAGATCACTTCGATCGACGATCTTGCGCCCGACGATCTGCGCCGCGTCGCGCCGATGTATTCGCCGGAGAATCTTCCGCGCAACCTCGCCTTGATCGACAGCGTCCGCGCCATCGCTGCGGGCCGCGGCGCGACCGCCGGCCAGATCGCACTCGCATGGCTCCAGGCCCAGCCGTCGGTCTTCCCCATCCCGGGCACCAAGCGCGTCAAGTATCTCGAAGAGAATGCCGCCGCCGCCGACATCATCCTCACGCCGGCCGAGATCGCCGAGATCGAGGCCGTCGTCGCGCAGGGCGCGGCGGGCGCGGGCAAATGGAGCACCGTCCCCACCGAGGAAGCCGCGCAGTGAGCGAAAGCTTCGGCCTGCGGGACAAGACGGCGATCGTCGGGGTCGGCGCGACGCCCTATTGGAAGCGTGGCAAGTCAGGGCCGCGCACGCTGCAGGAGCTGGTCTGCGGCGCGATCATCGCCGCCGCCGACGATGCCGGCATCCACGTGCCCGATATTGACGGCTTCGCCTATTTTGCTGCGGACTTCGACACCGGCGCGCTGATGGAGACGCTCGGCATCCGCGACGTCGGCTTCTCCTCGATGCTCACCGGCAGCGGCGGGGGCTCGGCCGGCGCGGTCGGCCTCGCATCCGCGGCGATCATCGCCGGCCTCGCCGAAACGGTGGTCGTGGTCTGCGGCGTTCAGCAGGGCGAGTTGCGCTACGGCGCCATGCCCTCGACCTATGACGCTTCTGCCGAAAGCTGCTTCTACCAGTCCGCTGGTCTGGTCGGCCCGGGCCATATGTTCGCGCTGCTCGCGCGTCGCCACATGCATCTCTACGGCACCACCCGCGAACACTTTGCCGAGGTCGCCATCTCGACCCGCATCAACGCGCTCACTCATCCCGACGCGCTGATGAAGAAGCCGATGACGCTCGACGATTATTTCGCCGCGCCGATGATTTCCGATCCGCACTGCCTGTTCGATTTCTGCCTGGAAACCGACGGTGCCATCGCCGTGATCGTCACCAGCGCCGAGCGCGCAAAGGACCTCAAACAAAAGCCCGTTATGGTCCATGCCTCGGCGCAGGGCGGCGCGGGGGAATGGGGCCGCTCGATCTACTGGATGAACATGCCCGACGAGACCTTCGCCTCCTCGGGCCACGCCGCCATCGCGAGGCGCCTCTACGCCCGGTCCGATGTCGGCCCGTCAGGCATCGACACTGCGCAGATCTACGATCATTTCTCGTCCCAGGTCATCCTCCAGCTCGAGGATTACGGCTTCTGCGCCAAGGGCGAGGGCGGGCCATTCGTGGCTTCGGGTGCGATCCGCTTCGACGGGGGCTCGCTCCCGGTCAACACCGATGGCGGCCAGCTCAGCTGCGGCTATATCTGGGGCATGAGCCATGTCCGCGAGGGCGTGGAGCAACTTCGCGGTACCGCCGCCAACCAGGTGAAGGACGCGAAATTCGCCCTCGTCACCGGCGGCCCCTCCGACATCCCGATGAGCGGCCTGATCCTGAGGGCCGAGGCATGACCCGCATCGCCAACCGCCCGCCCGAGGCGCTGGTGCGCATCGTCACCGACAGCTGGACCGAGCCGTTCTGGTCCGCCGCGAAAGAGGAGCGCCTCACCTGCGCACAATGCGGCAATTGCCACCGCTTCCGCATGCCGCCCACGCCCTTCTGCCCGCACTGCCGCAGCCAGGAAATCGACTGGCCAACGCTCCCCGGCACCGGCACGATCTACTCCTACACGGTGGTAGAGCGCGCTGTGCTTCCCGGCACCGAGGACAGCATCCCCTATGTCCCCGCCGTGATCGCGCTCGATGGCGCGACCCCGGCGCGCCTGATCAGCAACATCGTCGATTCGTCGCTGGACTCGATCCGCATCGGCGCCCGCGTGCGGGTGATCTTCGACGTCATGCCCGACGGCGCCGCCGTCCCCCGCTACACCGTCACGGAGGAAAGCGCATGAGCGTCTCGCCCATCTGGCGCACGCCCTTCCTTGAGGATCGCCACCGCGCCCTCGCCGACAGGCTGTTGGCCTGGGACATCCCCGAGGTCGATCATGATCCCGAGGATTTCGACCCGCCCGTCCGCCTGATGCTCCGCGCCATGGCCGCGGAAGGCCTGCTCGACCTGATCATCCCCGCGCCCGGCCAGTCGCCGATGAGCGTGGACCTGCGCGCCATCTGCCTCGTCCGCGAGGTCCTCGCCTATCGCAGCGGCGGCCTCGCCGACACCAGCTTCGTGATGCAGGGCATCGGTACCGCCGCGATCTGGCTCTCGGGCAGCGAAGCGACCGCTGGCACCTATCTCGCACGTGCGCGCCGCGGCGAGACCATCGCCGCCTTCGCCCTGACCGAGCCCGAGACCGGCTCGGACGTCGCCAACATCACCACCAGCGCCACCCGCGACGGCGACGACTATATCCTCAACGGCGCGAAGACCTTCATTTCCAACGCCGGCATCGCCGATCACTATCTGATCGTCGCGCGTACCGGCGAGGCCCCCGGCGCGCGCGGCCTTTCCGCTTTCCTGGTAGACGCCGACACGCCCGGCCTTGCCACCGAGAAACAGCGTTACATCGCCGCCCATGCCGGCGGCAGCCTGGCGCTCCACGACGTGCGCGTCCCCGCCTCGCGTCTGATCGGCACCCCCGGCGGCGGCTTCAAGCTGGCGATGGCGACCTTCGACATCTTCCGCGCGTCGGTCGGCGCCGCCGCTATCGGCTTCGGCCGCCGCGCGCTCGATGAGGCGCTCGACCGCACCAGGCACCGCCAGCTCTTCGGCAAGCGCATGGCCGACATGGACGGCGTGCAGACGAAGCTCGCCGAGATGGCGACGGAGATCGAGGCCGCCGGCCTGCTCGTCTACCGCGCCGCCTGGGCCAAGGACAGCACCGGGCAGCGCTGCACCCGCGAGGTCTCGATGGCCAAGCTCATCGCGACCGAATCCGCGCAGAATGTGATCGACGCCGCGGTGCAGCTGTTCGGCGGCGCCGGCGTAACCCACGGCTCGGTGGTCGAACGGCTTTACCGCGAGGTGCGCCCGATGCGGATCTACGAGGGTGCCTCCGAGGTGCAGAAGCTCGTGATCGCCCGAGAGATGCTCAAGGACTGACCGGGCCGAAAACCCGAACGAACACGCGATTTTGGAGAGAGAAGACGATGCCCGCACCCCAGGACAGTTTCGATTACGTCATCGTGGGGGCGGGCACCGCCGGCTCGCTGGTGGCCGCGCGCCTCGCCGAGACGCCGGGCGTCAGCATCTGTCTGCTCGAGGCCGGCCCGTCGGATACCAACCGCTTCATCGGCATCCCCGCCGGCTTCCTGAAGGTGATCTTCGATCCGAAACTCACCTGGGGCTTCTCCGCCGATCCCGGCCCCGCGATCAACGATCGCGTCATCCCCGCGCTGCAAGGCCGCGTCGTCGGCGGCTCGGCCGCGATCAACGGCATGATCTACACGCGGGGCCAGGCCGACGATTTCAACAAATGGGCGCAGCTCGGCAATCCCGGCTGGTCCTATGACGACATCCTGCCCTATTTTCGCAAGACCGAAACCAATACGGACAAGGGCGATCCGAAATATCGCGGCGACACCGGCAAGCTGCGGATCGTCGGCCTGCACTGGAAGAACGAGCTGGTCGACACCTTCATCCGCAGCGCGGGCGAGCTCGGCATCCCCTACAACCCCGATTACAACGGCGAGAAACAGGCCGGCGCCGGCGTCTATCAATATAATATCGGCAAGGGGAAACGCCTGAACACCGCGCGCGTCTACCTCCGCGACGCGATCAGGACCGGCCGGATCGATCTGCGCACCGATGCCCGCGCCACCCGCGTCAATTTCGAGGGCAAAACCGCCACCGGCATCACCTATACCGATGACGAAGGCAAAACGACGAAGACCGTCACGGCCACCCGCGAAGTGATCCTGTGCGGCGGCGCGATCAACACGCCGCGGCTGCTCCAGGTCTCGGGCGTCGGCGATCCCGCCCACCTCAAATCGATCGGCGTGGAGGTGATCCAGCCGCTTCCCGGCGTCGGCCAGAATCTGCGCGATCACTTCACCCCGCGCACCGTGGTGAAGGTGTCCGGCGCGGTGACGATCAACGATATCGCCAAGGGCCCGCGGCTGCTCAGCCAGGGCATCAAATGGCTGCTCAACCGCCCGAGCGTACTCGGCATCGGCGTGGTGCTTGGCCAGGCCTTCTGGAAATCCGATCCAGCGCTCGACAGCCCCGACATGCTCGTCACCTTCACACCGGGCAGCTTCAAGGAAGGGTTCCTCGGCGTGCTTGACGATACGCCCGGCATGACCCTCGGCGCCTGGCAGCTCCGCCCGGAAAGCAGCGGACATGTCCTCGCCAAATCGACCGACCTGTTCGAGGCCCCCTCGATCCAGCCCAATTATCTCGCCAGCGATAACGACAAGCGCGTCCTGCTCGCCGGCCAGAAACTGATCCGCCGCCTGCTCAACGAAACCTCCCTGAAATCCTATGTCGTCGAGGAGGTAATCCCCGGCCCCACCGTCCAGACCGACGAGGATCTGATGGGCTACGCCCGCCGCCAGGGCCTGGCCGGCTATCATTATTGCGGCACGTGCAAGATGGGGCCGGCCACCGATCCGCTCGCCGTGGTCGACGCGACGCTCCGCGTCCACGGCATGAACAAGCTGCGCGTGATCGATGCCTCGATCATGCCCGACATCACCTCGGGCAACACCAACGCGCCGACGATGATGATCGCCGAAAAGGGCGCCGACATGGTCAAAGCGGCGTGAGGGGACGTGCAGTGGAACGATGCCGCTCCGACCGACACCGTGTCCATTGTGCCGGACCTGTTCCGTCATCCACCGCGCCCCAGGCGCGTCGAGCGTCATAACTCGGCACGTCTGCAGCGAACCGATCGAATGCGATCCCGAAAACGAAGAGAAGGAGAGAACCCATGGCCGATCTGGACCCCAGCCTGCTCGCCCGCATCGAGGCGATCGAGGCAGATCTGGCGATCCGCAGTCTCGTCGCGCGCTACGCCTTTGTGATGGACGATCGCGACGTCGACGCGATCCCGGCCTTGTTCACGACGAACGCGAAGGTAACCACCGGAGACGGCGTGATGAACTCGCAAGGCCGCGACGAGCTGGTCAAGCTCTACGAAGGTCGCTTCGCGAAGCTTGGCGCGACCAACCACGTCGTCCACGGCATGGACGTGACCATTGACGGCCCGACGACGGCGCACGCCACCGTCTCCTCGACGGCGGAGGTCCAGCGCAACGGTGTCCACCAGGTCGTCGCGCTGCGCTATCACGACACATACGAGAAAGAGGACGGCGCGTGGCGCATCGCCACCCGCCACATGCTCTATTTCTACTACGTCCCGCTGGATCAATATCCCGGCATCCTCGGCACGCTGAAGCGCAACCTCACTTATGCCGAACCAATGGACGCCGACTTCCCGGAAAAGACGCCGGGGTTCGTGAAATATATAGCGACGCATTAGGCGAAGTTCGGCCGTGACCGATCGGCGCCGGATTTCCGCATGTGCCATTCTGGCCCGGTGCCGAGCGCCCGGGCCTACAGCCGCTTCGGTCTCGCCGGCGGCCTGACGAAGTGACCGGGGGTATGTCTTCCCCACATCGCGCTCGCCGTGTACCGAATCCCCGATGAAGGCCCTGATCGATCCCGATAACGCGCTGGCCGCCGGCCTCGCCGCCATCCGCACCCAATATCAGGTGCCCGCCTCTTTTCCCGCCAATGTCCTTGCCGCCGCCGATGAAGCGGCGAAACGTGCGCCGACCGAGCATGTCGATCGCACCGCCCGGCCATTCGTCACGCTCGATCCCGCCAGTTCGACCGATCTCGATCAGGCTTTCGCCATCGATCGCAGCGGCGCGGATCTGCTGCTGCATTACGCGATCGCCGATGTCGCCTGGTTTGTCGACGATGGCGGCGCGATCGATGCCGAGGCATGGCGCCGCGGCGAGACGCTGTATCTGCCCGACGGCAAGGCCGGCCTCTATCCGCCGGTGCTGGCGGAAGGCGCCGCGAGCCTGTTGCCCAGCGGTCCTCGGCCCGCCGTGATCTTCACCGTGCGCGTCGCGCCCGACGGCGCGGTGCACCTCGACGGCGCCGAGCGCGCGATCATCCGCAGTACCGCCAAGCTCGCTTATGACAGCGTGCGCGAGGCCGATCTCCCCGCCGATTTCGTCGAGCTGGCCAACCGCATCCAGGCCGCCGAGGACCGGCGCGGCGCCGCCCGCATCGATCCGCCCGAGCAGGAGGTCGCCCCGCTTGGCGACCGGCGTTTCAAGCTGCTGCTCCGCCCCCAGCTCGAATCCGAGCTGCGCAATGCCGCCATGTCGCTGGCGACCAACCTCGCCATCGCCGATGCGCTCCAGGCACATCACACCGGCCTGTTCCGCGTGATAGCCGAGCCCGATACGCGTGCCGTCAGGCGCCTGCGCCTCACCGCCAAGGCCTTTGGCCTGACTTGGCCGGAGGCCGCGACCCTAGACCAGTTCGGTCGCACGCTCGACCCCGCCGACCCCAAGCAGGCCGCCTTCATGCTGGCGATCCGGCGGGCCGGGCAGGGCGCGTCCTATGTGCCGTTCCGCGAGGGCGTCGTCCCCTGGCACGCCGCCATGGCTGCGACCTATGCCCATGCCACGGCGCCGCTGCGCCGTCTCGCCGATCGCTATGTCGTGCGTGCGACGCTGGCGATCGCGAACGGCCGGCCGGTGCCCGACGTCGTGACGGCGGCGTTCGACCAATTGCCCGGCGTCATGGCGCGCTCCGGCTCGCTTGCCGGCCAGATCGATCGCGCCGTGATCGACCTTGCCGAGGCCGCGATGCTCCACGGTCACGAGGGCGAGGATTTTCCGGCGGTCGTCACCGATCTCGACGATCGCGGCGCCCGCATGCAGCTCCGCGACCTGCCCGTCGTGGCGCGCGTCACGGCGCACAGTGTCGCGCCCGGCGACGAGCTCCGGGTGCGCCTCACCGCTGCCGATCCGGACAAGCGCACGATCAGCTTCGAACGGGTGGGCTAGCAGGGCATCCTGCCCCGAGCGGGTTTGGGGAGGAATTTCGCGATGCCGCTTTCACCGGAAAGCCGCCTTTCTGGATGAAAAACATGTCATCTATGGCCTGCGCCGCCGCTAGGTCGTAGTCGCGCCACAATGTGCGGGCTAGGCGCTGCACCGATGCAGTCGGCACCCGATCACGTCCTGCCGGGCCGGCGCCGCGCTTCGTTCAAAAGCCGCGCCACCTCTTTCCTGATCGCCCTCGCGATCGAGATTCTGATCGTGATCGGCTTGCTCACCCTGGCGCCGCGCACCCCGCCGGTAAAGAAGAGCACGCCGGTCACCTTCTCGATGTATCCGTCGCCCGATCATCAGGCGACGCCCAAGCCCAGCCCGCACAAGGCGCGTTCGAAGAGCACCTCAAGCGCCGCCGCACCAGCCCGCCTCGCGCCCGACGCCACCACCGTGCCGCAAACGGCCAAACCGCCGGTCAACCCGCTGCTCAACGACAAGGAGCTGTTCGAGGCGGCCGACATCTCGAAACTGGGCTCGCACAGCAATGACGACAGCGACAGCCCGGACACGGGCTCGGTCTATGGCCCGGGCGAGGGGCCGGGTGGCGAGCGGCTCTACAATGCCGAATGGGTCCGGGAGCCGACCGATGCGGAGCTCGCCACCTACATGCCGCATGCCGGTTTGCCGCTGGGCAGCTGGGCGATGATCGCCTGCAAGACGATCCCCAATTTCCAGGTCGAGAATTGCCGCCCGCTTGGCGAATCGCCGGTCGGGTCCGGGCTGGCGCGGGGCCTGCGCCTCGCCGCCTGGCAGTTCCGCGTCCGCCCGCCCCGCGTCGGCGGCAAGGCGCTGATGGGTGCCTGGGTGCGCATCCGCATCGATTTCACCAAGGAAGCGCCCCAGAAATAGGCGGCTTCAGCCCCGCTCCGCGCTGGCGAGCACCACCAGATTCCCGTCGGGATCGCGAAGGCGCAGCAGGAAATATCCGTCTGTCTCCTCGATCGCGCCCGGCTCCAGCCCGGCCTCGCTCAGCCGCACGCGCTCTGGCTCCAGCGGCAACACGCCCAGCGTCAGGGTGGAGTGCCCGGCATGCTCCTTCTGCTCGTACAGCTGGACCTCTGCGCTGTCGCTGAACTGCCATTCCACCAGCCCCGGCATCGGGCGCCGGCCCGGCGGCTTGCCGAACAGCTTCTCGTACCAGCGCGCGCTGGCCGCGATGTCGCTGCAGCTGACATGGGCGAAGATGGTCGCGATGCTCATGGGCCTACCTCGTCGATGCGGACGCCGCCACGCTCGCTGCGGCGGCCGGACCTGCGCGTAACGCACGACGCCGGGAAAAATGGCACGCCCAGCCTCGATTCAACCTTGCCGCCGCGGCGCCAGGGTCGACGCGAATCGAAAAACCCGCTCTTTCGCATCGCTGTTCAGGATCAGGCGGTCAGGCGGTCGCTTTTTTCGGCCCGCCCCGCCCATCACCCGCCATCTTGCGCGAATCATGGCTTGCGGTGATTGCCACCGGCTTCACCTCGAAGATCACGCGCTTGGGGCTGTCCATCAGCTTGACGAAGGCATCCGGATCGCCGGGCGCGAGCTTGGCGGCGAAGCGTGGGTAGAACCAAGCCTTGGTCTCGGCGTCGCGGTGGAGCGTCGCGCGGCCCCGGATTGCCAGCATACGCCGCCCCTCCAGCGCCGTCCCGGCATTGGAGACGATGATGCTCACCCGCTCGTCCGCATCGCATGCCCGGGTTTGCGCCCGCCCCTCGACCGAGGTGAGCCAGAAGATTCCCTCGTCCTCCAGGAAGCTCATCACCACGCCGCTCGGCCAGCCATTGGTGCCGGCAAACACCACGGTGCACTCGCTCTGCGTGCTCAGCAACTCGTGCTGATCGGCCTCGCTCAGCTTGACGTCGGCGAGCACCTCGTTGTTCTCGACTCCGGCCTGCGCCATGTCAGCGCCGCCACATCGCGCCGTCGCCGATCGCGACATTCTTGATGCGGACGAATTCCATCATCCCGTCATAGCCGCCCTCGCGGCCGTGCCCGCTCATGCCGCGGCCGCCGAACGGCGCATTCTCGCGCGCGGTGGGGGCGCCGTTGATCTGGACGGAGCCGGCATCCAGCCGGTGCACCAGCTGCAACGTGCGGGGCAAGTTGGTCGAATGGATATAGGCGCCCAGCCCGAACTCGGTGCTGTTGGCGATCGCGACCGCCTCGTCCACGTCCTTGAAGGTGATTACCGACAGAACCGGGCCGAAGCATTCCTGCTGCGCCAGCGCGCTCGCCGGATCGACATCGGCGAACACCGTCGGCGCGACATAATAGCCGTTCGGATTGACCCCCTCGGGCTTGCCGCCGCCGAGCACGACCTTGCCGTCGCCCCGCGCCCGCGCCGCGTCGATCACGCCGAGCAGCCGCTCCTGCGAGCTGGCGTTGATCACCGGCCCCAGCTCGGTCTGCGCGTCGAGCGGATCGCCGACCCGGATCGATGCGATCTCCGCGACCAGTCGCTCGGTGAAATCCCTCGCGATGCTCTCCTCGACCAGGATGCGCGTCGGCAGGATGCAGCCCTGGCCCGCCAGGAACAAAGGCTGCCGCGCGGAGTGGCGCACCGCCACCTCCATGTCGGCATCGGCGAAGATCAGGTTCGCGGATTTGCCGCCCAGCTCGTACAAAGCGGGCTTCAGCGACTGCGCGATCATCGCCGCGATCCGCTGCCCGGTGGCGACGCCGCCCGTGAAGGAGATCTTCTGCACGTCGGGATGGCGCACCAGCGCCTCGCCCGCCTCGACCCCGCCCGTGACGAGGTTGAGCACGCCCGGCGGGAAACCTGCCTGCTCGGCGAGCTGGAGCAGCCGGTAGGAGGTGAAGGGAGTCAGCTCGGGCGGCTTCATCACGATCGTATTGCCCGCCGCGAGCGCCGCGCCGAGCTTCATGCCAAGCCCCATCAGCGGCCCGTTCCAGGTGATGATCAAGCCGATCACCCCGTACGGTTCGGCGAGGGTGTAATCGAGCACGTTATCGTCCTGGAACGACGAGACGACGCGGCCTTCCAGCTTGTCGGCATAGCCGCCGGCATATTTGGTCCAGGCCGAGAATTTGCTCGGGATCGCGCGGACGCCGGTGATCGGCGATCCGTTCTCCCGCGCGCCGATCCAGGCGAACTCGTCGGCATGCTGCTCGACCAGGTCGGACAAGCGGAACAGCAGGTCGCGGCGCACTGACGGCTTGGTCGATCGCCATCCGGGCAGAGCCGCCTTGGCTGCGGCGACCGCACGCTCCACGTCCGCGGCGCCGGCGACCGGCACCTCGGCCTGCACTTCGCCGGTCCCGGCGAACCGGTGCTGATGAACGCCCGCGCCGCCTTCGCCCAGATACTGGTCGCCGATGACGAGACCTGCCTTGGGCAGGATGAAACTGGGAGCGTTCATGATGTTCCTCGCTTTTTATCCCTCGGCCCGGCCGCCGGGGCCGCGCTCGAGGATGATTTCCATGCGGTATCGGCCGGCCGGGAAATGGCCGAAGCCGATCTCCGCGATCTCACCCGCGCTGGTGACGAATTCGGTGCGGACCACCAGCAGCGGCGATCCGGCCGGGACCTTGAGATATTCCGCAATCGGCGTCGTCGCGGCGGCCGCCTCGACCACTTGCTCGACGCGCCGGAAGGTCACGCCGATTTCGTCCTCGAGCACGCGGTAGACCGTCCCGCCCGCGCGCATCTTGTCGGCCAGCCCCGCATAGCGCCCGTCGACGTAAATCTCGGAGAAGCCGAGCGGCAATGCGCCGCGGATCGGCATGCGCAGTATCTCGACGCGCAGCCATTGCGAGTCCGGCTTCACCCCCAGCCGTTCGGCCAGCGCCCCCGTCGCCACCACCATCTCGACCGAGATGACCCGCGATTCGGTCCGTCGCGAATATTGCAGCAGCTCGCCGATCGACTGGACCGAGTTGACGAAGCTGTCGGACGGATCAGTCGAGAGCAGGATCGATCGCGTGCCGCGCCGCCGTTTGATGTAGCCGAACACCTCGAGCTCGCGCAGGCTCTCGCGGATGGTGTTGCGGCTCGCACCGAACCGCTCGACCAGCTCGGCCTCGGTCGGCAGCTGCCCCGCGACCGTCCAGCGGCCCGCCTTGATGTCGCCGATCAGCGCTTCGGTGATCTTGCGATAGCCGATCCCGCGCTCGGACCGCACGTCCTCCCGCTCCAGCGCTTCGTTGCTGTCGTCTCTCATCGGTGCCCCCGGTTCATCTGGCAGATGCCCCTGTCATTCGCCGATCACGACTTTGGCGTCCACCGCGATCACGCCGCCGTCATCGGGCTGGACCAGCACCGGGTTGACGTCGAGCGACTCCAGCGTCGGATTAGCCAGCGCGACGCGGCCCAGCATCGCCGCCGCTTCGGCCAATGCATCGATATCGTAGCGCTTGCCGCGATAGCCGGTCAGCAGCTTGCCGAACCTTGTATTCGTCAGCGCTGCCTTCGCCTCCTGCGCGGAAAAAGGCGGCACCAGGATTACCGCATCGTCGAGCAGCTCGACCAGGATGCCCCCCGCGCCGAGCACCACCACAGGCCCGACGGTCACGTCCCGCTGCACCCCCAGGATCGCCTCCAGCCCGCTCCCGATCATTTCCTCGATCAGGATCGAATCCGCGTTCGGATCGGCCTTGGCCAGCGCTGTGGAAATCTCGTTCCAGGCGTCGGCGATCTCGGCGTCGCTCCGCAGGCTCAGCGCGACAAGGCCGTACTCGCTCTTGTGCGCGATCTTGTCCGAAAGGCCCTTCATCACCAGGGGCCGTTGCAGATGGCCATGGTCGCCGATCGGCGCACCCGCCGGCAGCACGACGCTCTGCGGCACGCGGATGCCGACCTTCTCGATCAGTCCCTTGCTCCGCGCCTCGTCGACCAGACCCGGCGTCGTCGGCAGGGTGATGTCAGGCGCGGCGAGCGTCTCGGCCGGCCGCGCCGCGCGCAGCGCCGCGGCCGCACGATGGCGTTCGATCGCCTTCAGCGCCTTGAGCAACGCCGGGCTGTTGTCGGTCAACAGGATGCCGGCATCGTTGAACCGCTTGCGCTCGGCCGCCGAGACCTGCGGCGAGATGGCGAACAGCCGGTCCATCCCGTTCTTCTTGGCCTCGACCAGCATGGCCGCGACCTGCTCGTTGATCTCGGGCTTGAGCATGACCAGGCCGAACAACAGCTGGTTGAACCCGTCCTCGCGGAAGATCTCGATGATGCGCGGGATCAGCGGGTTCTGCGCGGCGATATCGTACGGGTTGACCGGATGGCTCTGCGTCGGGAGCGCGGACAGCTCGGCCGCGCCCTTCTCCGTCGGATCCTGCAGCGGCATGCCGAGCCGCGCCATCACGTCGGCGGTCTGCGCGGCGAACCCGCCCGAGATCGACGCGATGAACGGCCGTGCGGGCGCGTCGTCATCGGACCAGTCGTAGCGCGCCAGGCACTCGGCGATCGTCGCCAGAGTCTCGAGATCGTCGGCGACGTACACGCCTTCATTCTCCAGGAAGGCGATGGTGTTGCGGTAGGATCCAGCGATCGCTCCGGTGTGCGACAGCGTCGCCTTCTGCCCGCTCTCGGATTCGCCGACCTTGATCGCGACGATCGGCTTCTTCGCCTCGCGTGCACGGGCGAGCGCGGCACGAAAAGCCGGCATGTCGCGGATCGTCTCGAGGTAGAGGACGATCACATCGGTTGCGGGATCGTCGATCAGATAGTCGAGATAATGCGCCACGTTCAGCACCAGCTCGTTGCCGCAGGTCGCGGTCTTGCCGATGCCGAGTCCGCACTGGCCGAGCCGGCTCAGGATCGAGCTCACCATCGCGCCGCTCTGCGAGACGACGCCGATGCGCCCCGGCTTGACGGCGTCGGGGTAGAGGAAGATCGGCCCGACCGACATGGCCAGCCCGCGCGCGACATTGGTGATGCCGTTGGTGTTGGGACCGGTGATCGCGACGCCCTGCGCGGCCAGCGCGAGCAGCCGCTCGTCGCGCAGCAACCCGTCGCCGCCTGCCTCGCCAAAGCCTTGCGGAATCACCACCAAAGCCCGCACCCCGCGCGCGACCAGCGCCTCGGCGGCGTCGACCGCGGCGGCGGCGGGCAGCACGATCATCGCCACGTCGATGCCGTCGGGCAGTGCGTCGATGCTGGCATAGGCGATATGCCCCATCAGCTCGGAATGACGCGGATTGACCACGCTGATGGTCCCGTCGAAGCCGAGCATGTTCATTGCGGTCAGCGGCGAGCTGCCGAGCTTGGTCGGATCCGCCGTTGCCCCGATGATCGCGATCGACCTGGGTTCGAACAGCAGATGCATCGCATCGCGCACCGAAGGCGCGGCGGCGGGGCGGCCGGCATCGATCAGGGTCATGTGGTTTCCTTGGCGGATTGGGGTGCGCCGCAGCCGGTGGTCAGGAACTGCCAGAGGCCGCCCTCGGCCTCCCGCGCGGCACGCCCCAGCCGCTCGGCCCAATGGCCGTCGCTGCCGAAGTCGAGCCGCCATTCCCACAGTCGGCGCGTGAAATAATGGAGCATATGTTCGTCGGTCACGCCGATCGCGCCATGCACCTGATGCGCGATCGCCGCGGCGATGCGCGCGGCTTCGCCCGCACGGATCTTAGCGATCGCCCCCGCATGGCCGAGCTGCCCCGCATCGAGCGCCGCCCAGGCGACGTCCGCGGCGGACCGTGCCGCGGCTGCCTCGGCGGCCAGCTTGGCGAGCAATTGCTGCACCGCCTGGAAGCGCCCGATCGGTCGCCCGAACTGCTGGCGGACATTGGCGTACTCGACCGACAGTGTGAGCACGCGCCCGACCGCCCCGGCGATCTGGCTGGCCCGCAGCATCGCGCCGAGCGTCGCCGTATCGGGAAGGGCATTGGGCCACGCCGCTTCAGCCAGCGGTGCAACGGTCGTGAGATCGAACAGCGCGCGAGGCTGGCGCGAGATCGACGCCTGCGCTTCCGCTGCGAGACCGTCGGTCGGGATGAGATGCACCTTGCCGTCACGACTCAGCAGGAGATGCTCCGGCGCGAAGCCGACCGACGCGCTGTCGCCGTTCGCCAGCCCGATCGCACCCGCCGGCGCCTCGATCCCGGCGCGCGCCAGCACACAGCGCGCGAGCATCGTTTCGCCGATCGGCAGCGGGACCGCGTGGTAGCCGAACAGCGCGAACAGCGCCCCGGCATCGGCGAAGCGCAGCCCGCCATCCTCGGGCGTGATGGCGAGCGCATCGGCCAGCCCGAACGCCTCGACCGCCTCCGCCAGCGCGGCTGGCCGCTCGCCTGCCTCGATCGACACCAGCAGCTCGCGGTCGATCAGGTCGCCGAACAGTCGGCCGGCCTGATCGCTCAGCATCGTGAGAAGGTCGTCATTGCCGCTCATCTGAGACCCAGCCCCCGCGCGGTCATGCCGCGCATGATCTCGCGCGTGCCCCCGCGCAGCGAAAAGGTCGGTGTGGTCTGCGTCAGAAAGGCGAGCGCATCCTCCAGCCCGCCATCGCCGGGCAGGCCCGGACCGCAATCGAGCAGGTCGTTCAGCAATGCCGGCGTCTCCTGCTCGAGGTCGACGCCGAGATCCTTGACCAGGGCGGCTTCCTGAAGGGGCGTCAGCCCCTGTTCGAGCATCCCCGCCACTGCCAGCGACATGCCGCGCAAGGTGGCATAGCGCGCAACCAGGCTGCCGATCGCGCGATCCGCCGAGCTGTCGTCGAGCCGATCGAGCGCGGGCTGGAGCACCGGGAAGCTGCTGAGATACCGGTCCGGCCCGGACCGCTCATAAGCGAGTTCGGCATTGGCCTGGGCCCAGCCTTCGCCCTCGCGTCCGATCAACATGGTCTCGGGCACAATCGTGCCGTCGAAATGGACCTCGTTGAAATGCGCCTCGCCGGTCAGGTCGGCGATCGGCTTGATCGAGATGCCCGGCAAGGTGAGGTCGATCAGGAATTGCGACAGCCCGGACTGGCGCGCGCCCTCCGCCGCCGGCGCGGTACGGACGAGGCCGATCATGTAATCGCTGGCATGGGCGTTGGTCGTCCACACCTTGGTGCCGTCGATCTGCCAGCCGCCCTCGACCCGCACAGCACGCGTGCGCAATGACGCGAGGTCCGATCCGGAATCGGGCTCCGACAGGCCGATGCAGAAGGAAAGCTCGCCCGCGGCGATGCGCGGCAGGAAGGCGCGGCGCTGCTCCTCGGTGCCGGAGCGCAGCAACAACGGCCCGCTTTGCCGGTCGCCGAACCAGTGCGCCCCCACCGGTGCGCCGGCAGCGAGCATCTCCTCGAGCACCACATAGCGTTCGAGCGCCGATCGCTCATGGCCGCCATATTCCCTGGGCCAGGTCATCCCGATCCAGCCCCGTGCGCCGACGGCTTGCGAGAAGCCGCGATCGAACTTCGTCCAGCTATGTGCGCGATCGACCAGGGTCCATCTGGCACCATGCTCGGCGAGAAAGCCACGAACCTCGCGGCGCAGCGCCTCCGCTTCGGATGGCAGGCCTGTCGGCGGAAAGCTGAAGGCCTGGCTCATGCGCGCGGCCCGTGAATGCGCAGCGTCTCGCGGGCTGTCTCGACATGGGCGATGTCGACATGCTCCCCGCGGTACATCACCGCCGCCTTGCCGCTTGCCTCCGCCTCGGCAAAGGCCGTGATCATGCCCTCATAATAGTCGCGATCGGCATCGCTCAGCGAATAGACCTCATTGACCACCGCGACGTTGGACGGATGCAACACGATCTCCCCGGTAAAGCCGAGGCTGCGGTTGAAGGTGGCGAAGCTACGCAACCCCTCCAGGTCGTGAACGTCCTGCCACAGCCCGCCGATCGGGAAGGTCTTGCCCGCGGCGCGGCAGGCGATGATCGTTTTCGACCGGAAATAAAGCGTCTCCAGGCCCTCCATCGACCAGGTGAAGCCGAGCGCCCGGGCGACATCGGCATTTTTCGCGGCGGAGGCGACGAGCGTCTGGACGCGCGGGTGCGAGGCGATCTGGAAGGCGAGCTCTGCCGCGCGCGCCATCTCCAGCGCGACGACGAACTGCGTGACGCCGATCTCCATGCCCTTCCGGTGCTCGACCTCGGACACCATCCGCGCCAGCATCTCCACATCGTCCGGGCCGGAAACCTTGGCGACGAACAGCCCGGTCAGTCCGGGCTGGACCACGGCCTGCACATCCTCCCAATCGGGCATGTGCGTCCCGGGGTTGGCGCGGACATAGAGCAGGCCGTTCGCCGGATCGTGCTTGCCCACCGCCTCTGCGACGATCGCCCGGGCATTGGCCTTCTCGGCGACAGGCACGCTGTCCTCCAGATCGAGCACCAGCGCATCGGCACCGGCTTTCGCCGCTTTCTCGATCCACGAGGCGCGATTGCCGGGGACGAACAGCATGGATCGGATGGGGCGTGTCGGACGGCTCACTGCTGCTCCCCTGGTCCGGCTATGATCGTCCGGTTTTCGACAAGATGTGCAGACAACTTTATGGAGCGACCCGCCCGCTGTCAACGGATACCGCGCTATAGAGAGTGCTTGTTTTCTCTTATGCGAACGTTATTCTCTGATAATAATAGCCATGACGGGTGCCAGAGGGCAGCCCGCTCAGCAGGAGCAGGATCATGTCGGACGGGGCTTTGGCGGCGCGAATCGCACGATTGGAGGATCGCGAGGCGATCAGAACGCTGTGCAGCCGATACTCGCTGGCGGTCGACGATCATGACTTCGATACGCTCGCGACGCTGTTCGCGCCCGATGCCCTGTACGGATGGGTAAACGCGCCGCCGCAGGGCGTCGGCCGCGAGGCGGTGATGGAGGTGCTGCGCAGCCGCATCGCACCCGCCGGGCCCAGCTTCCACGTCAATCACGACATGTTCGTCGATTGGGACGAGCACGACCCGACCCGCGCCGGCGGCATGGTCTTCTGCCATGCCGAGGTCTGCCCCGCCGGCACGCAGCTCATCGGCGCGATCCGTTACCGCGACAAATATGTGAAGGCGGAGGGCCACTGGATGTTGGCGGAGCGCTTCCTGAGCTTCCTCTATTTCACGCCGCTGGATCAATATCCCGGCATCCTGGCCCTGCGCGAGCGGTTGCGTTTCATGAGTCCGCCCCAGCCGGCGCACTGGCCGGCCTACGCCGTCTAGGGTTACCGCCTCGACTTGAGGCCCATCCTGTTGGTACCCACGCGGGATGGGGCAGGATGAGATCGAGAAACCAAGAACCGGATACCGCCAGATCGCGACCACGTTGATCGAAGAGATCCGCGACGGTGCGTGGCGGGTCGGCGAAAAGCTGCCGACCGAATCCGCACTGGTCGACCGTTTCGGGGTCAGCCGCAACACGGTGCGCGAGGCGCTGCGCGAACTCCAGGATTTCGGCTATCTCAGCAAGCGGCGCGGCACCCGGTCTGAGGTCGTGCGCTCCGCGCCCGACACCAGCTTCGTGAATTCGATCCGCTCGGTGGGGGAGCTGCTCGATTATGTGAAGGCCGCGCACAGCACCCTCTTGTCGGCGGACCGCGTCCTCCTGCTCGAGGATCAGGCGCGACAGCTCGATTGCACGGCGGGCAGCGAATGGGTGCGGCTTCAGCTGCTCCGGCGGCGCGAACCCACCGGCGCACCCTTCTGCTATTCGGAGGCCTATATTGATCCGAGGTTCGCCGACGTCGTCGGATCGCTGGGGCCGGCCTATGATATCCACAGGGCGATCGAGGAGCATTACGGCGTGGTTATCGCCCGGGTGATCCAGCAGATCGAGGCTGCCTCGGCCAGCGCGGGCGTCGCGCTCAAGCTCCAGGTGCCGGCGGGCGCGCCGATTCTGCTCGCCCGGACGACCTTCCTGTCGGCCGCCGGCGAGGTGGTGGAGCTCGGCCTCGCGCACTTCGCGACCGGGCGTTACCGCATGAAGATGGCGCTCGACCGACGGCGGGTGACCGGGGCCTAGCCTTGCGCGAAACGGGCCGGCTGGATCAACTCGATGCTGATCCCGTCGCCATCCTTCAGATAGATGGCGAGCGCGCCGTTGTTGGGGCCGTCACCGGTGCTGGTGATCACGCCGCCCAGCGGCATCAGGCCGTACGCGGCGGCCTCGGCGACGACGGCGTCGAGGTCGCTGACGTCGAAGGTGATGTGGGCGTAACCGGTGGCGCTTGGTCTGGCGTCGATCCGCCCGGTATCCGATGGCGCGAGATAGGAAATGAGTTCGATCCCGACCAGGCCGGGGCGGCGCAGATGCGCGACCATGATGTCGGCGCCGGCGATGCCGGTGAGTGTCTCGATGTTCGACCTGTCGCGGCCGCCATGCGAGACGAGCGTGTAGCCGAACACCTCAGTGAACATCGCGATGGCGCGATCCTTGTCGGTGACGGTGAAGCCGACATGGTTGGTGGCGAGGATCTTGTCGGACATGCGCTTTCTCCTCAGCTGAATGCGAACCGGCCATTGTCGATCGCCAGTATGTCGCGATCGCGCGCGCGCACCTGGAAGGCGGCGAGCCCGGGCCGTTCGATCCAATAGGCCAAATCAAGTGCCTCGCCCGGAAAGACCGGCCTGGTGAAGCGGACGTCGAGCGCCCGGAACCGGGCGACATCGCCGTCGCATAGCGCGCGCAGCAACACCTGGCACGCCATCCCATAGGTTGCGAGGCCGTGCAGCACGGGGCCGGGAAAGCCGGCGGCCCGGGCGATGGTCGGATCGGCATGTAGTGGATTGAGATCGCCCGACAGGCGGTAGATCAGCGCCTGTTGCGGCGATCCGGGGATGGCGATGGTTCCGTCCGGCGCGCGATCGGGAATGGCATGGGGGGCAATGGAGGCCGCGCCGGTGCCGCCCTTGCCGCCATCGCCGCGGCACATGATGGTCGAGGTGAGCGTGGCGAGCAGCGCCCCGGTCGCGTCATCGGCGATCGTCTCCGCGACCTGGACGAGCGCGCCCTTGTCGGCGCCCTTGTCGACTATTCCTGTCACCCGGGTCTTGCGACGGATCGTACCGCAGACGGGCAGCGGAGCCTCGACGCGCAGGCCCTGCTCTCCGTGCAGCACGTGCAGCATGTCGATCCCGGTCGGCAACTGCTCGACCCAGAAGCCCGAATAGCCGAGGATCGTCGCCATTGTCGGCAGCACTGCAAGGCGCGATTCATCCACGAAGGCAAGCTGTCGCTCGTCCATCGGGTCCATCCCAACCCCGACCCCAAGCGCGTACAGCGCACAATCGCGCCAGTCGTACGTCTGCTCGGTCTCGGCTATATCGAGCGCAAGCAAGGCCTGCGGATCAAATGCCATTCGCGCCTCTCCGACCATCGCTCTTGATAGAGAATAATATTCGCTATAGCGATGGCTCATAGCGCATCGAGCATAGACCGAAAAGACGGCAAAGAGGGAGAGCGTCCATGGAAGACCAACCTGGGGCCGGGATCCGCCCGCCCGATGTGCTTCGCGACGGTCTGTTCGCCGGCAAGTCCGGGCTGGTCAGCGGCGCCGGATCGGGCATTGGCCGCGCCATCGCGCTTCGCCTCGTCGCGCTCGGCATGGATGTAGTCGGCACCGGCCGACGTGCCGAGCTACTCGCGGAAACACTGCGCCAGGCCGAGGGCATGGCGGGCAGCTTCGCCTTCGAAACCTGCGATCTGCGTGACGCCGAGGCCGCCGAGGCGCTGGTCCGCACCGTCGGCGAACGGCAAGGGATCGATCTGCTGGTCAACAATGCCGGCGGGCAATTCTATGCGCCCGCTATCGACATCACGCGCAAAGGCTGGGACGCGGTGATCGCGATCAACCTGTCGGCGATCTTCACCCTCACCCGCGCCGCCTACCCCTATCTCAAGGCGCGGCGAGGGAGCGTGGTCAACATCTCGCTGTCGGGCATAGATCGGGGATCGAAGGGCCTGGCGCATTCGATCGCGGCGCGTGCCGGCGTGCTCGGCATGTCGCGCTCGATGGCGCTCGAATGGGCGGCGGACGGCATCCGCCTCAACTGCATCGGGCCCGGCGTGGTGACCACCGAGGGACTGGAGACGCCGACCGCGAAGAAGATGCTGTCGTCGCTGCTCGCCGCGACGCCCGCCGGGCGCGCCACCATGCCCGAGGAGGTGGCGGAATTGACCGCCTTCCTCGCCAGCGACGCCGGTGCGCTGATGACCGGCCAACTGATCCAGATCGACGGTGCCGCCCATCTCGGCGCCGGCCTGCACATGATCGATTGAGGAGAGAATGATGACAGCAACGGGCGGGGCGCTGGAAGGCGTCAGGATTGTCGAATTCGCCGGTATCGGTCCGGCGCCGTTTGCGGCGATGCTGCTGGCCGATATGGGCGCCGAGATCGTCCGGGTCGATCGGCCGGCGGCAAAGCTGATGATCCCCAATCATATCACCGGGCGCGGCCGGCCGACCGTCCAGGCGGATTTGAAGGATGCGGACGATGTCGAGCGCGTCCGCGCCCTGGTCGATAGCGCCGATGCGCTGATCGAGGGCTTTCGCCCCGGCGTGATGGAGCGCCTCGGGCTCGGCCCCGATCTGCTGATCGAGCGCAACCCGCGCCTCGTCTATGCGCGCATGACAGGCTGGGGGCAGGAGGGGCCGCTCGCGCCGTTCGCGGGGCACGACATCAATTATATCGCGATCACCGGCGCGCTCGCCGCGATCGGCCCGAGCGACCGGCCCGTGCCGCCGCTCAACCTGGTCGGCGACTATGGTGGCGGTGCGCTCTATCTCGTCAACGGCGTGCTCGCAGGACTGCTTTCGGCCGGCCGCACCGGCAAAGGCCAGGTGGTGGATTGTGCGATGTGCGACGGCGCCGTCTCGCTGATGTCGCCCTTCTTCGAAATGGCGGCGGCCGGTCGGTGGAAGCCCGAGCGCGAGGCCAATATGCTCGATGGCGGCGCGCCTTATTACGGCGTCTACCGCTGCGCCGACGGGCTCGACGTCGCGGTCGGCGCGATCGAACCGCAATTCTTCGCCGAACTGTGCCGCGGCCTCGGAATCGACGAGGCCGAGATGGCGGGGCGCAACGATCAGGCGCAATGGCCCGCGCTGCGCGAGAAGCTCGCGACCGTCATCGCCTCGAAACCGCGCGCCGAATGGTTGGAACGCCTCGAATATGGCGACGCCTGTTTCACCGGAGTCGTCACCTATGAGCAGGCGGCGGACAACCCTCATCTCGCCGCGCGGAGAAGCATGGTCGAGGTCGCCGGGCTGATGCAGCCAGCACCGGCGCCGCGCTTCCTGG
This sequence comes from Sphingomonas bacterium, assembly GCF_028293085.1. Taxonomy (GTDB): domain Bacteria; phylum Pseudomonadota; class Alphaproteobacteria; order Sphingomonadales; family Sphingomonadaceae; genus Sphingomonas. The sequence continues at coordinate 27,690 of NZ_JAQGLC010000082.1, forward strand.
GCACCCCTTCGGCGATCCGGAGCGAGCGCCGCGAGACGCTCACGCTCAATCAGGCGGCGGCCCGCTGGGTGGCGCGCTGACACAATTGTCCAGACTGATCATGTTTGACCGGAGCAAAGCTGTCTGTATAACATTGTCGAGATCGGCGGCGTGCCACAGGCGCGCCGCGTCGTGACGAACAACGGGATGAGGGTGACATGGGCGGCAAATATTACGAGGAACTGGAACCCGGCATGGTGTTCAAGCACCAGGTGACGCGCACCGCGACCGAGACCGATAATCTGCTCTTCACCGTGCTCGGCCATAACGACCAGCCGCTCCATCTCGATGTCGAATTCGCCAAGGGCAGCATCCATGGCTCGATCGCGGTGAACAGCCTGTGGACGCTGAACCTGATCGGCGGCATCTCGGTCCGCGACACGACGCTCGGCACCACGATGGGCAATCTCGGTTATGAGGAAATCCGTTTCCCGAATCCGGTGCGCATCGGCGACACGATCCGTGGCGAGACGCACATTGTCTCGAAGCGCGAAAGCAAGAAGCATCCCAATGCCGGCATCGTGATCTTCAAGCATTTCGGCTATAATCAGAAGGACGAGGTCGTCGTCACCGCGGTCCGCGCGGGCATGATGCTGAAAAAGCCTGTCGAGGCCTGATCACCCCCTAAAACAGGCGCGGCGGATCAATCCCGCGCGACAGCCCGGGCGAGGATAAAGCCATGGATTTCGAACTCACCGACGATCAGCGCGCGATCCGTGATGCGGTCACCGCGCTGATGAAGGACTATCCCGACGAATATTGGGAGCAGAAGGACGACAAGCACGAATTCCCCTGGGAATTCTACAACGCCTTTGCCGAGGCCGGCTTTCTGGGTGTCACCATTCCCGAGGAATATGGCGGCTCGGGCCTGGGCCTGATCGAGGCGATGATGGCGCTCGGCCCGGTCTCGGGCAGTGGCGCCGGGCTTTCGGGCGCTACCCCGGTGCATGTCGGCATCTTCGGCATGACCCCGGTGGTCAAGTTCGGCAGCGAGGAGATGAAGCGGAAATATCTGCCCGCCCTGGTGAAGGGCGATCTCCATGTGTGCTTCGGCATCACCGAGCCCGATGCCGGGACCGACACGACCTCGATCACCACCAACGCCAAGCGCGATGGCGATCATTACGTCATCAACGGCCGCAAGGTCTGGACGTCCAAGGCCGAGCAGTCCTCCAAGTGCATGCTGCTCACGCGCACCACCCCGCTGGCGGAGTGCAAGCGCAAGACCGACGGCATGACCCTGTTCCTGGCCGATCTCGACCCCGATCACGTTACGATCCGGCCGATCCCGAAGATGGGCCGCAACGCGGTGTCGTCCTGCGAGGTCTGGTATGACGATCTGCGCGTGCATGAGAGCGACCGGATCGGTGAGGAAGGACAGGGCTTCAAATATCTGCTCGACGGCCTCAATGCCGAACGCATCCTGGTCGCCTGGCAGGCGATCAAGCTGGGCCAGCGTGCGATCGAGCGCGCGACGCAATATGCCAAGGACCGCAAGGTGTTCGGCCGCGCGATCGGGCAGAATCAGGGCATCCAGTTCCCGCTCGCCGATTCCTACGCCAAGCTCGAGGCGGCCGAGATCCTGACGATGAAGGCAGCCTGGCAGTACGACAATGATCTGCCCTGCGGTGAACTCGCCAACATCGCCAAATATCTCGCCTCCGAGGCGGCATTCGAGGCGGCCGACCGCGCGGTGCAGACGCATGGCGGCTATGGCTATGCCCGCGAATATCATGTCGAGCGCTATTTCCGCGAAGCGCGCGTGTGGAAGATCGCGCCGATCTCGCAGAATCTCGTCCTGTCGTTCGTCGCGGAGAAGATCCTGGGCCTGCCGCGCTCCTTCTGATCCCACCTTCCGCCGGGCGCCCACTGCCCGGCGGCGCTTTCTTTTCAAAAAGCTCTGGCGCAACCGCGTCACGCCATGTATTCTCCTTCAGAAATAAGCTTCTCTATAAAAAATGGAGGGATGCAGTGGGTTTGGATGTGGCAGAACCGGCGAAGCCGATCGCGTTTGACCTGTTCGACGCGAGCGACAGCTTTCGCGAAAATCCTTTTCCAACCTATCGCATGCTGCGCGACGACGCGCCTCTGCTCGAAAATCCGGACGGCAGCTTCATCGTCAGCCGTTATGCCGATGTCGATCGCGTGCTGAGCTCGACCGAGACGTCGACCGACAAGTCCGCCGAATTCCGCAAGGTGATGGGCGAGGGCGCGATCTTCGAATTCCAGATCACCTCGATGACGACCTGGGATCCGCCCCGGCACGGCAAGATCCGCAAGGCGTTGGCGCGCGCCTTCACGCCCCGCGCGATGACGCAATGGGAGCCCCTGGTCCGCGATACGGTCGACGAACTGATCCGCGATATCGATCGGCCCGGCGCGGTCGATCTCGTCCCCGATTTCTCGGCCGCGCTGCCGCTGACTCTGATCTGCAAGATGCTCGGCGTCTCGACCGAGGATCGCCTGCGCTTTCGGGATTGGGCACGCTCGATCACGACCAGCCTCGATCCCGGGGTGAAGCCCGATGTCATCGCGCTGGCGAACCAGCACAGCGAGGAATGGAAGGCCTATTTCCGCGAGCTGATCGCGATCCGCCGCAAGGATCCGGGTAGCGATCTGGTTTCGATGCTGCTTGCCAACGACGATGAGGAAGCCTTTTCCGAGCTCGCGCTGCTGCATAACATCGCCCTGCTGCTGTCGGGCGGGCACGAGACCACCACCAACCTGATCACCAGCGCGGTAGATTCCTGCCTCGCCTTTCCCGACCAGGCGGATCGCCTGCGCAAGGACCCGAGCCTCTTCACGCCCGCGGTCGAGGAATTCCTGCGCTTCGAAAGCCCGGTGCAGATGGGCGCGCGCCGCACCACGGCGCCGCTCGAGCTGAGCGGCGGCACCGTGCCCGCCAACCGCACGATCTGGACGTTGCAGGGAGCGGCCAATCGCGACGAGCGCAAATTCGCCGATCCCGACCGGCTCGATGTCGGGCGCACGCCCAACCGGCACCTCGCCTTCGCCACCGGCATCCATGTCTGCCTTGGCGCGCCGCTTGCGCGGCTCGAGGCGCGAGTCGCGATGGAGCGGCTGATCTGCGACTTCCCCGATCTGCATCTCGCCGGCACGCCGGAGCGCCATTTGCGGACCCGCTACCGCGGCTTCCTCCATTATCCGGTGGCGATGCGATAGCGTGCCGCGCCGCTCCTTCTCCGATTGTCTGGATGCCAGCATGAACATGAAGCGTTTCGGAAACATCGCGTTCGCCGCAAGCAGTCTCGTCGCGATTGCCGCGCTGCTCGGCAATGCGGCGGGGGCGAGCGACGTGAAGGCGCTGTCGCCGGCGGCCGACACGAAGGACGGCACCAACTGGCAGAATTACGGCCGCACCTATGACGACGACCATTTCAGTCCGCTGACCCAGGTCAACGACGCGAATATCGGCCAGCTTGGTCTCGTCTGGTCTTATGATCTGGACACCTTCGATTCCTTCACCGCCCCGCTCGAGGTGGACGGCGTGCTCTATTTCGCGGTCGGCGATGCCGTCGTCCACGCGATGGACGCACGCACCGGCAAGCTGCTGTGGAAATATGATCCCGAGGTGTGGAAGGTCGCGGGCAAGAAGATGCGTGCCGGATGGGGCCAGCGCGGCATCGCCTTCGATCACGGCAAGGTTTTTACCGGCACGCGCGACGGCCGGCTCATCGCGATCGACGCGAAGACTGGCAAATTGTTGTGGAGCCAGATGACCGTCGATCCGAACGACGACGCCTATATCAGCGGGCCGCCCTGGGTGTTCAACAACAAGGTGATCATCGGTTTTGGCGGCGGCGATTACGGGCCGGTGCGCGGCTACGTCACCTCCTATGATCAGACGACGGGCAAGCAGGCCTGGCGTTTTTATACTGTCCCCGGCGATCCCAAAAAGGGCTTTGAGGACGAGGCCCAGGCCATGGCCGCGAAGACCTGGACTGGCGAATGGTGGAAATGGGGCGGCGGCGGCAATGTCTGGCACGCCATGAACTATGATCCGAAATACAACCGGATCTATCTCGGCACCGGCAACGGCTTCCCCTGGAACCAGAAGATCCGCAGCCCCGGCGGCGGCGACAATCTCTTCGTCGCCTCGATCGTCGCGCTCGATGCCGATACCGGCAAATATGTCTGGCACTATCAGGCCAATCCCGGGAACACCTGGGATTATAACAACAATATGGATATCCAGCTCGCCGATCTGACGATCGACGGCAAGGTCCGCTCGGTCATCCTGCACGCGCCGAAGAACGGCTTTTTCTACGTCATCGATCGCGAGACCGGGAAGCTGATCTCCGCCGACAAGTTCGCGCATGTGAACTGGGCCGATCATATCGACCTGGAAACGGGGCGGCCGGTGGAGAACCCTGCGGCGCGCTATGAAGACGGCAAGCCCTTTGTCCTGTTCCCCTCGACGGTCGGCGCACACGCCGTTTCGTCCATGTCTTTCAGTCCGAAGACCGGGCTTACCTATATCCCGGCGATCGACATGCCGACGGTCGTCTCCGATCCGCCGGACATGAAGAACTGGAAATATCGCGAGGGCATGTTCTTCAATCCCGGCGTTGGCCCGATCCCTGCCGACATTAAATTGCCGACCCCGACCAGCGCGCTCCTCGCTTATGATCCGGTAAAGCAGAAGGCCGCGTGGCAGGTCCCGCAGAGCGGGCAGGCCAATGGCGGCACGATCGCGACTGCGGGGAACCTGGTCTTCCAGGGTCTCGGCTCGGGGGATTTCGTCGCCTACGCGGCCGACAGCGGCAAGCGGCTATGGTCCTATCCGGTGCAGAACGGCATCCTCGGCAACGCGATCACCTATACCGTCCGGGGCAGGCAATATGTCACCGTCATTACCGGCTGGCGCCGCAACGGGCCGACCACGCCGCAATGGGATTACCGTCAACAGAAGCGGCGCGTGCTGACTTTCGCAATCGGCGGCAAGGCGACACTGCCGCCGGCGATTTTCACCGAGGAGCCGATCGTCGACGATCCGGCCTTCGCGATCGATTCGGCCAAAGCCGCGGTCGGCGAGGCGATCGTTACCCAGAGCTGCCGCATCTGCCATGGGACCGTGCTGCGGCCCGGCGGTGGGGCGCCCGATCTGCGCAAGTCCGCCATCCCGCTCGATGCCGAGGCTTTCCAGTCGGTCGTGCGCGACGGGGCGCTGATGCAGCGCGGCATGCCGAGCTTCGCCGAGTTCACCCCCGCCGAACTGGAAGGTCTGCGCCATTACATCCGCCAGCGGGCTCGCGCAGACCTCGCTGCCACCACTAGGGTGTCGGGGCCGACTATTCCCGGTTCGTGAGCGAAATTCGCCTAGGAATTATCCTAAGGCATTGAAATAATTATGTAAAAATATGGTCTCGTTTTCGAGGCGTCGAGGGGGAGATATGGGACATCTGAGTGTCCCATATCTCCATCGCGGCGCCTCGCAGCGGTAGCAATCGCGCCGTTGATCAAACCAGCGGCTGGCGTCGCTACCCCGCGACAATGACCGCTATACCGCCGTCATCCTTGCGGGCCGGCACGGCCTCAGGCGTCGGCGACGTCTGCGATCGCCTGGTTGCGGAGCATCTCGTCCCGCTCGGCGCGGAAGCCCCTGGCGGCGATCGACGACAGGATGATCGCGAGCACCCCGAAGAAGATCGAGATGCCAGCCATCGACTCGCCGATCCGGTTGGGGTCGTGCAGAATCTTCGAGGCCACCAGCGGCACTGCGGTGGTGCCGATGCCGTACCCCATCAGGCTGACGATCACGAAATAATAGGCCGCCGCCACGCCGCGCAGGCGCGGCGGGCAGGCGAGCTGGAGCGAGGTCGACGCCATGCTCATCGGGAAGATGTAGGAGAAGGTCAGCCCTGCCAGGCAGGCGAGCGCGATCGTTTCCGACTTGGCGAAGTAGAGCAGGCTGGCGAACAGAACGAGCAGATACGGCCCGATCCGTACCGTCAGCATGGTCGGGTAGTTGCTCCAGCGCTTGAGCACCGAGTTGATCAGCGGGCTGGCAATGCCGCCCGCCAGGCCGAAGACCAGCACCAGGGTGCCGTAGCGGCTGCCGACTTCGGCCGGATTGAGCCCGAAGGTTCGCGCCAGGAAGGTCGGCGCCCAGGCGGTGATCGTCAGCATGACGAGCGAGGAGCAGGCCAGCCCGAAGAAGAAGGTGAAATAGAAGGACCAGCGCTTGAGCATATAAGCCGTGCCGTCGATCAGCCCATATTGGGCCTCGGTCGCCTCGCTCGGTTTGGCCGTCGCGCCTTTGGTCCGCTTGATGTCGGGGACGGTCGCCATCAGCAGGATGGGGATCAGCCCGGCCAGGCCGACGAAGATCAGGGTCAACTGCCAGCCGCGGATCGTGCCGAGCAGCGGGATCGACACGCTGGCGATCTGTTCTGTCGTGTTGAGCAGCAGTCCGCCGCCGAGCAGCGCCAGGCCGCCCCCGACCGACGGTGCCGCGATGAAGATGCTGGTCGCGATCGGCAGGCGCTTGCGGTCGTAGAGATCGGCGATCAGCGACATGCCGGCGGGATAAAGGAATGCCTCGGACGCGCCGACGAACAGACGCGAAAAGAACAGTCCCTGATAGCTGTCGGCGAACGCCGCGGCCATCGTGCCGATGCCCCAGGCGACGCCAGCGAAGATCAGCAGGCGCGTGCGGTTGAACCGGTCGGCGCACCAGCCCGCGGGCAGGCCAAGCGCGACATAGCTCAGGATGAAGGCCGGCCCGAGCAGATAGCCGACCTCGAGATCGCTCGCGCCGAAGTCACGCTTGATCGGCGCGACCAGCATGTTGAAGATCTGCCGGTCGACGAAGGCGAAGCAATAGACCAGCGTGAGGATGATTACGCCGTAATAGATGCCGAGCACGCCGCCCATCGGGGCGCGCGCCTCTCGCCCGGCGACGGCACCGGGGGCGGGTTCGGCCAGGCTATTCACGGGAAGCGACGGCGTTCGGGGCGTCATGTGGCATCTCTCGGTCGCCCCTCAGGTTTCTTGTTATGCACAAGCCATATCAGCAAAGTTGTCTGGACATCAATAGGCGCCGTCGGATCCTGCCGCGCCTATATCTATGGCGGGCAAGCTGAACGGCTGCACAACGTCGAACGGGGGCGGCTGCCGGATCTGCGCAGCGCCGTCCGAGTCGAAAACGCCTCCTCCGTTTTGCCTTCGGCATCCTGGAACGATCAGATCGAAGGCTGTGCGACAACCAATTCGGCGATGCCTGCACGAGTGCGACATATTTGCCACCGTTTTGGTTACATTGCTATTGCGCCTAATTCATTATGATGATCATGTTAATAGGCAAAGGGCTTCTCAGTCGACTCGGCTATCTCGTTGATCGGCCCGGTTTTCCGCGGTTTTTGCCTGTTTCCAAGGTGTGAGATCGCGGGGCCATGAGAGGCTCAATATTCTCTATAGTGAATTCTATTGCCCATATCGAATTTTGCTTGCGTGATATGGGCTAGTTTCGGTAAGACAGTTTCAGACTGGATGTGGCCGCAGAGCCCGACGGCGCCATTAGGTGATGGGGAGGATTTCAATGAAGATATCGAAGAACAGGCTCGTGGTGCGCTCTGCGCTCCTATGCTCGACCGCATTCATGGCGGCGCCCGCTTTCGCCCAGGAGACGCCGGCCGTAGCCGCGCCGGCCGGTCAACAAGCGGCATCCGACGAAGCGCGCGAAGGCGGCCTCGAGGATATCGTCGTCACCGCGCGCAAGCGGAACGAGAATTTGCAGAATATCCCGGTCGCCGAAACGGTGATCTCCAAGGCCCAGATCGACAATCTCTCGATCAACACGGTCGAGAAGATCGCCGCGCTCGCGCCGCAGCTCATCGTCAGTCGCAACGGCTCCGGTAACGGTGCATCGATTGGCTTGCGCGGCGTCTCGGTGAACGCGACCTCGATCAGCCTGGAGCAGTCCGTCGCGATCGTCGTGGACGGCGTCTATTATTCGGGTGGACGTGCGCTCAACATCGGCATGTTCGATCTGCAGCAGGCGGAAGTCCTGAAGGGGCCACAGTCGCTGTTCTACGGCAAGAATACGACTGCCGGCGCCATCTCGCTCACCACTGCCGATCCGACCAAGGATTTCCAGGCGATGCTTCGCGGCGGCTATGAGTTCCGCGGCCACAATCCCTACGCAGAAGGTTATATCTCCGGCCCGATCACCGACAGCCTCTCATTCCGCATCGCGGGCCGCTACACCAAGCAGTTCGACGCTCTGATCAAGAACCTGTCGACCGCGCAGACCACCTATACCAAGGATATCGCGACCGGCGTCACCACGCAGCACACCTATCCGGGCGCCGACAATACCGGTGAGCGCAGCACGACGATCCGCGCATCGCTGAAGTTCGATCCCGGCAGCGGCTTCACCGCTACGCTCAAGAACACCTACAACAAATATGATTCGAATACGCCCAACTCGGCGGCCGTCATCGCCGTCTGCGAGGCGCTGGGTCATATTCAGACCGACGCGAACGCGCCGTGCGGCCACAAGTTCGAGCAGGTGCAGGGCGCGGTACCGGCCGACATCGCCGCGACCTTGCCCTTTGCCGGCCGCAAGGGCGGACGGCCCTATCTCGATTTCAAGGAGTGGAACTCCACCCTCAATCTCGAATATGCGACCGATCATGTCACCTTCAACCTGACCCCGGCCTATACGGTCTGGACGGACTATTGGAACGGCGACTTCGACTTCACCGATGGCTATCTGAGCCGCAGCCCGACGGTTGGCGGCAGCGGCGGCAACAACGGCAACACCCGCGAGCAGCAGCGCGCCTTCTCGCTCGAAGGCCGCGCCCAGACGCACTTCTCCGGCGGCCTGAACGTCATGGTCGGCGGCTATTACCAGAAGAGCGATCTCTATTTCAGCCAGGAAAATATCTTCCCGGGCGGCGTCGATAATTCGGCCGCGTCGCAAACCAAATATCGCTATCTCACGGTGTACAAGGATGGTGTTACCCATGGGAACACCTATGCCGCGTTCGGCCAGGTGCTGTGGGACATTTCGTCGCAGCTGAACGTCACCGCCGGCGCGCGCTACACGCATGAGACGAAGGCCTCGTCGCTGAACCAGCCTTATGTCTATCCGGGCTCGCTCGGATCGTTCGCGGTGGCCAAGATCGCCGCCGACCAGACGTTCGACAACTTCTCGCCCGAAGGCACGATTTCCTACAAGCCGGTGTCCAACGTCACGGTCTATGCGTCGTACAAGACCGGCTATAAATCGGGCGGCTTCTCGATCTCCGGCACGATCTCGCCGCAGACCCAGGCGAGCGATGCGGCCTTCCAGCCCGAAAAGGTCCGCGGCTTCGAAGGCGGCGTCAAATCGACCCTGTTCGGGAATCAGCTGCGCCTGAACGCGGACGTCTTCCACTATATCTATTCGGGTCTGCAGGTCGATTATTTCGATCCGCTGACGATCCGCTATTTCACCCTCAACGCCGGCAAGGCGCGGACCCAGGGTGCCGAACTCGATCTCGAATTCTCGCCCTATTCGGCGCCGGGCCTCACCCTGCGCGGGTCGTTTGCCTATACCGACGCGATCTACACCAGCTTCGGTATCGCGCCATGCGTCGGCGGCCAGCGGGTCAACGAGGGCTGCAACCTTGCCCAGAATACGACCACCCTGGTCTATACCAAGCAGAGCCTGACCGGGCAGGAGACCCCGCAGGCCCCGCCGATTACCGCGACCGCAAGCGTGGACTATACCACGCCGATCAGCGACGGCTTGAAGATCGGCTTCTCGCTCAACGGCCGGTACAGCGATCGCTACAAGATCTACGCCTTCGCACCGGACAGCGCGTCGCGCTTCTATCAGAATTCCTATGCGACGATCGATGCGAGCATCCGCCTGTTCTCCGAGGCGAACAAGTGGGAGCTGGCGCTGATCGGCAAGAACCTGACGAACCACTTCATCGAATCGTCCGGCTTTGATCTCACCTATACCGGTTCGGGAGCGGGCACCGCGACTGGCGTCCATGCCGATACGCGTACCTCGGTCTACGATCCCCGCACCATCGCGGTGCAGGCGACGGTGCGCTTCTGATCGCTCTGACTGATCGTTGATACACTGAAGGGCGGCATCCTTGGGGATGCCGCCCTTCTTCGTTGCGGCGATGGCCACCGGGCCTTCGGCGTTTCTGATCAGATCTGGGATTTGGGCAGTCTTATCGTCACGCCCGAAAGCCCGGGCACGACGCGGATCTGGCACGAAAGGCGGCTGTTGGGTTGCCGCGGGGATGCCGTTCCCTCCAGCATCTCGTCCTCCTGCTCCTCGATCGGCGGCAGGGCCGCGAGGAACGCTTCGTCGACATAGACGTGGCAGGTCGCACAGACGCATTCGCCGCCGCATTCGGCGGTGATGCCGGGGATACCCTCATTGATCGCTGCTTCCATCACGCTGAGGCCGGGCGCCACGTCGATCGTCCATTCCCTGCCGTTCGGATGGATATACCGAACGGAAACCGCGTCATCGCTCATCGGGTGCGCCTATTCCTGGACGGTCAGTTCGATCGCCCCTTCCGGACACACCAATGCACCTAGCTTGGCCTGCCTGGCGAGGTCCGGCCCGACGATCGTCCCGTCGGAGATGCAGAAACCCTCATCGTCCAGCTTGTAGACGTCGGGCGCCCGTGCCGCGCACAGCGCGTGCCCCGCGCACAGAGAGCGGTCGACATGCACCACGAACGTCTCGGTTTCGGGCTCGTCACTCATAGGGAATCCTTTTCTTCGCGATGGGTCAGGGCCAGGCGAGCGGTACCCGGGCGGCCGTCCAGACGGTTCCGCCCTTGGTGATCTCCGGCGAATCGTCGGGATCGACGCGGAAGGTCGGGAAGCGCTTCGTCCATTCCTCGAGCAGCACGCGCACCTCGATCCGCGCCAGATGCGATCCCGCGCAGCGGTGCACGCCGGTGCCGAAGACGAGATGTTGGCTCGCCTCCCGGTCGAAATCGACGGTGTAGCTGTCTTCGTTGAGCTTCGGGTCGAACCCGGCGAGCGGGAGAATGAAGACGATACGATCGTCCTTTTTCAGCGCGACGCCGGCATAGTCCTCAAGGTCGCGCGTCACCCCGCGTTCGGGATTGGACGGACCGCTTATCCGCAGCAGCTCCTCGATTCCGGCCGGGATCAGTTCGGGATCGGCGACGAGCCGCGCATAGTGATCCGGGTTGCGCGCCAGATGCAGTATGATGAACGAGATTGCCGACTTGACCGTGTCGAGCCCCGCCACGAACAGCTGGACGCCGAGCCCATCGAGCTCCTCCTGGGTAAGCTCGCGGCCCTGCGCACCGAGTTTCGCGACCTGGGTCAGCATATTGTCGGCCGCATCCGCGCCGCGGCGTTCGCTCAGGCCGCGGATATAGCGGGCCAGATCCTCGGTCGCGACCGATCGGATCTCGCGGTTCGAGGAGCGGGTGTAATTGCCCGCATAGCGCAGCAGTTCGTCCCGGTCCGACATGGGCGCGCCGACCAGGCTCAGGAAGATCGCAATGGGGAAATATTCGGCGAATTCGGAAACGAACTCGCATTTGCCCTGGGGCTGGATCTTGTCGATCAGCCCGGTCGCGATCGCACGGATATCCGGCTCGATCTTGCGCATATTGCCGGGCGAGAAGACCGGGCTCAGCGCGCGGCGATAATCGGTATGGGCGGGCGGATCGACCTGGCTGGGCAGAAGCATCGTCGCGAACCGGCGGGTCTTGTTGTAATCCGGATGCGACGAGAACAGCTCGGTATCGCGCAGCATCCTCACCGACAGCTCCGCGCCTTGCACGATCCAGTGGCCGCCATTGCGCGGCGTCCAGAAGATTTCGCCGGCATTGTCGCGCAGCGCCCGCGCGCATTCGGCATGCGACCCGCTATCGCTCAGCGACGAGAGATAGTCGTAATCGTACACCGCCGATGGCGGCACATGCGCCGGGATCGGCGTTTGCTGGTGATCGAACGGGCAACCCGTCGCGGCGGCGGTCACGGCCATAGAATCGGCACCTCTTCCGGAGTCCAAACCGAACCCTGGCCCATCTTCGCCGGCTTGGCGGGATCGAGCCGGAAGGTCGGAAAGCGGCGGGTCCATTCTTCAAGGAAGACGCGGATCTCCAGCCGGGCGAGATGCGATCCGGCGCAGCGGTGCACGCCGGTGCCGAACACGACATGCTGGCTGATCTCGCGGTGGAAATCGACACGATTGGGATCGTCGTTCAGGTGCGGATCGAAGCTCATGAAGGGCAGAAAGAACAGGACGCGGTCGCCCTTCTTCAGGCTGACGCCTTCATAATCGACGTCGCGCGTCACCGCGCGTTCGGGGAGCGAGGTGCCGCTTATCCGGATCAGCTCCTCGACTGCGGCGGGGATCAGGCTCTTGTCCTGAACGATCCGGGCATATTGCTCCGGATGGCGGCCGAGATAGAGGGTGACGAACGAGAGCACCGATTTGACCGTGTCGAGCCCGCCCAGGAACAGCAGGGTGCCCAAACCGTTCAGCTCCTCCTCGTTCAGCGGCCTCCCGTTGAAATCCGACAGCAGGAACCGGCTCAATACGTCCTCGCCAAGATTGTTTCGACGTTCGGCGTAGAGCTTGGTCAGGTAGCGTGCGAGGCCCTGGGTTCCCTGCGTCCGGATCTTCACATCCGCGGTGCGGGTAAACATCGCGGCATAGCTCAGCAGCTCCTCGCGATCGTCGAGCGACGCGCCAACCAGCTTGAGGAACACGAAGATCGGGAATTTCTCCCCGAATTCGGTGACAAACTCGCACCCGCCGCGCGGCTCGATCTCGTCGATCAGCGCGTTCACCGTCACGCGGATATTGTCTTCCATCTTGCGCACGTTGCCGGGCGCGAAGAAGGAACCGAGCACCTTGCGATATTCGCCCTGATCCGGCGGGTCGGCCTGGAGCGGCAGCAGCTTCGGCGTGAACCGCCGCGCCTCATTATGCTTGGGGTCGGCCGAGAATAATTCGTTGTCGCGGAGCATTTGTACGGCGAGTTCTGCCCCCTGCACGATCCAGATGCCGCCGTTGCGTGGGGTGAAGAACATGTCGCCATTCTTCTCGCGTAGCCGGTTGGCCCAGGTCTTTTGCGGTTCCAGCGATTGGACGGGGGCAAGGACGTGATCGAAATCACAAACGAGCGATTCCGGAATGTGCGCCGGTACGGCGAGGCCCTGCTCAAGCACTTTCAGATTCCTCACGCCTTGGTGTGTGTATTTGTTGCGGTTCTACCATGGCGGCTGGCCGCGGGACTTGACTGTCCATATGATTTGCTTGTCCAAGAATCGTTGCGTCGGATGGCTCTCGGGTGCAGGTTCCGGCGGGCGATGGGGTTGTTCCCAGTCGTGAATCCTGACGAGGCAAACCATGTCGGAACAGATCGAGGCATCGGTACAGGCGCTGCGCCAATTGGTGAGCGACGCCTATTATCCGGTGACCATGAGCGGTGCGGCGGGCGAGGGGCCGGTCCAGGTTCGCTATGTCACGCGTGGGGGCGGGTGGCTGAAGAGCACGCGCGGCAAGGTGGAGCATGTGGCCCCGATCCGCGGCTCACGATCGTGGCGTGAGATCGAGCAGGATGGCCGCGACGAATTCATGCTCGTCGCGCCGCGCTCGGGGGAGATCATCCATCGCCAGTTCGGGCGGACGACCCGGATCGGGCCGGGCCAGATGGTGCTGATCGCGGCGGGCGCTCCCTATGAGTTCGAGCGCCTGGAAACGGGCGAGATTACCGCGCATCATTTGCCTGGGTCGATCGTGCGCGAGATCCTGCCGAAGCCCGAAGATCTGTGCGCGGTGGCCTTTGCCTCCAACCGGGGCATTGGGGATGCGATCCGCTCGCTCTGTGCCTCCGCGTGGCGCGAGATGGCGCATCTCGACGATGCCGAGCGCTTCCTGATCGTCGGCAACATCGTCACGCTGCTCAGTGCTGCATGCCGGGGGAAAGGCAAGCGCGGTGCCAGGGCAGGCCGCCCGGTCGCCGCGCTGCCACCGTTCGCGCGGGCGATCGAATATATCGAGGCGTCGGTCGACGATCCCGATCTCGGACCGGGCAAGATCGCCGATGCCGTCGGGGTTTCGCTCAGCCATCTCCACGCGCTCATGAAAAAGCATGGGACCACCGCGGGACGGATGGTCATGCAGACGCGGCTCGACCGGTGCGCGCGGGATTTGCGGGCGCTGTCGCCCGAGGACGCCCGGGTCAGCGACATCGCCTTTCGCTGGGGCTTCAACGATGCGGCGCATTTCAGCCGCCGTTTCCGCAGCCGCTTCGGCTGTTCCGCGACGGCTTATCGCAGTCAGTCCGACTCGCCCGATAGACGTTGACGCCCCCGAAGCACGATCCTAGTTGTATGGGCAACTAGAGTCGTCCAGTTGCAGATTTGTGCAGCACTTTATCCGGACGCCGTGCGTGGAAGGGATATCGGAAATGGGCGATCGTCTAGCCGGAAAAGTCGCGATCATCACCGGTGCCTCGAAGGGGATCGGCGCTGCCGACGCGCGGCTGTTCGCCGCCGAAGGGGCGCAGCTGGTCCTCACCGATGTCGATGTCGGGGCTGGTGAGGCGCTTGCCGCCGAGCTTGGACCGGACACGCTGTTCGTTCGGCACGACGTGCGCTTCGAGACCGAATGGCAGAAGGTTATCGCGCTCGCCGAGGAGCGTTTCGGCAAGGTCGATATCCTCGTCAACAATGCCGGGGTGGCCAACCCGGGAACGCCCGAGAGCTTTCGCGAGGAGGATTATCGCTTCAATCTCGCGGTCAATGTCGATGGCGTCGTTTTTGGCTGCAAGCACGCGATAGCGGCGATGCGCCGCGCCGGCGGCGGCTCGATCGTCAACATGTCCTCGATCTCGGCGGCCCGCGGCGAGCCCAATATGGCGATCTATTCCGCCACCAAGGGCGCGGTCGATGCCTATAGCCGGACGGTCGCGGTCTATTGCGCTCAGCTCGGCCTGCCGATCCGCTGCAACTCGGTCCTGCCCAACGGCATCTCGACCCCGATGATCGACTCCTTGCCCGAGAAATATGCCCAGGTGGGCGCCGATACGTTGCTCAAGGGCGTGCCGAGCGCGGCGAACCTGCGCGGCGAGCCGCAGGATGTCGCCTATCTCGTACTCTATCTGGCCTCGGATGAATCCCGCTGGGTCAGCGGCCAGTCGATCCTGATCGACAACAGCGCGGGCGCGACCAAGGGCTATGTTCCGCCAGCGGTCGTGCCGGGCACCGCGGCCACAACGGACTGACGAACAGCGCGATTGACCGAAAAAGCGTAGACATGTAGATCATCATGATAAATTATTCGCCGATGCCGATCCGCAGTATCGCGACACCGGCCGCTGCGTGACAGGAGTGGACGACGTGACCGACATCCGGGAAAAAGCCGAGGAGCGCGCAGCCGGCACTGGAGGCTGCCCAGTCGCGCACGACTCGCAGGGCGTGTCGCTGACGCTGACCGATCATGAGGTGTCGAGCGACCCGTACGAGCTCTATGCCGAGCTCCACGCGAAATGCCCGGTGTTCCGCGAGCCCAATCTCGGCCACTACATCATCAGCGGCTATGACGACCTGAAGGCCGCGCTCCAGAATCATGGCGATTTCTCCGCCGAGATCGACCGTCCGTCGATCATGCAGGGCGAGAACACCCGATATTTCCGCGACGTGCTGCGCGAGAAGGGCTGGCTCCACGAGCCGACACTGCAGCGTACCGATCCGCCGCGCCATGGCCGCGTTCGAAAGATCGTCAACCGAGCCTTCGGCTCGGCGCAGGTGCGCGGGGTGGCGCCGCGCGTCCAGGAACTCGCCAACCAGCTGATCGACAAATTCATCGCCAGGGGAGAATGCGATTTCATCGACGAGTTCGCGCTGCCGCTGCCGGGCACCGTGATCGCCGAACTGATCGGCCTCGATACCGCGGACTGGCGCCGGTACAAGGCGTGGTCCGACAATCTCTTCACCTATGTCGCGGCAGTGCTCACGCCCGAGCAGTTGCGCGAGGCCGGCGAGATCGAAGTCGAGATGCAGCAGTTCCTCGCCAAGCAGTTCGAGGAGCGCCGCAAGGAGCCGCGCGACGATCTGCTCAGCGTGCTGCTGAGTACCGAGGAGGGCGAAGAGCCCTTGTCGATGGAGGAGTTGCAGAGCGTCATGAGCCAGCTGATGGCCGGCGGTTACGAGACGCTGACCAGCGCAATGAGCCACGGCATGCGCCAGTGGATCATGTTCCCCGAAGTCGTCGAGGAGCTGCGCGCCGACCGCACGCTGGTGCCGAAGTTCATCAACGAGAGCCTGCGCTTCGAGAGCCCGGTCCAGGGCCTGTACCGCATCGCCATGCGCGACGTGGAGCTGCACGGCGTCACCATCCCCAAGGGCGCCACGGTCAACATGCGGTACGCCGCGGCCAACCGCGATCCGCGCCAGTTCGAAAATCCCGACCAGTTCGACATTCACCGCAAGAACGGCATGTCGCAGATCGCATTTGGCGCTTTCACCCATGCCTGTGTCGGGCTCAACCTCGCCCGCTCCGAGCTCAATATCGCCTACAACACATTGCTCGACCGCATGGAGAATTTCCAGCTCGCCCGGCCGTTGCCGCACCCGGTCCATCGGCAGAGCGTCGCCTATATCCCGATGAAGGAACTCCACATCAAGTTCGACGCGATCAAGCGCTGATGTCGGAAAACGGCGTGTCGGACGCGCCCGTCGCGATCGTCATTGGTGGGGCGAGCGGGATCGGTGCCGCGACCGCGCAGATGCTCGCTGAGCTGGGATGGCATACGATCCTCGCCGACTTGAACCGGGTGGGCGGCGAGGCGACAGCGGCGCGGATCGGTAACGCTGAATTCATCGTGACCGACGTCTCGAACGAAGCCGAGGTCGAGGCGGTGGTGGCGCGGGCGATGGCGCGCTTCGGGCGGCTCGATTGCCTGGTGCATAGCGCCGGCCTGGTCGGCGCGACCGGCACGATCCTCGAGATGACGGGCGAGAGCTGGCGCAAGACCAATGCCGTCCTGTTCGATAGCGTCTTCTACGCGATCAAGCATACCGCCAGGGCGATGGCCCCGGCCAATCGCGGTGCGATCGTCGTTGTGTCAAGCATCGCCGGCGTGGTCGGCGGCGTCGGGGCGCATGCCTATACCGCGGCCAAACACGGCGTGATCGGCCTGGTGAAATCCGCCGCATCCGAACTGGCGGCGATGGGGATTACGGTCAACAGCGTCGCGCCGGGCAGCACGGTGACGCCGCTGGTGAGCAGCCTGCGCGGCAGCGTCGAGGCCGCAATCCAGGGCTCGATCGACACCTCGCCGCTCCGCCGCCCGATCATGCCCGAAGATATCGCGCGGACGATCCTGTTCTTCGTCGGCGAGGGTGGGCGCAACATCACGGGGCAGACATTGGTCGTCGATGGCGGCCGCATGGTCGCGGCTGGATCGGGCGGCCCGGGCGCGGTCAATTTCCATGACAAGCCGGCGGTCTTTATCCCGGCCGTGTCGCAGCAGGCCGGGTGATGGCGCTCGATCCCCGGCTTGAGGAGCTGCTCTCGAAACAGGAGATCGCCGAGCAGCTCTCTCGCTATGCGCAGGGCTGCGACCAGGTTGATCGGACGAAGCTGGAGGCGTGCTTCCACCCCGGCGCAACGACCCGGCAAGGAACGCAGGACGGGACGTCCGCTGCGTTCATCGATTATGCGCTGGAAGTCTGCGGCAGGCTGCGGGGCTGCTCGCACATGATATCGAACATCGTGATCGCCATCGACGGCGACAGCGCCGAGTCCGAGGCGCATTTTTTCGCGCATCACGATCTCGGCGAAGCCAAGGGCGACCGGTTCGTGAAGGGCCGGTACATCGATAATTGGGCGCGTCGCGACGGCGCGTGGAAGATCGTCCACCGCGTCGGTGCCTATGAGCTCGATCGCACCGTCGGCGTGGTGTGAATACGGTGGAGCAGCGCGCAGCCTATAGCCTAGCGGACCCGGCGATGCAGGCGGATCGCTACGCCTGCTATGCCGCGGCGCATGCTCGCTGTCCGGTTTTCCGCGATCCCCAGCTCGGTTTCTTCGTGATCAACGATTACTCCGACGTCCGCGAGATCCTCGGCAATCCGAAGGACTTTTCGAGCGTCGTGGATCGCACGCGGGTAATGCAGGGGGCCAACGCGCAGATATTGCGCGACGTGTTGAGCGAAGGCGGTGGCTGGGTGAATGCCCCGGCGCTGCAGCGCGCCGATCCGCCCCAGCACAATCGCAGTCGCAAGGTCGTCACGCGGGCTTTTGCCGCAGGTCAGGTGCGCAGCATCGGGCCGCGCATCACTGCGCTCGCCCATGAGCTGATCGACCGTTTCATCGATCGCGGCGAATGCGACTTCATCAACGAGTTCGCACTGCCGCTGCCCGGCACGATCATCGCGGAATTGCTCGGCCTCGATGCCGCGGAATGGCCGCGCTACAAGGCGTGGGCCGACAATCTCTTCACCTATCTCGTCGCGGTGCTGACCCCTGACGAAATGCGCAAGGCCGCCGAGACCGAACTCGAGATGCAGCTGTTCCTCGCCGCCGCGATGGAAGATCGCCGCGTTCATCCGCGTGACGACCTGCTCACCGCGCTGGTGACGACCGAGGACGGTGACCAACCGCTGACGATGAACGAGCTGCAAGGCGTGATGCACCAGCTCATCACCGGTGGCTACGAAACCGTGATCAGCGCCCTGTGCCACGGCATGCTGCAGCTGATCCGCTTCCCCGAGGCGATGACCGAGCTGCGCGCCGATCGATCGCTGATGCCCGCCTTCATCAATGAAAGCCTGCGTTTCGAAAGCCCGACCCAGGGCCTCTACCGCGTCGCCACCCGCGATGTGGAGCTGAGCGGCGTTGCGATCCCTGCCGGATCGCTGCTGCACATTCGCTACGCGGCGGCGAACCGCGATCCGGTGCAGTTTCCCGATCCCGGCCAGTTCGATCTGCACCGCAGCAACGCCTCGTCGCACGTCGCGTTCGGCGCTTTCATCCACAGCTGCGTCGGCCAGCAGCTTGCCCGAAGCGAGCTGACGGTTGCCTTCAACACCGTGTTCGACCGGCTGGACAATATCCGCCTCGCCCGCCCGCTGCCGGTACCCGAGCATGATTACAGCGTGAACTATATTCCGTTGAAGGAACTCCGCATCGCATTCGACCGCGCCGGGTGACAGCTCGGCGTTCCCGCGTATTTTCTTGAGGTATCCCCATGGCGAAGATCAATTTTCTCGTGAACGACACCGTCACCGAGGTTGAGGGCAGGGTCGGCGAGAGCGTGATGACCGCGGCGGTCGGCGCGGGTATTCCCGGGATTATCGCCGAGTGCGGCGGCACCTGTTCATGCGCGACCTGCCACGTCTATGTCGAGGGCGAGATCGCCGAGAAGCTCACCCCGGCGCATGAGGACGAGGAGGCGATGCTGGAAGGCGCCGTCGCCGAGGTCCGCCCCAACAGCCGCCTGTCGTGCCAGATCGAGGTCCGACCCTGGATGGACGGGCTGACCGTCCGCGTTCCGCAGATCTGATCCGGTTCAGGCGAGCGTGCGCTCGGTCTGGCGCAGGTGCCGGATGGCCAGGAAATAGACCGCAGCGGCGACCGAATAGAAGATCACGGCGCAGGCCATGATCGCATAAGCCAGCGATTCCTGGCCGAAGCTGCTGTTGAGCAGGTCGGACGCGAAGCCGAACGTCATCGTGCCGAGGCCCAGCCCAATGATGTTGGTGATGAACAGGAAGAAGGCCGCCGTCGTCGCGCGCATGCTGGCCGGGGCGGAGAGGTGCACCACCGCCATGCTCGGGCCGCCATAGAACATCGTCAGCATCTGGGCGATCAGCAGCACCCCGAAGGTGAGCGGCAGCGTCGGCATGTTGAGCGCGGCGATCAGGAAGACGAGGGCGAGCAGGCTCGACCAGGCCGGAATGCGCGCATAGGCGGTGATGCTGTGCTTCGCCATGCGATCTGCCAACCAGCCGCCGCCGAACATCCCCAGTCCGCCACCGACGAACGCGATCGCACTCAGGAATTGCGAGGTCTGGCTGAGGTTCAACCCATGGCTGCGCTGCACATAGGCGGGTAGCCAGAAGGCGAGGCCGTAATTCATCATCGCCGCGATGCCTGCCGCGATCGACACGCTCCAGAAAGCGGGCTGCGTTTTCAGGTGCGCGAAGACCTGGCCGAGTGTCGGCACCGGGGCATCTGCATCATGATCGAGATCGGCCGCTCCCCGCACTGGCTCCTTCACCGCGAGCAGGAACAGGGGTGCGAGTACGACTCCGGCGACACCGAGACCGATAAAGGTCGCACGCCAACCGTAATGCGCGCCGAAATAGCCGCCGACCAACAGCCCGAGCGCCGATCCCAGCGGGAGGCCAAGCGAGAAAAACCCCATCGCCCGCCCGCGCTCCCGTTGCGGGAAATAATCGGCGATCAGCGAATAGGCCGGCGCCATCCCGCCCGCCTCGCCCACGCCCACGCCGAGGCGCGCGACCAGCAGCAGCGTGAAGCTGCCCGCCATGCCGCACAGCCCCGTAAACACGCTCCACAGCGACAGCGCGGCCGCCATGATCGCGGTCCGGTTCAGACGGTCCGCCACCCGTGCGATCGGGATGCCCAGCGTTGTGAAGAAGATCGCGAAAACCAGCCCGCCGAGCATCCCCATCTGCGAATCCGACAAGCCGAGCTCCGCCTTGATCGGCACCGAGAGGATGCCGATGATCTGCCGGTCGATATAGTTGAAGATATAAACGATCAGCAGCACCGCCAGCACGAACAGCCGGTAATGCCGGTGACGGCGCAAGGACGAGATGCTGGCTTTCAATCCGAATTCCCTGGTCGTCGGGTAAGGCAAGTCGCTTAGCGGGGTCCCTGCGCGGTCCTTGGGGCGACCCAGTTGTTCGGCATCAACGGCACGACCTCGCGCGTCTTGAACAGCCAGCGCCCGTCGGACTGCTTTTCATAGGTGTCGACATGGTCTGCGACGAGCATCGGGACCGGCACGGCGTGCTCGCCCCGTGGCGCGCGGTAGAGGGTGAAACTGAGGATGCCGCGCACCGTGCCGTCGTCATCGACGGTGAAGCGGTAGTTGGAGACCATGTGCCGGCGCGTGACCAACTCACCGACTTTCTGCCGTTCCGCCCAGCCGGTGACCATCTCCGCGCGGCCGTTCATCGAGGTGCCAGGCGCTTGCCAGGTCGCATCTTCGGTGAAAAGTTCGGGAATCCGGGCCGACTGATAATTGTCCGCCAGGTAGCAATATTCCATGCACAGCGCGACGAGTGCCGAATGATCGTCGGCGCTGAGGCGGGTATAGGTAGGGTCGCTCATCGGTCTTCCTCGGTCGGTCGAATGGAGAACTCAGTCGATGCGCGGCGGCGTCCAGTCATGCGGCATCAGCGGCACGACGGTGCGGCTTTTGAACAGCCAACGACCGTCCACCTGGGCATATTCGTCGACATGATCGGCGAGCAATGTCGGCATCGGTTGCACGTTGTCGCCGCGCCTGGCGCGGTAGAGCGCGAAGCTGAGGACGCCGCGCACCGACCCGTCATCTTCGCGGGTGTAGCGATGGTTCGAGATCATGTGGCGGCGCTGCACCGTCAGGCCCACCGCCTGCATTTCCGCCCAACCCCTGATCAGCCCGTCGCGGCCCTTCATCGTCATCTGCGGCGAGGTCCATAGCGCGTCCTCGACGAACAGGTCGGGGATGCGATCGGACTGGTCGTTGTCGGTGCGCCAGACATATTCCATGCACAACGCCAGCAGCGCGGCGCGCTCTTTCGCCGTTACCCGCGCATAAGGTGGCAAGTCGCTCATGCCGCTCTATCCTTCACCGGCCAGATGCTCGAGCACCAGTTCGGTCAACCTGCGCCGGTCGACCTTCAGGTTGCTCGGGTTCTTCGGCAGGTCGTCCATGAACAGGATATGGTCGATCTCCATTCGGGGATCCCCTTGCCGCGCGAAGGATCGCAGCTCGTCGGCGGAAATGGCCGATCCGTTGCGGCGCACGACATTGGCGCAGATCCGGTTTGAAAGCTCGGGATCGGGAATACCGATGGTCGCTACCGATTGTACCTCGGGGTGATCCCCGAGCAGCAGGTCGATCGCGCGCGGATAGATTGCGCGGCCGCGCGCCTCGAACGAGAAAGCGAGCCGGTCGAGGATGTAGATATAGCCCTGATCGTCCATCCGCCCGACATCGCCGGTGCGCACCCAGTGATCAGTCATCACCTCGGCGGTCTTTTCGGGATCGCCGATATAGTGGAGCATATGGGAGGGCGAGCGGATCGTGATCTCGCCATAATCGCCGGCCGGCACTGCATTGCCCTGAGGATCGCGCATCTCGATGTCGACGCCGAGCAGCGCGCGCCCGAGCGAGGATATCCGCTCCGGGCGGCTCAGGTCGTGATCTTCCGGCAGCAGCAGCACGGTCGATGTCGCCTCGGAGCAGCCATAGGAGCCGACCAGCACCGGCCCCAGCCGCTCGACGATGATGCTCAGCCGGCTCGGGTTGATCGCCTCGCCGCCGTAGAAGAGCAGCTTGAGCTGCCCGGTCGGCCAGACCAGGTCATCTCGGCCGACCAGGGTGTAGATCGCCTGGGTCGCCATGAAGAGCAAATTGGCCTTGTGCTGCACCGTCAATCGGTAAAGCTCGTCGATATCGAAATCGGCCTGGGTGACGAGGGTGCCGCCGCGCAACAGGGTCGGCTGCACATTATACGCCATCACCGGAAACGAGGTACGGCAGACGACCGAGATGGGGTGCGGCGGATAGGGCAGGGCAGCCATGTGCGCGAGCACGATCGATGCGCCTGCCGCTCCATCATAGGCGATTGCCTTGGAGAGTCCCGTCGACCCCCCGGTGTAAGTGATCGCCGCGCAACGCGGTGCGGGCCGGGCGAAGAGGGTCGCGGGCTCGATCAGTTTGATCGCATCGTTGACGCAGACCAGACCGTCGATCGGCGTCGTCGTCAGGACAGGGACCGTCAGCGTCCCGGCAAAGGCCAGAACGTCGCCGCCGATCCCGGCCGGCTCAAGGATCACCATCGTCAGACCGGCCGATCTGACGCGGTGGACGAGATTGTCGGCGGGCATGCTGGGCGGCATGTCGGCCACTGCGATGCCCGCGATGTGGCACGCCATGTAGCAGGCGATAAAGTCTGCGCTCATCCGCGCCGCCAGCCCGATGCGGTCGCCGATCGACAGGCCCAGCTCGTCGAACAGGCCGATGATCCGCCCCACCCGCTCGGCCAACTGGAAGTAGGTCAGCTGGGTCTCGCCATCGATGATGGCGACCGCCTCTCCGTTACGTTTCAGGCACTGCGCATATAGATCGCCCAGGGTTACCGCATTGGAAGACAAGACCTACTCCTAAGCACGCCGACTGTCCGCTGTGCCCGCCGCGACATATTTCGACAGATCTGTCCGGGCGTGGCGGGGCTCTCCCTCACACCGGGTTGGCAATCGTTCGATATGTACGGTTGGCAAGCAGTTCGTATATATCATGATCATAATCATCTCTATTAGGCTGTCAACGACGGATGCGTTGCTTCAGGCCCTGAGGATGCGGCAGCCATCTGCTCGACCGCGCGGACGGGGGTGCGCAGGTCGAAGAAAGCCTCTATGCAGGTCATTCGAATTGCGTGGTGATCCGGGGGAAACTGGCAGAATGCCTGGCGTATCTGTAAAGAGAAGGGGCGGGCCGGCCGCCTCGACGGAGCCCGCGCAGACCATGGCCGCGGTCTATCGGCGCCCCACCAAGACCTCCGAAATCATCGCGCTCGAAATCGTGCGCCACATCGTCGATCGCGATCTTGGCCCCGGCGACCGTCTCCCGCTCGAAGCCGAGATGCTGACCCGGTACCGCGTCAGCCGGTCGTCGCTGCGCGAGGCGCTGCGGCTGCTTGAGGTCCAGGGCATGATCGCGATCCGTCCCGGGCCTGGCGCGGGCACCGTCGTCGGCGAGGTGCTGCCCGGCAATCTCGGGCGCACGCTGACGCTCTACCTCAACATGATGGGTGCCAATTACGACGAGCTGTTGCAGACCTGGGTCACGACCGAGCCGGTCCTCGCGCGGCTCGCCGCCCAGAACCCCGATCGGGAAAAGAGCCGCAGGCTGCTGGCGCCGTTCCTGACCGAGGAAGGGCAGGACAATTCGCACGAGTTGACCGAGGGCGTGAACTTTCACCAGGTCGTCGGCGAACTTTCCGGCAATCGGGTGCTCGCTTTCGTGTTCCAGGCGGTGAGCCTCGTGGTGGCGGAACATCTGTTGCTTACCAATCGCAGCCGACAGATGGCCCCGAAGACGGTTCACGACCACACCGCCATCGCCAGGGCGATCGTCGCCGGCCATGCCGACAAGGCCGAGCAATTGATGGTCGAGCATGTCCGCGCGGTGGTCGAGAATTGCAGGACCCTGTGGCCGCAGCAGATTACCGAGACGGTCGAGTGGCGGTGAGCCTCCGCTAAGCGCGACTCAAGCGCCTTGCTTCGCCGCTCCAATCGCGCCGGCCGAACCCGCCTGTCTGATAAGCCGAGCCTCTTCGGTGACGTGGGTGATCTGATGAGTCTCGAAATGCGCCGAGAGCGCGGTGCGGAAACCCTGCAGGTCGAGCGTCCGGTTGAGCGAGCGCTTGGTTACCATCGCGGCGAAGGGCGGTGCCTCGGCGCAACGCGCCGCCAGCGCCAGTGTCGCGCTCTCCAGCTCGGCACGCGGTACCAAACGGTTGATCATGCCGATCCGGTACGCCTCGGCCGCATCCATCCGCTCACCGGTGAACAGGAACTCCTTCGCTCGCCGCAGGCCCATTACATAGGGGTGCACCAGCACCTCGACCGATGCCGCCGCGAGCGAGCGGACGACCGGATCGGCGAAATAGGCATCCTCGGATGCGACCATCATGTCGCACAGATTGGCGACCATGAAGGCGCCGCCCATGCACGCGCCCTGCACCTGGGCGACGGTCGGCTTGGGAACGTCGAAGATCTTGAGCGCATATCCGAAATAGCGTTTCGCTTCATATTCCCAGCGCTGCTCGACGCTGTAGGCCGCGCGCTCGCTCATCGCCTCTTTCAGGTCGTGCCCGGCGGAGAAGTGATCGCCGGTCCCGGCGATGATGATCGCGCCGATCCGCTCGTCGGCCACCGCCGCGTCGAGCGCCGCGTCCATTTCGTCGAGCAGCCGCGTGCTTTCCGCATTGCGCGCCTGGGGCCGGTCATGTGCGATACGCGCGACGCGGCCGATATATTCGACGCGGATGTCGTTATAACCGGTCTTCAGCTCGATCTTGGCCTCGGCGTTCATGTCTGGCTCCTGATGGATCGGGTCACTAAGTCGGCTGGGCCACCGCAATCAGCGTCTTCACCGGCACGCTGGAATCGGCGAGCCGATCCGCCTCGACCGGCTGCGCGCTCATGATCAGCTTCTTGCCGGCGACAAAATCGCCCGCGGCGTTCACCGCCTCGACAGCGACGACATGGTCGCCGCTCATGTGGAAGATCGAGAAGCTGTTCTCCTTGTCGGGCGTGTGCCGGACGATCTGGCGATCGGCATCGAACGGCACACCCGCGATCTGCAGCTTCAGCTCATACTGGTCCGACCAGAACCAGGGCAGGTCCGGGTTCGGCAGCGGCAGCCCCATGATGTCGGCCGCAGCCGCCTTGGCCTGGTCGACCGCATTGGGCACGCTTTCGAGCCGAAACAGACGATTGCCGTAATGCGGCATCGGCCGGCGCGTCATATCGCCGATCGCGTAGATCCCGTCGATCGAGGTGCGCGCTGCCAGGTCCACGATCACGCCATTGTCGCACGCCAGGCCCGCACCGATCGCCAGGGCGTCGCAGGGTGACCCGCCGATCCCGACCAGCACCGCGTCGCACGGGATGATTTCGCCGTCGGACAGTTCGACCGAGCGAACCGCCCCGTCTTCGCCGTGCAATGCCGAAACCGACGCGCCGGTCATGAAGCGAACACCGCGATCGGCGTGATAGCGATGGAAGAAACCGGACAGTTCCTCGCACGCGACGCGCGACAGGATCCGCGGCTCCCGCTCGAGGATCGTGACTTCTGTCCCGAGTTCGCGCGCCGATGCTGCCACTTCGAGACCGACATAGCCTGCACCAATGATCACCAGCTTCCGGCCCGGTCCGATCTGCCCCCGCAGCGCCTCGGCATCGGTGAAGTCGCGCAGCACATGCACGCCACTGAGGTCGGCACCGGGCCCTTCCAGCCGCCGTGCGATAGATCCCGTGGCAAGGATCAGCACGTCCCATGCGATTTCCGCGCCGCTCGCCAACATCGCGACCTTGCGCTCGGAATCGATCGTCTCGACTCGCTCGCCCAGCATCACCTCGACCGCGTTGGTTTCGTAGAATTTCGCCGGGCGCAGATAGAGCGATTCGAGCGTCGACTCGCCCTTCAGATAGAATTTGGAGAGCGGAGGCCGGTGATAGGGCAGGATCTTCTCTTCGGAGATCAGCCGAATTTCGCCCATGTGCCCCGCCTGGCGTAGCGCCGCGACTGCGTTGGCACCGCCATGTCCGCCGCCGATGATGAGGATCCGTGGGCCGCCGGTCTTCATGGAAATCGTCTCTCCTGCGTTGCGCCGCGCCGCCCTCGGGCGGGGTTTGGCGTCAATTCGTGATGATAAACTCGCCCGACTTTGGCAAGCGCATATTGCCAGCTTCCACTAATTCATTATGATGATCATGCGAATAAGGAGATAGCATGTTTTCCGAGGCGACCAGCCAGGCCAACCCCTGGGTCGAGCGCGTGAACAATTTCATGATCGACCATGTCTATCCCAATCTCGACACCTACCAGCGCCAGTTGCGTGAGGGTGACGGTGCGCCGTGGAACCCCCCTGCCATCGCGGAGGAGCTGAAGGAAAGGGCGAAATCCGAAGGTCTGTGGAACCTGTTCATGCCGCCGTCGCACGGTGCCGCGCCCGCCGACGACCGCTTCCGGTTCGAAGGGCCCGGCCTTTCCAATTTCGCCTATGCCCCGCTCGCCGAGATCATGGGCCGGGTGCGCTGGGCGTCGGAGCTGTTCAACTGCTCCGCGCCCGATACCGGGAATATGGAATTGCTCGCCCGCTATGGCAGCCATGAGCAGAAGCAGCGCTGGCTCGATCCGCTGATGAACGGCGAAATCCGCTCCGCCTTCCTGATGACCGAGCCGCAGGTCGCCTGCTCCGACGCGACCAATGTCGAGACGAGCGTTGTCCGCGACGGGGACGATTATGTCATCAACGGCCGCAAATGGTGGGGATCGGGCGTCGGCGATCCGCGCTGCGCCGTCTATATCGTGATGGGCAAGACCGATCCGACAGCCAAGCCGTATCGCCAGCAATCGATGATCCTCGTCCCCGCCGACACGCCGGGCGTCGAGATCGTCAGGATGCTGACGGTGTTCGGCTACGACCATGCGCCACACGGCCATGCCGAGATCCGGCTGACTGATGTCCGTGTGCCGGTCGAGAACGTCATCTTGCGCGAAGGGGCTGGCTTCGAGATCGCCCAAGGCAGGCTTGGGCCGGGCCGTATCCATCATGGCATGCGCACGGTCGGTGTCGCCGAGGTCGCGCTGGAGGCGATGTGCCGGCGGCTGCTCGATCGCTCGACCTTCGGCCGCCGCCTTGCCGACCGCTCGCTCTGGGAACAGCGCATCGGTGAATGCCGCACCGAGATCGAGATGGCGCGCCTGCTCTGCCTCAAGGCGGCGCATATGATGGACGTCGCCGGCAACAAATCCGCCCGCGCGGAAATCGCAATGATCAAGAACGCCGCGACCAAGGTTGCGCAGACCGTGCTCGATTATGCGATTCAGGCGCATGGCGCGGGCGGCCTCGCTGAGGATTATGGTCTCGCGGCGCTCTACGCCCATGTCCGCTCGCTGCGCTTTGCCGACGGGCCGGACGAGGTGCACAATCGGACCATCGCCAAGCTCGAGCTCGCCAAATATGCGGCCGAGACCCACTGATGGCTCAAGCCTATATCGTCGCGACCGCGCGTACCGCGGGCGGCCGCCGCAAGGGGCGGCTATCCGGCATACATCCGGTCGAACTGGCCGCGCTGGCGCTCGACGCCGTGGTGCGGCGGGCAGGTGCCGATCCGGCGCTGGTCGAGGATGTCGTGATGGGCTGCGTCAGCCAGACCGCGCAGCAATCGTCGAATATCGCGCGCAACGCCGTGCTTGCCTCGTGCCTGCCGGTGGCGGTGCCGGCGGTTACGGTCGATCGGCAATGCGGTTCCTCGCAACAGGCGCTGCATTTCGCCGCGCAGGCGGTGATGGCGGGCGTGCAGGACGTGGTGATCGCGGCCGGTGTCGAGAGCATGAGTCGCGTGCCGATGGGTCTCGCCCGCACGCTTCCAGACGAGCATGGCTATGGCAATTACTGGAGCCCCGTGATCGCCACGCGCTATCCCGGTCCGATGTTCAGCCAGTTTGCGGGCGCCGAACTGCTCGCGGCTAAATACGACATCAGTCGTGACGAGATGGATCAGCTCGCGCTCGAAAGCCATCGCCGCGCGGCCGAAGCAACCCGGGCGGGTGATTTCGCGCAGGAGATAGTCGCGATCGACGTGCCATTGCCGGATGGCGGCACCGTGCGGCACGAGGTGGATGAGGGCATCCGCTTTGACGCCACAATCGAAGCGCTGGCCGGCTTGAAGACGGTCGCGCCCGATGGCCGCGTCACTGCCGGCAATGCCAGCCAGATTTGCGACGGCTCCTCGGCGGTGATGATCGTCAGCGAGCGCGGCCTGAAGGCGATTGGGGTAGAGCCGCTCGCGCGCATCGTGGACCTGACCGTGCTCGGCAGCGACCCGGTGATCATGCTGGAGACCCCGATCGCCGCGACGCGAAGGGCGCTTGCCCGTGCCGGGCTCTCGATCGGCGGAATCGACCGCTACGAGGTCAACGAAGCCTTTGCCTGCGTGCCGATCGCCTGGGCGCGCGAGACGGGCGCTGACCCGGCGCGGCTCAATCCATCGGGCGGTGCGATCGCGCTTGGTCATCCGCTCGGTGCCTCGGGTACGAAGCTGATGGGCACCCTGGTCCACGGCCTGCGCCGCACCGGCGGGCGCTATGGGTTGCAGGCGATGTGCGAGGCCGGCGGGCTCGCCAATGTCACGATCATCGAGCGGCTCTGAAGCAGGATACGGGAGAGACTATGCAGATCGACGAGACGATCGTTGCAGTGGTGACCGGGGGCGCCTCGGGCCTTGGCAAGGCGACCGCGGCGGCGCTGGTCGAAAAAGGCGCGAAGGTCGCGCTGTTCGACGTCAACGCCGAGGCTGGTGAGGCCGCAGCGGTCGAGATCGGCGCGCTGTTCTGCCAGGTCGACATCCTGTCCGACGAAGGCGTGGATGCGGCCTTTGCGAAAGCACGCGCGGCGCATGGCCAGGAGAATGTGCTGATCAACTGCGCCGGTATCGGCAAGTCGTTCAAGACCGCCTCGCGCGACAAGGCCACCGGCGAGATCAGGCGCTTCCCGATGGAGATGTTCATCCGCATCCTGTCGGTGAACGGGATCGGTACCTTCCGCTGCATCAGCGCTTCAGCGGCGGGCATGTTGACGCTGTCGCCGGGCGAGGATGGCGAGCGCGGCGTGATCGTCAACACCGGATCGGTCGCGGCGCAGGACGGCCAGGTCGGGCAGGCGGCGTACAGCGCGTCCAAGGGCGCGATCGTCGCGATGACATTGCCGATCGCGCGCGATTTCATGAATGACGGGATCAGGGTCAACACGATCCTGCCCGGCATCTTCGATACGCCGCTGATGATGGGCGCACCGCAGCATGTGAAGGATGCGCTCGCCGCCTCGGTGCCGTTTCCGAAGCGCTTCGGCATGCCGGCCGAATATGCCTCGCTCGCGCTGGAGATGATCCGCAACCGCTATCTCAATGGCGAAATCGTCCGCCTCGACGGCGCGATCCGCATGGCGCCGCGCTGATGCAGCTTGAGCGCGATGAGGATGAACTGGCGCTCGGTGAAGGCATCGAGCGGATGGTGTCGGGTTGCGCGGAAGCCTCGTGCACGACGGAGGATCGCGCCGCCATGCTCTGGCGCACGATGATCGCCGATGGCTGGGTCGGGCTTGCCTTGCCCGAGCATCGCGGTGGCGTCGGCGGCTCGCTTGATCTGCTCTGTACGATGATGGAGCAATGCGGCCGTCACGCGCTGGTGACCCCCTTCTTCTCCTCGATCATGCTTGGCGCGCGCTTGCTGGCGGAGACCGATGCAGCGGGCAAATGGAATGATCTTCTGGGCGAAACCGCGGCGGGCGATCGCCTGCTTGCCTTCGCGCATGAGGAGTTGGCGACCGCCTATGGCGAAGCTCGCGCCACCATCGCGCAACGTGCCGGCGACGGCTGGCGCATCACCGGTCACAAAATCGCCGTGCTGGGCGCAGGCGCTGCGAGCCATCTGCTCGTCTCGGCCTCGGCCGAGGGTGGCGCCGCGCTGTTCCTGCTCGACCGCAACGATCCCGGCCTCACCCTTCGCCCCTATCCGACGCTGCGCGGCGAGGATGCCGCCGATATCGCGATCGACGCGACGGTGCCCGATGAGGCGCTGCTTGCGCTCGATGCCGGCGAGGCGATCGACCGCCTCACCGACGCGGCGCTGGTCGCCCTTTGCTCGGAGGCGGTCGGCGCAATGCGATGGCTGATCGATGCCACCGCCGACTATGCGGCCATCCGCAAGCAATTCGGCCGCCCGCTCGCCGAGTTCCAGGTGATTCAGCATCGCCTGGCCGAGATGGCGGTCCAGTTGGAGGACGCGCGCGCCGCCACCCAGCTCGCGATCGTGACGGCGGGCGACCCCGACCGATGCGGCCGCGCGGCGAGCACGGCCAAGCTGGTGACCGGCAGCGCGGCCGCCTTTGTCGGCGAGCAGGCGATCCAGCTCCACGGCGCGATGGGGGTCACCGAGGAACTGCCGGTCGGCCGCTATGTTCGCCTGCTGACCGCGTTCGACTATCTGCTCGGCGATAGCGACGCGCACATCGCACGCTATGCCAGAACGGTTATCGGCCCCGGTCTCCAGCGCTTCAGCGTGATCCTGGGAGCCGCCGCATGAATATCGATCTGACGCGGGAGGAACAATTGTTCCGCGCGGAAGTCCGGGCCTTTCTCGACGCGAATCTCACAGACGAGATGCGGCGCGGCCAGAAGCTTACCACCGGCGTCTATCCCGAGCCGGAGATCTCGCGCCCCTGGCATCGCAAGCTCGCCGAACGCGGCTGGGTCGCACCGCTCTGGCCGGTGGAACATGGCGGCCCCGGCTGGACCCCGGTCCAGCGCTTCATCTTCGAGGCGGAGTGCGCGCTGGCGAGCGCACCGCTGATCTATCCGATGGGGGTGCGCCTCGTCGCGCCGGTCATCATCAAATTCGGCACCGAGGAGCAGAAGGCGCGCTATCTGCCGCGCATTCTGTCGGGTGAGGATTATTGGTGCCAGGGCTATTCTGAACCAGGGGCCGGCTCCGATCTCGCGGCGCTGCAGACCCGCGCGATCCCCGATGGCGATGACTATGTCGTCAACGGCACCAAGATCTGGACGACTCACGCCCACCACGCCAACCGCATCTTCATGCTGGTGCGCACCTCGACCGAGGGCAAGCCGCAACAAGGTATCTCCTTCCTGCTCGTCGACCTCGACAGCCCGGGCATCGAGATCCGCCCGATACGGTCGATCAGCGGCGAGCACGAGGTGAACCAGATCTTCTTCGACGATGTCCATGTGCCCCGCGCCAACCTGATCGGCGAAGAGAATGGCGGATGGGACTGCGCCAAATATCTCCTCGATTTCGAACGCGGCGCCGGCCTGTTCAGCGGGCGGCTGCGTGCCTCGCTCAACCGCGTCCGCGACGCGGTCGCGGCGCTGGAATCGGAAGGGGCGCCCGGCCTGGATCGGCCGCACGCAATGCGGCGCTTCGCTGAGGTCGCGATGCGGCTCGACGCGTTCGAGATGCTCGAATTGATGAACCTGCGCCAGGCGACGCGCGGTGGTGGCGATGCCGGTCCCTCGATCCTGAAGCTCAAGGCCAGCCGCATGAAGCAGGAGATTGGCCGGCTGGCAATGGACCTGACCGGCCTGGCTGCGCTCGAATGGACCGGCAGCACGCAGGACGAAGACGGTGACGGTGACGGGCTGAAGCGTACCGCCGCGATGGACTATCTGAGCGGTCGCGCCTTCACGATCTTTGGCGGGGCGCAGGAGATCCAGCTGGGCATCATCGCGCGCAACGTCATGCGGAAATAGGGAAACACCAATGGCGACGATCAACTTCATCGATCATCAGGGCACGAAACGCGTGGTCGAAGCCGAAGCGGGGTCGGTGATGGAGGCCGCGGTCAACAACGGTATCCCCGGCATCGACGCGGATTGCGGCGGCGCCTGTGCCTGCGCGACCTGCCATGTGTTTGTCGCCGCGGACTGGACCGGGATCGTCGGGACGGCGACGCCCGATGAACTCGATCTGCTCGAGTTCGTCGACGGCGTGACCCCCAATAGCCGCCTGTCGTGCCAGATTCCCGTCTCGGACGAGATTGACGGAATCACCGTCACGACGCCCGCGACGCAGCACTGACGTTCGCGGGAGCAACGGCGACAACACCCGGAAACCGCCCCCGCCGATGGACGGTTGCGGCTTGCTCCGCTGTGCAATTCCTTATAATGATTGTTATCGACCCCTCCAAGGGGCACAGAGGGCGAGGCATGGCCGCGAAACTGAAATTCGGCACCAACAACTACAAGTTCACCGATATCCCGGGCAGCCACGATGCCATGGTCGAATTCGTGCGGACCGCGGACGCGCTGGGTTATTATCACATTCGCGTCGTCGACCATGTCCTGGGCGTCCATGCCGACCGGCACGGCGGGATCGATTCCACGCCCTATACCGCCGACAGCAATCTGCATGAGTGCCTGACGCTTCTCGCCTATCTCGCGGCGGTCACGACCAATATCCGGCTCGAAACCGGCGTGCTCGGCCTGCCGCAGCGCCAGACCGCGCTGGTCGCCAAACAGGCGGCCGAGATCGACATCCTCTCGCGCGGCCGCCTGATCCTCGGTGTCGGCGTCGGCTACAACAATGTCGAGTTCGAGGCGCTGGGCGCCGGCTTCTCCGATCGCGGCAAGCGTTTCGAGGAACAGGTCCATGTCCTGCGCCAGCTCTGGACTCAGGACGAGGTCACCTTCAGCGGCGAATGGCACAGCTTGCGCGACGTGAGCCTCGCGCCGCGCCCCGTCCAGCGGCCGATTCCGCTGTGGTTCGGCCTCGGCCGGGTGATTGCCCCCATTCCGCCCGACATCGTGCTGCACAGGGTCGGGCGGCTCGCCGACGGTTGGCTACCCCTGTTCAAGGTGACCGACCCTGAAGCACCGGTCGCGGTTGGCAAGGTGCGCGAGGCCGCATGTCGCGCCGGCCGCGACCCCGCCGCGATCGGCATGGAGATGAACCTCCGTCTCGAGGACAAGAGCGACGATGCCCTGCTCCGCGAGATTGACCTGATGGTCGAGCTCGGCGCCGAGCGCGTCAATGTCGGCTTTGCGGAAACCACGCCCGACGCGTTGATCGCGGCGCTGCACCGCTTCCGCAAGCTGGTCGATCGGTACGAGGCACTATGAGCACCGACACCACAGGCACGGCGATGGCACCGGCCGGGAGAGCAACCATGACTCCGCAGACCTTGAGGGACATGCCGGAAAGCATCGGCTTTCCGTACAAGCTGATGCCGACCGGCTGGTTCCAGATCGCGTGGAGCCATCAGCTCGCGGTCGGGCAGGTCCGCCCGCTGCATTATTTCGGCCAGGAGATCGTCCTCTATCGCACGGAGGAAGGGGAGGCGGTCACCGTATCGGCCTATTGCCCACATCTCGGCGCGCATCTCGGCCATGGCGGCACGGTCCATGGCTGCGCGATCAAATGCCCGTTCCATGGCTGGGAGTGGAACCAGGATGGCACCAACCGGCTCGTCCCTTCCGACGATGCGCCGAGCCTCGCCCGCCGCGTCCTCGAAACCTGGCCGACCGCCGAGAGCAACGGCGTCGTCTGGGTCTGGCACGATGCGCATCGGCGCCCCCCGATATGGCCTTCGCCCGCGGAACGGCGGCACGAACGACCTTTCCTGCCGGTCACCGACGACACCATCTATCTCTGGGACAAGGTCAGGGTCCGGCCCGCGCTGGTGACCGAGAACACGGTCGATCTCGATCACTTCGTCTTCGTCCACAAGAACCGCATCCTGCCGGTCGTGCGCCAGCCGACCGACCTGCCCGAGCTGATCGAGGACGGCTATCGCTTCCGCCTCAACCGCGCGGCGCCGCTGCAGAGCACGGTCGCGGAGGGCGTCGGCATCCTCACCGTCGATTTCCCGCCCGATCCGGACCGGCCGCACCGTATGCCAACCCTGCTTTACGCCAACACCACGCCGATCGACGACGAGCACAGCGACATGTTCGGAACGGTGCTGGTCGAGCAGGACTGGGCAGCGGAAGGCGCGGGCGACACCGTGCCGGTCGGCAATGCGCTGAAGCGGGTGGTCGAGCAGAAGAAGCAGGCGGGCGTCGACATCCCGATCTGGTCGAACATGATCTACCTGCAGCGGCCCGCTTATGCGCGGCACGAGGGGCGGCCGTTCAAGATGATCCGCAACTTCATCGCCAAATTCCACCCCGATAGCGGCGTCGCGCTCGATCTCTGATCCGCGTTCGCGCGTAACCAAGGACTTTCATGGCCCTTCCCTCGCTCTACCGGATCGCGCAGCAACAAGCGCTGAGCTACCCGCAACGCACGGCGGTCGTGCACGGATCGCTGCGGCTGGACTTCGCCGAGCTGGCCGATCGCGCCAGGCGCGCCGCCGCGATGCTCACCGGACTGGGCGTGGGGGCGGGGGATCGCGTCGTCTGGCTTGGACAGAACAGCAACGCGGTGGTCGAACTGCTGCTCGGCTCGAACCGAATCGGCGCGATGCTGTGCGTCGCGAACTGGCGCCAGTCCGCCGACGAGTTGCTGTTCGTCCTCGACGATCTGACGCCGAGCGCGATCTTCTGGGAGATGAGCGAAACCGGCACCGTCACCGCCGATCTGCGCGCACGAGCGTCGGCGAACACTTTGTGGGTCGCGAGCGATGACGATGGACCTGACGGCTATGAGGCTCGGCTCGCTGGCGCCGATGTCAGCGAGCTGCTGGCGACAGAGGGGCCGGGCGAGGCGCCGCTCCTGCTGCTGTACACGGCCGCCTTCGGAGGCAAACCCAATGCTGCGCAGATCTCGAGCGATGGCCTGATGCTGCAGGCTTTGCTGCACATACCCGCCCTCGACATCGCGCCGGGCAATGTCGCGCTGATCGGCACGCCAATGTTCCATATCGTCGCCTGGATCGACCTGATCCCGACCTTTCTGATGGGCGGCACGGCCCTGATCGCGAAGCGCGCCGACGCCGACGAATTATGCGGTCTGCTCCATCGGGAACGGCCCGTTACCGGTCGCCTTCACGCACCGACGGCCGAGAAGCTCGTTGAAATGAACCGCGATGGCCGCTTCGATTTCGGGTCGTTCCGCAGCTCCCTCAACGTACCCGGCTGGCGCGAGATGACCGCGCGGGGCCCAGAACTCGGCGGCTATGGCCAGACCGAGACGATCGGTCCTGTCGTCCTGCGCTCGCTCGGCGAGGCGGGCAACGGCCCGATGGCGGGACGTCCGTCGCCGCTCGCCGAAGTGCGGATCGTCGACGGCAACGGCCGCGATATCGCCGATGGCGGTATCGGCGAGATGCTGGTGCGCACCCCGACCGGCGGTCTTGGTTATTGGAACCGTCCCGAGCTCAACGCCGAGCGCATGGTGGAAGGGGGCTGGTGGGCGACGCGCGATCTCGGCCGGCGCCTGCCGGACGGGACGATCAGCTTCGTCGCGCCCAAGATGCAGATGATCAAGACCGGGGCCGAGAATGTCTATCCGGCCGAGGTCGAGGCTGTGCTGAGGGAGCACCCGGCCGTCGCGTCGACCGCGATCATCGGCGTGCCCGATCCCCAATGGCACCAGAGCGTCACCGCGATCGTCGTGCTGAGGCCGGACGCCGACGCCGACGAGCAGGCGCTGATCGATCACGTGAAGGGCCGCATCGCCCGGTACAAGGCGCCGAAGCGGGTGATCTTCACCGACGCCATTCCGATGAAAGGCTTCGTGCCCGACTACCGCTTGCTCGACGAGCGTTTCGGTGGCGGCAACTATCCGGGCGAGGCGGCATGACCGACTATTTCGACCTGACCGGCAAGATCGCGCTGGTCACCGGCGGCAGTCGCGGCCTCGGTCTCGATATCGCCAAGGGGCTGGCTGCCTGCGGGGCCGAAGTGATCGTTGTCAGCCGCAAGCTCGAGGCGTGCGAGGCAGCGGTCGCCGAGATCGAGGCGGCGGGCGGGAAGGCGATCGCCGCCGCCTGCCATGTCGGCAACTGGGCGGAGATCGGCGCGCTGGTCGAGATGGTCAAGGACCGCTTTGGCCGGCTGGATATTCTCGTCAACAATGCCGGGCTCGGGCCGGGCACGCCGGTCTCGACCGACGTGACCGAGGAGCTGTTCGACAAGGTCCTGGCGGTCAATCTCAAGGGTCCATTCCGCCTCGCCGCGCTGATGGGGGAAATGATGCGCGAGAAGGGCGGCGGCTCGATCGTCAACATCACCAGCACCGCCGCGGTGAAGCCCAAGGCCGAAACCTCGATCTATGCCGCGGCCAAGGCGGGCCTCAATGCGATGACGAAATCGCACGCGTTCGAGTTCGGCCCGACGGTCCGCGTCAACGCGATCATGTGCGGGCCCTTCTGGACCGATATCTCGAAATCCTGGCGCGAGGAGGCAGACCGGACCTCCCAGGCCGCGGCGAAGCGCATCGGCCGTCCGCACGAGATCGTGACGACCGCACTCTATCTGGCCTCGCCTCATTCCAGTTTCACGACCGGCTCGATCATCCAGCTCGACGGCGGCTTGCCGTGACCCATTTCGATCCGGCGGCGCTGGAATCGTTCCTCTGCGCCAACGTGCCGGGCTTCACCGGGCCGATGACCTCGGAGCGCTTTTCAGGGGGCAGGTCGAACCCCACCTTCCGGATCGACACGCCCGGCGGCGCCTATGTCCTGCGCGGCAAGCCGGCCGGCATATTGCAAAAATCGGCGCATGCGATCGACCGCGAAT
Organism: Sphingomonas bacterium; assembly: GCF_028293085.1. Taxonomy (GTDB): domain Bacteria; phylum Pseudomonadota; class Alphaproteobacteria; order Sphingomonadales; family Sphingomonadaceae; genus Sphingomonas. Next base: position 64,939 of record NZ_JAQGLC010000082.1, read on the forward strand.
TCCGCATCATGCGCGCGCTGGCCGAGACGGGTTTCCCGGTGCCGCGCATGCTGGTCTATTGCGACGATGAAAGCGTGATCGGCACGGAATTCTATCTGATGTCGCATGTGCCCGGCGAAGTGCTCTGGGATATCGCCATGCCCGGGCTGACCAGCGAGCAACGGGCTCGCGCCTTCGACTCCGTCAATGCGACGATCGCGCAGTTCCACCGGCTGAGCCCGGCGGCGCTCGGCCTCGACGATTTTGGCCGGGGCGGCAATTATTTCGAGCGCCAGATCGCGCGCTGGTCGAAGCAGTATCTTGCGCTCGCGACCGAGCAGGTCGACGACATGGATCGCCTGATTGCCTGGCTTACCGCCACTGATCTGCCGGCCAGCGAGGAGACGCTCGTGCACGGCGACTTCTCCTTCCACAACGTCCTGATCGATCCCGGCACCGGCGATGTCGCGGCCGTGATCGATTGGGAATTGGCGACGATCGGCCATCCGCTCGGCGATGTGATGTACCATGCCATGGAATGGTACCGCCCGCCCGATTGTGATCGGCGCGGGACATTGCTCGGCCGTGATCTCGCCGCGCTCGGCATCCCGACGCTGGAGGACTATCTCGCGCTCTATTGCGAGCGTGCCGGCCGGCCGCCGATCGAGAATCTGGCCTTCCACCAGGCCTATAATCTGTTCCGCATGGCCGCGATCGCCCAGGGCATCGTCGGCCGCGCGCGCCAGGGCCAGCTGCCACCGGAAACGGCGGCGATCTACGAACCGCGCATTCGCCCGCTGGCGCAGGCGGCATGGCACTATGCACGCGAAGCGGGAGCGATCTGATGGCCGGACTGCTCGACGGGATCCGCGTGATCGAATTCGGCCTGCTGCTCAACGGGGGCACCGTCGGCATGTATCTCGCCGATCTCGGCGCCGAGGTGATCAAGCTCGAGGATGTGGGCCGCGGCGATTATATCCGCACGATCATGGGACAGGTCGGCCCCGGTCGCAGCCCGGTCCATCTCCAGATCAACAAGGGCAAGAAGAGCCTCGCGCTCAACCTGAAGAGCGACGAGGGCAAAAAGCTGTTTTTCGAACTGCTGCAGACGGCCGACATCTTCATCGACGGCATGCGCCCCGGGGCCGCCGATGCGCTGGGCGTGGGTTATGCGCAACAGAAGCTGGCCAAGCCCGATATCGTCTATGTCCAGTATACCGGCTACGGCGCCGACGGGCCTTATGCGCGCATCCCGACTCATGGTTACCAGATGAACGCGCTGGTCGGCGGGCTGCCGTCGCACATGGGTGAGGACGGCCTGCTCCACCGGGTGCGCGGCGTGCAATATCTCGGCGGCACCGAGGAAAGCAGCGCAGCGACAGCGCTCGGCGCGCAGTTCGCGACCATGTCGGCGATGGCCGCGCTCACCCGGCGCCTGCGCACGGGGGCGGGCGCCTATATCGACGTTGCCTCCTCCGACGCCGTCATGGCGACGGCCTGGATGGGGATGATCTACAACCTCAATTACGATCGCATCGGCGATCGCCAGGGGTTGGGTGAGCGGACCGGCAGGCATGAGGCGAAATGGCCCGAAGGCTCGACGCGCTACCAGCTCTACCAGGCGAGCGACGGCAAGCCGATCCTGCTCGGCCTGATCGAGCCCAAATTCTGGAAGAGCTTCTGCGCGGCGGTGGGCCGTCCCGACCTGGTCGCCACCATGCTGCCCGGCCTCGACATCGATTATGGCGCCGACAAGCCATGGCTTCGCCACGAGCTTCAGGCGATCGTCGCGACGCGCACCGCGGCGCAGTGGATGGAGCTGGCGATCGAACTCGGCCTGCCGATCGGTCCCGCGCCCGCGCTGGAGGACGCGCCGGACGATCCGCATGTCCGTGCGCGCGGCCTGTTGCATGAAACCGATATCGGCGGAGACGGGCCGTTCACCTATGTGGGCTTCCCGGCAAAGATCGATGGCGCCGCGCCGGCCGACATCCGCCCCGCACCCGAGCATGGCGCCGACAGCGCGGCGGTCCTTGAAGCGCTTGGCGTGGACGCGCCGGCCTTTGCCCGGCTGAAGGCGGCCGGCATCGTCCGCTGATTCAAGACGGCCGGATCATGGTCCGGCAGTCACCCATAGGTCGGCATGCCGCGCCCGATATCGACGCCCGGCGCCTCGACCCGCCAGCTCGGCTCGGCCGGAGGTGGAAAGCCGTTGAGGATGTCGAGTTCACGTAGGGCCGCGGGAGTCTCGCCCTTGCGGACGGGAACATAGAAGGGATCGCGTGGGCGGAAATTGATGAAGGCAAGGCCGCCATCGCCGGCGCTGAAGGAATAACGCGCGCCCTCGTCGATCGCGATGATGCCGCCGGCTTTTACGCTGCGCGTGCCGACGCGAAGCTCGCCGCCGACGACCACGATGATTTCGGGTTCGGTGTGCCAATGGAGCGGCGCGCGATACCCTTCGACGAATTCGAGATAGTCGAGCCAGAGCGAGCAGGTCGGGCAGGTGGAATCGACGAACATCGCGTGGCGCGTGCCCGAATCGGGTTGCTCGCCCTCGGGCGCGGGCGGGGCGATGACATGAACATGGCCACCCGGGCGATCGGCTTCTTCGCCGATATTTCGGGCGTGAAAGTCGAGCAGCATCAGCCGCCCGCCATTGCTCGCAATCTCTGCCACCGCGCCGCGTTCGACGACGATCGCGCCGCCGGCCGACACGGTTCCCTCCCGGATTCGCGCCGTGCCTTCAAGGATGTAGAGCAGGTGTCCGGTCGCTGGCCGATCGAACGAAAGCACGGCACCTGCGCCGAGATCGTGGCGCCACAACAGGATCGGGCGGTCGTCGCCGACAATGAGCCCGGCCGTGGCGATCGAACCGTTGCCCGATCGCCCTGCGATATCGGAGGGCGATGCGGGACTTGCCTCATCGCAAGCGCCGAAGACGATTCTTCCCATGGACCGGGCTCCCTGCTTCGCGGCGCGTCAGGCCGCCGTCGCGGCCCGTTGCCGCTGTTCCTCGAAATCGATGAAGGTCTTGGTTCCCTCCGGGACATCGGCCGGAATCGGGCGGTCATAGGTCAGATTGCGATCGCGCGTGCCGAGGATACCGGGATATAGCTCGACCGGCGTGTAATAGAGATAAAGCATCTTGCGGTCGGCGATGCGCCAGGCGCCGTCCTCCTTTTCGTAGACATCCTCATAGCGCACGCCGGCGATCTGCTGTCGGCCGTTGCGGTACACCTCGGCATGGGAGGAGACGGTGCCGCGCGCGCGCCCCGCGCCGTCGATCACGATCACCGCCTGGTGGATGATGTGATTGGTCGCGCCGAGCACGGCGAAGCGCCCCTCGAACATCGTCGTGATGGTGTCGCGTCCGCGCGAATCCTTTACCCCGTCGCCAGACCAGACGCGGGCATTCTTGGTGAACAGGTCGGGGATCGCCGCCACGTCGCGGTCGTCCATCGCGAAGCAGTATCGGGCGATCAGGTTGCGGATCTCGAGCTCGGCTTCGATCGCTTCGAATCGTGCCAGTTGTTCGTCGTTCACGGTGGCCAGCTCCCTCTCCAAAAACACGTCGCTACTTGCTAGGGATGGCGCAGAGATGTCAATGCAACTTCAACGGCGAGCGCCGCAAAGTAGCCGTACAACTGAACGAATGAGAGGATCGATATGGTATTGCCCCTTGAGGATCGTATCGCGCTGCACGAATTGATCGCGACCTATAATCACGCGGTCGACCATCATGAGGCAGAGGCCTATGCGGCGACCTTCACGCCGGACGGCGCGCTGGTCGCCAATGGCGAGGAACGCGCGCGCGGCACCGTGGCGTTGACCGAATATATTGCGAAGCGCCGCCGGACCGGCGAGCCCAGGCTTCGCCATTGGGTCAACAATATCCTGATCGACGGTGAGGGCGATCGCGCCAGGCTAAAGGCCTATGTCATGGCGTTCAATATCGGCCCCGGGCTGGAGGCTCCCTATGTGATGGGCGAATATGAGGACGACGCGGTCAAGATCGATGGCGCCTGGCGCTTCGAGACGAGGCGGATGACGGTGGTCGCCGGAGGGTCGCTAACGGGCAGATAGCGCGGCCCGACCGGCAATGGTCTCCGCGTGAATCCTGCGAAGCTCGGCTTTCTGGATCTTGCCCATCGCGTTGCGCGGCAGCTGATCGACCAGGATGATGTGTTTCGGGCGCTTGAACGAGGCCAGCGTGTCGGCCAGCGCGGCCTTCACCGCGGCCGCATCCACCGCGCCGGGCGCTTTCGCTGCGATCACCGCGACCACGCCCTCGCCGAGATCGGGATGCGGCACGCCGATCACCGCGCATTCGGCGACGCCGGGCAGTTCGTCGATCAGCGCCTCGACCTCGGCCGGATAGACGTTGAGCCCGCCCGAGATGATCAGGTCCTTCTCGCGCCCCGAGATGAAGAGGTATCCGGCCTCGTCGAACCGCCCCACATCGCCGGTGATGAAGAAGCCGTCGGCCCGCTTCTCCTCGGCGGTCTTCTCCGGCATCCGCCAGTAACCGGCAAACACGTTTGCTCCGCGCACCTCGATCATGCCGATCTCGCCCTGCGGCAGCGGCTTGGCCGTCTGCGCGTCGGTGATCCTGATGTCGACGCCCGGCAGCGGGAAGCCGACGCTCCCGGGGACGCGCGCGCCATCATAGGAATTGGAGCTGTTCATGTTGGTCTCGGTCATGCCGTAGCGTTCGAGGATCGCATGGCCGGTTCGCGCACTGAACTCGCGGTGGACCTCGGCCGAGAGCGGGGCGGAACCCGAGACGAACAGCCGCATGTCCTTGACCAGTTCGCTGGTGAAATCCGACCGCGACAATAGCCGCGAATAGAAGGTCGGCACGCCCATCAGCACGCTCGATTGCGGCAGCAGCCGGATCATCGCATCGAGATCGAAGGCGGGCAGGAAGATCATCCGCGCCCCTGCCAGCAGGATGATGTTGGTCGCGACGAACAGGCCGTGCGTGTGAAAGGTCGGCAGGGCATGGAGCAGCACGTCGCCGCTCTCGAAGCGCCACAAGCTGCGCAATGTCTCGGCATTGGAGCCGAGATTGTCATGGGTGAGCATCGCCCCCTTGGAGCGACCGGTGGTGCCCGAGGTGTAGAGGATCGCGGCCAGCTCGTCGCCCGCGACATCCATGGTTGCGAAGTTCTCGGGCATCGCCCCGGCAGCGGCGAGCAGGCTGCCGTCGCCGGCCGCGCCGAGCGTCATCACGTTCGGGATGCCCGCCTCGCGGCACAGTGCGCCCAGAACCGGCTCGTTGGCGGGCGAGCAGACGAACAAGGCCGGCTCGGCGTCGCGCAGGAAATAATCGAGCTCGCGCGGTGTATAGGCCGGGTTGAGCGGCAGATGGATCGCCCCGATCCTGAGCGTCGCGAGATAGACCAGCAGCCCTTCCGCCGACTTGTCGACCTGCATCGCGATCCGGTCGCCCCGGCCGATCCCCAGCGAGACGAGCAGGTTGGCGATTCGTCCCGTCGCGGCGTGAAGATCAGCGTAGCGGATCGTGCTGCCGTCGGGCCGGACGATGAACGGCTCGGCCAGGCGCGGCGTGAAGCAGTCGAGGAAGCGATTGTAGAGGTTGGACATGGGGTCTCCGCGATTCCCGTGGTGACCGCCTATCGCGCCGCGAGGCGCTCGTCACCTTCTCGATCTTCGCGCGTTGGGTGGATCATGCAGAATCTGTGGTTCATCACCAACACCGCTTCCGGCACGGCAACGGCGGCCAGGGCGACCGCGCTGGAAGCGGTCTTTGCCGAGCTCGACCTCACCCTCATCGGACGCACCTCCTTTCCCGACGATGATCTGCCCAAGGCAGCCGATCTCGCCGCGGCGAAGGTCGATACAATGGTGTTGTTCGCCGGTGACGGTACGATCAATGCCGCCGCCTGCGCACTTGCTGACTGGGCTGGGTCGATTCTGATCCTGCCGGGCGGCACGATGAACCTGCTGGCCAGGGTGCTGCACGGCAACGCCGATCCCGCCACGATCGTCCGCGCCGCGAAGGAACATGGACGGCAGGTCGCGCTGCCTTATGTCGAGGCAGGTAAGCATCGCGGTTTCGTCGGCGTGATCATGGGCCCGGCGGCAACCTGGGTGCGGGCACGCGAGCTGGTGCGCTCGCGGCAGTTGCGCGGGCTGGGGCGGGCGATGCTCTCGGCCTGGCGCCGGACCTTCTCGCGCGGGATCAGGTTGGAGGGCGTGCCCGGCCTGCGCCATCACGCCCAGGCGATCTTCGTGCGCCCCGAGCCGGATCGCCTCGACGTCGCCGCGATCGATGCGCGGGACTGGCGCTCGATCGCGGCGCTTGGCTGGGAATGGCTCACAGGCGACTGGGTCGCGGCGGCGCAGGTCACCCAGATTCATACGAAACAGGTGCGGATCGCCGGGAACAAGCCGGTCCAGGCGCTGTTCGATGGAGAACCGGTGATGCTTGATTCAAATGTCACCATCAAAGGCGGCATGGCCCGCGAGATGTTCATCGCGACGGTGGAAGAAGCATGATGCGACTGTTCCATGTCAGCGACGTACATTTCGGGCGTGAGGACAAGGCCGCGGTGATCTGGTTCACCGACCTCGTCCATGCGGAAAAACCCGATGCCGTGATCATGACCGGCGATCTCACGATGCGGGCGCGCAGCCATGAATTTGCCGCGGGTCTCGCCTGGCTGGAAGGGCTCGGCGTGCCGGTGACGGTCGAGGTCGGCAATCACGATCTGCCCTATTTCAATATCCTGGCACGCTTCTTCCGCCCGTACGGCCGTATCCACGCGATCGAGCGCCTCATCGAAAAACCGCTCGACCTGCCCGGCGTCGCGATCGTGCCGTTGGTGACGACGGCGCGGTTCCAGTGGCGCCTGAACTGGGCGAAGGGCCATGTCAGTATGGAGTCGCTCCAGCAGGCGCTGGCGCTGGTCGAGGCGGCGCCGAAGGATTCGCTGATCTTCGTCGCCTGCCACCATCCGCTGATCGAGGCGCATACCCGGGCGACCGCATCGACGCGGAACGGGGCCGCCGCTTTCGCCGCGCTCGCCGCGGCTGGCGCCAGCGCGGTCCTGACTGGCCATGTCCATGATCCGTTCGACGTCGTGCATGAGGTCGATGGCCGCAAGATCCGCATGATCGGGGCCGGGACCCTCTCCGAACGCACCCGCGATACGCCGCCCTCCTTCAACGAGATCCGGATCGAGGACGGCCGCTTCGACGTGGTCCTGCGGACGCTGAGCCCGGAACCCGACACGGTGCTGCCGAAGGAGCGCGTGGGGTGAACCGTGATGGGGGAACGCGACCGCATGGCGGTTAAATGAATCCGGCGAACCTTGGCCGGATGCTGCGAAAGCCAGGCGTCCAGTCCGAGCGGCATTGAAGCGACATTATTGACCGTTATCAGCACGAAAAGCGGACAGCACAGCAAGCGCCCCCGATTGCGGACATTCCCAAATCGCAATAAGAAGTCGCTATGGGCGTTCAGGGAAGCTGTCACTGCGGCAACGTGCGGATAGAGCTACCGAGCAAGCCCCTATGGGTTGCAGACTGTAACTGCTCGCTCTGTCGCCGGCTCGCATGGCGTGTCGCCTATTTCCCGCCGGACCAGGTCCGCATTTCAGGCGAGACGACAGCCTATATCTGGGGCGATCGAATGATCGGCATTCACCACTGTCCAATTTGCGGCTGTGGCACCCACTGGCAGTCTCTCGGGGAAGATTTCGGCAAGATGGGCATCAATGCACGCTTGCTCGACAATTTCGATGAAAGCACCGTCGAGGTGAGGAAATTCGAAAACGCGGATACTTAGGTCCATCGCCAACGTCCGCTAACCACCAGTTTTCGCCCTTCAGGCGTGGGCAACGCGGCTCGGTCGCCTGAAAGTCGACCGACAGGAATCGAGCGGAAAAGCCACCCGGCGGGAGTCGACCCAAAGGGCGGACGTCTGAAGTGTCCATCGATGCGATCACGTTGGCCTGAAACCCGTCACTCGCGGTAATTCCCAGGAATGACGGCAAGCGACCCATTCCTGGCCGCCCCGCTCGATGTGCGTCGATCCTGCAAGCCGCCGCTGGTTCATCGGCGCCATTTCATTCGACGGTGTCTTCGGCGCGGCGCCGCATGGCGGGCTGAGCCGTCATCTCGGCCGTCGACAGCGCATTTCCCATTGGTTCTGCTCCGGCGTTCGGCGATCACGGCCTTTGCACATGCGATCAGCCCGTTCGCCGAGAGTGCCGGTAGGGGCCGGGGTCAAAGAGGGCGTAATTCGACTTTTCTGAACCTGACCGTCCCCGCCGCGCGCTGGAGGGCGAAGGGGCCCTCGCGGTGGGCGGCGTCGCGGGCCGCTTCGACGGTCCTCCGACCATTCAGGGTGACGCTGAACCTGTCGTTGCGAGCGGTAATGATCATGGTGTTCCAGCGGCCGCCGGCCTTGGGCATCGGCGAAACCGCCGCAACGTCGACGATCGCGCCCGTACCGTAAGTCGGGTCGGGCCGGGTGTCGTAGATGTTGACTTCGTAGCAAGCGGTCGCGCTGATCTCGGTGCGGCTGGCGCAGCGGATGAACACGCCCGAGTTGGCGTCATCGCTGACCCAGAACTCGACGCGCAGCTCGAAATCCCGGTAGCTGCCGTTCGAGACGAGGAAAGTCATCGGCCCCGCATCGGCGGAGACCATGCCGTCCGCCACGCTCCAGGCCGCCTCACCGGCCGTCGTCCAACCTGCGAGGCTCGTGCCGTCGAACAGGGATTCGAATTTCGTCTGGGCGCTGGCCGGTGCGACCAGCGTAACGGCGGCGAGGGCGGTGAGGACATGCCGACCACGGGTCATGCGGGCACCCGGCGGAGGAGAGACTCGAGCAAGCGGCGCGGGTCAGGCGACCGGACAAGGGCGCGGGCACCGTCGCCGGCCACGATCTGGATCCCGAGCAGCGCCAGCCAGACGAGCGGCAGCTCGGCGCCACCCTGAACGAAAAAGAAGCCCTTGCGCGCCAGCCAATACTGCGCCGCCCCGATCATCATCGGCATCGCGTACAGGGCCACATAACGCGTGAACACCCCCGGGATCAGCAAAAGCGCGCCGAACAGCTCGGCCGACAGGACATAGGCGGGCACGAAGGCCGGATATCCGTTGGCGAGGAGATTGTCCCACCACGCGTTCAACCCGCCCGGCAGGATCGCCAGCTTCCAGTACAGGTGCGCGATGAACAGCGCCCCGAGCAGAAGGCGCAGGGCAAGCGCGGCGCGATCGGGTCCCGGCGCGGCCGGCGTCATGGTCCTGCTCATCTCCGGCACTCTCCCCTCGGCGTTGAATGCGGTATTTGCGCGCGAAAGCCAACCGAGGCGATGCCGCGCGATGTCTGTTATGGATGCGGCTTCATCCAACCTCTGGTACCAAAATCGACCTGGCTTTTGGGGAGCGTCACCAATGTCGAAAAAAATGGCAGCCATTTTGGGCACGATCCTGCTCGCGGCCATTGCCCCGGTCACGATGGCGGCACCAGTGAAGGATAGGCGGCCGGCCACGCATCCGACCCCGGCCGCGGCGGTCGCGGGCCATTGTGCGGCGTGGAACACGACAGACCGCGCCAATCGAGACATCCTGCTGAATCGAATATTCGCCCGCGACGGCGTTTATAGCGATCCAACGCCGACCTATGTCACGGGCCGCGCCGCGTTGAGCGACGAGATTGCGCGCTTTCAGCGGCAGTATCCAGGCGCTCGGTTCCGGTGCAGTGCCCCGCAAACCCACCACCGCGCGATGCGGGTGAGCTGGCTGCTGGTGGGAGCCGACGGCAGGGAGATAACGCAAGGGATGGACTTCTACGAGCTTGCACCAGACGGCCTTATCCATCGCGTCACGGGCTTCTTCGGCCCGCCTCCGGCTTTGGCTGCGAGCTGATGAAGCTTTGGGGCTGAAATCGCAGGGGCACCTACATCACGGTGACGGAGGCCATGGGAATCACCTTTTTCGACGCAGCGCTGGGCGGCGGCTGAACCGCTAAGGCCATCCGTTCGGCGGCCAGTCTAATTGGCGATCGCGGATCAGGGGCCGCTTCTTCCACTTTTCCGCGTTCGGGCGCGGCGGGGCCGATCAAGGCGCCCGAAAGCCGATCGGCAAATAACGGGCGAAAAGCTGCCGGGCAGGAGCCGCCCCATTTGCTGCCTTTCGTGGCCGATTTCAGCTTTCTCAAAACCAGTCGTTCACCGGCCGCGCACGGCGGCAGCAAGGCGTCAATCATGCGCTGCTTGCTGCAAGTCTTGGCGGTCCTGAAAGCACTCATTCGTTCATGGTCGCCGGAATGTCGGCTTCCCTGCCTATGCCGGCCCGATCGTGACCACCTTCTGCGCGATAATACCGAAGATTGGTTCGCCGCGATTGTCGAGTGCCGCGATCGCAACGTGGTCGTTGGCCCTCAGATAGGGTGTGGGTTCCCTCTTGGCGACCACGTCGAGCGCACGCCGTTCGGCAATGCACGCCGAGCCGACAATGTCAGCATCGTAATTTGACACCGTTCCCGATCCGATCAGGGTCCCCGCACATAGCGAACGTGTCATGGCAGCATGGGCGATGAGGTCGCCAAATCCAAAATGCATCGCCGCTCCCGTAGGGCTGCCGAAGAATGTGCCATTGAGATGAACCTGTAGCGGCAGATGCACGCGGCCTGCGTGCCAGTCGTCGCCGAGTTCATCCGGCGTGACGGCAATGGATGACAGGGTGCTTGGCGGCTTCGCGTGCAGAAAGCCGAATCCGCCGCGCATTTCGCTTGGGCCGAACGCGCGCAGACTCCAGTCATTGATGATGATGAGCAAGCGGGCGTGACCGAGCGCATCTCGGGGCGAAATGCCCATCGGCACCGCATCAGTGATGACGCCGTATTCGGCCTCGAAATCGACCTCGTCGCCGTCGAATCCCCGAAACGGCACTGGAGCATGCGGCGCGTAGAAGCGGTCGGACAGGCCCTGATACATCAGCGGAGGCTCGGCTTCGCCGCGCGGTTCGAAACCCCAGGCGCGGGCGAGGATGTGGTTGTGGGCGAGGAACGCCGAGGCGTCGAGGAACTGATAGCTGCGCGGTAGCACCGCGGCGAGCGCCAGAGAGTCGACCGCCATAGTCTCGCTGGTGCCGGCCTCGATCGCGTCGGCCTGACGACGTAGCGCCGGCTCAGCCGCTTCCCAGTTAGCGAGCGCTGCTTGGAGCGTCGGCGCCGCCTCGGCGCGCGCCGCGCGGGTCAGGTCGCGCGAGACGATCAGCAGCGTGCCGTCGCCGCCGGTGTCGAGCGTCGCCAGTTTCATGCTTCGTCCTCGAAGATCGCCACGGCGCGGGTCCAGCCGGCCGAGGCGGCGCGGATCTTGACCGGGAAGCAGCTGACCAGGAAGCCGGTCGGCGGCAGGCTTTCGAGATTGTGCAGCTTCTCGATATGGCAGTAGCCGATCTCGCGCCCGGCCTTGTGGCCTTCCCAGATGATCGAGGCGTCGCCGGTTTCGGCATAAAGCTTCGCGGTGAAACTGAACGGCGCGTCCCAGCTCCATGCATCGGTACCGGTCACGCGCACGCCGCGCGAAGTGAGATAGAGCGTGGCCTCGCGGCCCATGCCGCAACCGGCAGCGAGATAGTCGTCATGGCCGTAACGCTTTCCGGCGCGGGTGTTGACCACGACGATGTCGAGCGGGGCGAGGTCGTGCCCGATCCGCGTCAGCTCAGCCGCGACATCGGCGGCGGTCGCGACATAGCCGTCGGCGAAATGGCGGAAGTCGAGCTTCACGCCGCGCCCGAAACACCAGTCGAGCGGCACCTCGTCGATAGTGATGGCGCGTTCGCCGCCATTCATCGTCGAGGCGAAGTGATAGGGTGCGTCGAGATGCGTGCCGTTATGCGTGATCAGCTCGATCTTCTCGATCGCCCAGGCCTCGCCATCGGGCAGGTCGTCGGCGGTCAAGCCGGGGAAGAACGCCGCGAGATCGGCGACCGAAGCCTTGTGGTCGATATATTCGATCTTCGGCAGCGACACCGGCGGATCGCTCGCCACGCCGGTTTCGAGTGGCACCGAGATATCGACGAAACGGCGACCCATCGTCACACTCCTCGCACGGTGTATTCGTACAACGGATCTTCGGTGCCCCGCTTGCCGAACAGGAACGGCTTGGCCGGGTGCTTCTCCCAGAATTTCTCGGTCTCGGGCTCGACGCGGCTCCAGTCGAAAATCACGTCGCGGTGTACGATGCCCCAGCGGCCGCCGCGCTTCTCGAACGTGTCGAGATAGCGCCCGCCGAT
>NZ_JAQGLC010000085.1 GCF_028293085.1 Sphingomonas bacterium
GCCAGTAAAGAATGCCGAGTGGAAGGACGGCAAAGATCAGCGGACCGGCCAGCGCGCGCAGAACGGAGATGACGCCGCGTTGCCCCGACGTCGCGAGCAATTGCTCCTGGAGCTGGCGATAGGCCCCGCCCTGGTCGCCCAACGCATCGAGCACCTCCCAGGGCCATCGCCCGGTATAGGCATAACTCGACGGGACCAGCAGGATCACCGCAGTCCCCGCGCCGAGCAGGATCAGCAACGGATAGCGTTGAAGCGGCGCCGTCACGCGCGTCGGCCCGCTGGAGCCGAGTATCGCCGCCCCGCCGATCGCAGCGAAGCACAGGAGCACATAGCCGATCAGCAGCGCCCATTCGTCGGCATGATAGATCGGCCAGTTGATCGGCCAAAGCAGGAACAGCGCGAATGTCGTGCACAGATAGCCGAGCACAAGCCATAGCGGCAGCCGGTTGATCCCCGACGGGGTTACCAAAGGCAGGTTGCGCATGAGCGGAACGGCTGGGGCGCTGTCGAGGCGGATGTCTGTCATGACGCAACTGTTCGAAAGGAATGGGCTCGCCGGCGCATGTCGGCTTCAACGACGAAGCGCATCCGCCACCACCTCCAACGTGCTGGCGATACCCTTATCGAACGACAGCGTCGCCTGATAGTAGGCCCGGCCCGATGCCGCCATCGCCGCGCGCTCCGCCGCCGGCATCGCCGCCAAGGCGATCATGGCCTCGGCCAGCGCCGCCGCATCGCCCGGCGGCACCACCAGGGCCGCCCGCGATTCGCTGAGCAACTCGGCCGCCTCGCCGCGCACAGCCGCCAGGATCGGGCGGCCCATCGCCAGATAGAATTGCGTCTTGGACGGGATGGTGATCGCGAACAGGGGATGATCGGCGAGGTGTATCAGCAAGGCATCGGCGTGATCGAAGATGCCCGTGATTATCGCCTTGGGCACCCGCGCCTCGAAGCGTACGCATGTGGCGCCGACCGCCCATGCGTGCGCGCGGAGGCGATCGGCATCGATTCCGTCGCCGAAGAACACCATATCGATATCGGCGTTGTGCGCGCCCGCGATCGCTGCTGCGTCGACCACCGTCTCGAGCGCCTGGGCACGCCCCAGATTTCCGCCATAGACGATCGAGAAGCGCTTGCCGAAACCATAGTCAGCAGGATCGATGGTCGCCGGCTCGGCCAACGCCTCGGCATCCGCCCAGTTGCGGACCGTGGCCAGCCTGGCGGGCGGCACGTCGCGCTCGATCAGGGTACGGCGCATGCCCTCTGATTGGACGATGATCCGCGTGGCGCGGCGATAGACAAAGGCACAGATCCTGCCGAGGATACCGGCGAGCCGGCCGGTTCCCGCCATACCGCTCGCGCTGACCGTGTCGGGCCACAGATCCTGGATTTCCAGGATCAGCGGACGACGGCGCACCATCCCCGCCAGTACCGCCGCGAGCCCGACGGTAATCGGCGGGTGATAGACATAGACCAGATCGTACCGACCGCTCCGTGCGAGGCAGTAGAACAGGGTCGAGAGGAAGAAGGAGAGGAAATTGAGCGCCCGCTTCAGCGAAGAACCGTCATGGCTGGGATAGAGCGGCAGGCGGGTAACGCGCGCGCCGTCGATCGTCTCGCGCATGATCGGGCGCAGGCGGTAGCCGGGATAAAGACGGCCGCCGGGGTAGTTCGGGAAGCCCGTAACCACGGTGACATCATAGCCGCCGGCTTCAAGCGCCCGCACGAACGCCGGCCCCTTGATCACCCCCGGCTCGGGATCGAACCACTGCGTCAGGTAAAGAATACGCTTGCGCAATGACAATTCCCGGGAATGTGCAATAAGCCCGAATAGCCGTACCGCCGGCCATTCGGCAAGCAACGCCGACGGATCCGGCCGCTGGTTGCACGCGTTACTGGTGCGTGATAGTCGACCGCCCGATCCTGGGACGCTGATGGCACCTTCTTGATCCAAGGCGCTTTTTCGGGCTTCCTGCAACAAGCTTCCGTTCCAGAAAGCCAGATCCGCGTGACCCGAACCGTCCCGTTCTTCAACTACCCCGCCCTTTTCGCCGAGCATCGCGACGAATATCTCGCCACGGTCGAGGACGTGCTGAGCCGCGGCGCTTATATCATGCAGCGGGACCTGACCGACTTCGAGGCCGAGCTCGCCGCCTATCTCGATGTCCGCCACGTGATCGGCGTCGCAGACGGCACCGTCGCACTGAAGATCGCGCTGAGCCTGGCGGACGTCGGATCGGGCGACGAAGTGATCGTGCCGAGCCACACCTTCATCGCGACGGCGTCGGCCGTGCATCAGGTCGGCGCCACGCCGGTGCTGTGCGATTGCGGACCGGACAGCATGATCGATCCGGACAGCGCACGCCGGATGATCACGGATCGGACCCGCGCGATCATGCCGGTTCAGCTCAACGGGCGGACCTGCGACATGGATGCGGTCGAAACCCTTGCCGCGGAACATGGTCTGAAGATCGTCGAGGACAGCTGCCAGGCGCTGGGCGCGAAGTTCCGCGACCGCTTCGCCGGCAGTTTCGGCGTGGCCGGATCGTTCAGCTTCTATCCCGCCAAGACGCTAGGCTGCTTCGGCGACGGCGGCGCGCTGATCGTCGACGACGATGCGCTGGCGGAGCGGGCGCGCGAGTTGCGCGATCACGGGCGCGGGGCTGACGGCAAGGTCCACCGGTTCGGCATCAACGGGCGGCTCGACAATCTCCAGGCGGCGATCCTGCGCGTGAAGCTGCGGCGCTATGACGCGGCGATTGCGCGCCGCCGGGCGATCGCGGCTACCTATCAGGCTCGCCTGGGCGGTATCCCCGGGCTCTTGCTGCCGCCCGCGCCGGATGCCGACAATGTGCGGTTCGATATCTTCCAGAATTACGAGATCCAGACCGATCGGCGCGATGATCTTCGCGCGGCCCTGACAGCGGCCGGGATCGGCACGATCCTGCAATGGGGCGGTCACATGATCCACCAGTTCGAGGACTTGAACCTTCGCGCCAACGCACCCTATGCCGAGGCCATGTCGCATCGGTTCATGATGTTGCCGATGCACCATATGCTGACGGACGATGACGTCGATTATGTGTGCGATCACGTCGCCGCATTCTGTGATCGGCCTTGAGAGGAAACGGCGTGGCAGCTCCCATCAATGTCACCGGCGGCTTGCGGACCGAGGCTGAGGCCGGCGAAGGCGCGAAGAACCGTGCGCTGTTCGAGGCCAATCCTTCGCCCTGGGAAACCAAGGTCGAGAATTTTCCGAAATATGTGCGACGGCAGAATCTCACCCGCTTCCTCGCGCTCTACGAGATCTTCAAGCGCATCCTGCCGGTGAAGGGATCGGTCGTCGAATGCGGCGTCAATCACGGCTTCGGGCTGATGAGCTGGGCTAAATTCTCCGCGATCCTGGAACCGGTCAATCTCACCCGCCGGATCTACGGCTTCGACACGTTCGAAGGCTTTCCCAGCGTCGGCGAGCAGGACCGGTCGGCAGCGTCGCTCCACGTCAAAGAAGGCGACCTGGCAGCCGACGTCCATGACGAGCTGTCGCAGCTGATCCAGGTATATGACGGCTCGCGCTATCTCGGCCATGTCCCCAAGGTGAAGCTGGTGCGCGGCGACGCGACGAAGACGATCCCGACGTTCGTCGAGGAAAACCCTCACCTGCTCGTCAGCCTGTTGTTCATGGATTTCGATCTGTACGAGCCGACCAAGGTGGCGCTCGATCATTTCCTGCCGCGCATGCCGCGCGGTGCCGTGCTGGCATTCGACGAGCTCGACAATCCCTTATGGCCCGGGGAGACACTGGCGATGCTCGAACGCCATGCCGAACGGCGGTTCCGGATCGAACGCCTCGAGTTCGATCCCTATATCGGGTTCGCGGTGCTCGACTGATGCCGGGGAACGGTACCGCTCCCGCCAAAGCGCCCGGGAACGCGAGCGACACGGAAGCGCTGGCGCTGCAGCTCCGCCGCCACGCGGTACGCATGGCGCAGGCCGGGGGCAGCTCGCACGTCGGATCGGCGCTCTCGATGGCCGACATCATCGCCATGCTCTACGGGCGCATATTGCGCGTCGACCCGGCGGACCCGGCCTGGCCTGGGCGCGACCGCTTCATCCTTTCGAAGGGACATGCCGGCGCCTGCGTCTACGCCGCCTTGGCCGAACGGGGCTTTTTCCCGACCGCCGAGCTTGCACGACACTATCAGAACGGCTCGATCTTTTCGGGTCACGTCTCGCACAAGGGCGTGCCCGGCGTGGAAATCTCGACCGGATCGCTCGGCCACGGCCTCGGCATCGGCGCGGGCATGGCGATGCAGCTGCGCCGTCGGGGCGGGCCGCAGCGAGTCTATGTCGTCCTCAGCGACGGCGAATGCGACGAAGGATCCAACTGGGAGGCCATCCTGTTCGCGGCGCACCAACGACTGTCGAACCTGGTCGCAGTGATCGACTACAACAAGCTCCAGAGCCTCGCGCCGGTGGCGGACACGATCGGGCTCGAACCATTCGCGGACAAGTGGCGATCCTTCAACTGGGCCGTCCATCAGGTCGACGGGCACGATCATGAGGCATTGCAGGCAGCCTTCGAGGTGGCGGGCGCGGACGGGCGGCCGACCTGCATCATCGCCGATACGATCAAAGGACGGGGCGTCTCGTTCATGGAGAACCAGGTGCTGTGGCATTACCGCGCGCCACAGGGCGCGGAATTCGATGCGGCGATGCGCGAGTTGGGCGTAGCACCGGAAGATGCCAGCGATGCGTGACAGCTTCATCAGGGCCCTGACCGAACTGGCTGCGTCGGACCCGGAAATCATGCTGGTGAACGGCGATCTGGGGTTTGGCGTGCTGACGGATTTCATCGCCCGGTTCCCCGACAATTACGTCAATGCCGGCGTCGCCGAGCAGAACATGACCGCAGTGGCCTGCGGCATGGCACTCGCCGGCGCACGAACCTACACTTATTCGATCGCGAATTTCCCGACTCTCCGGTGCCTCGAGCAGCTTCGCAACGACGTGTGCTATCACCGCGCCAACGTCACCGTGGTCGCGGTCGGCGGTGGCTTCTCTTATGGTCAGCTCGGCATGTCGCATTTCGCCACGGAGGATCTCGCCATCCTGCGCGCCCTGCCGGACATGACCGTCGTCGCCCCGTCCGATCCGTGGCAGGCGTTCGAGCTAACCAAACAGCTCTACGCACGGGGCGGGCCGTCCTATCTGCGCCTCGACAAGGGCAGCGCCGGCCTGTCGCCGGACGGCCCGCCGGTCGAGCTGGGCAGGATCCGCCAGGTCCGCGAGGGCGGCGACGCGGTGATCTTCGCGACCGGCGCGATCCTCGGGGAGGCGCTTGCCGCCGCCGAGACGCTTGCCGAGCAGGGCGTCGGGGTGCGCGTCGTCGACGTCCACACCATCAAGCCATTCGACGCCGCGGGCGTTTGCGGCACCGCGCGGACATCCGGCGTGGTCGTCACGGTCGAGGAGCACAGCATTGTCGGCGGGCTTGGCGGCGCCGTCGCCGAGGCCTGTCTGGAGGGTGGCGTGGCGATGCGCGGCTTCCGACGAGTCGGCCTGGCGGATTGCTTCCCCAGCGTCGTCGGCGATCAGGATTATCTGCGTGCGCATCACGGCATGGATCGGCATGCGATCCATGCCGCTCTTCGCGGCCTGCTCGATGGATCCGAATGATGCTGAAGCGGGCGATCGACATCCTGGTATCAGTTCTGGTGCTGATCTTCGCCTCGCCGATCCTACTCGGCGCGATGTTCCTGGTGTGGCGCTATGATCGCCATTCGCCGCTGTATCACGCCCGCCGCGTCGGCAAGGGCAATCACGATTTCATGATGATCAAGCTGCGGTCGATGACGATCGATGCCGAGGCCCGTGGCGGCACGTCGACGGCGGCATCGGACCGGCGAATCACTCCGGCGGGACATATGATCCGCCGCTACAAGCTCGACGAGCTGTCGCAATTTTGGAACGTGCTGCGGGGCGACATGAGCATCGTCGGTCCGCGTCCGAACGCGCGCGACAATGGCGTCGATCGCTACACGCCCGAAGAAATGCGGCTTCTCTCGATCCGGCCCGGGATTACCGACCTGTCGTCCATCGTCTTCTCCGACGAAGGCGACATCCTGACCGGCGCGGCCGACCCCGACGCGCTGTATGATGCGGTGATCCGCCCGTGGAAGAGTCGCCTCGGCTTGCTCTATGTGGAGCGCCACACCCTTGCGATGGACCTCCGGATCATCTGGCTGACCGCCGTCGCGATCGTCGCCAAGCCGGTCGCCCTGCGCGGCGTGGACGCGATCCTGGCCGGTCTTGGCGCGGGCGATGAGCTGCGTGCGATCTGCGCGCGAACCGGGCCGCCGCCGCGCGGCGTGCCACCGGGCGTGCCGGCTTGACCTATCTGTTCTTCCGGTGGGAGCGCGGCATGTCGTCGCCGGCCGGGCCCGACCTGCCGCCGGACAATCGGGTGACGATCCGGCACCCCGGGGAGAGCGGCTTCCTGAGGAGGGACGAGAATCTTGGCCGCAATATCGTCTGGTGGCTGTTCGCGTGCGTCGGCCTCTTCCGGCGCGGCGGCTTCAGCGAGGTCTCGATCACGCGGAACGGCCATAGTGTCCACCGCCTGATCGTCACGCCCAAATGGTATCGATTTCCGGACATGGCGGCGGCCGACCTGCAGATCGGCGACCTGTGGACCGCGCCCGCGGCGCGCGGCCAGGGGCTGGCCCGCGCCGCGATCGCGATCGTGCATGACCGCCTCGGTGATCGCTTCGAGCGCATCTGGTACATCGTGGCAGCGGACAATGCCGCGTCCATCCGGCTGATCGAGCATTGCGGCTATCGTCTGGTCGGCAAGGGCGTGCGGACCAGGCCGTTCGGCCTCGGCGCGCTGGGCCGTTTCCGCATCACCGATCGACTGGACGCGGCGTCGCCTCGATCTTGACCGAGGCAATGCCGCCGGATTGCCCGCCCGGTTCGGCACTCGCGCGCAGGCCCAGGGCGAGCCATTGGGCCGGGCAACCCTTCGGTACCAGGAGGGTCGCCGCGCCCGCGGTGTTGCCGGCGGCGGGCTGATCGAGCAGGACGAGCTGCGACCCGCCGACCTCGGCGCAGGTCACTGTCCAATAGGGCCGGGCACCCCCGCCCGGCGCATCCTCGGCGGTTGCGGTCGTCAGGCGGTAGGGGCCGGCCGGCAGCATCAGGAGTTGGGACGCCACGGTGCCGGCGCTGCCGGGGCCGGCCCGATAGGACAGCCCCGATCCGCCCCCGCCCGCGCCCCGCGCCGCGCTCATGTCGGCGCCATCGGTGAAGGTCCAACCGAACGGGAAACGCGCCGAGGGATCGTCGAAGCGCGGATCCGCAAGCGACCCGGTCGGGCCGCGTCCCGCGAACGCGGTGTAAACGCGACGCGCCGCATCGAAGCGTCGCTCGGCGACGAGTTGGCCGACCAGCGTCTGATCCAGGCTGTCGGTCGCAAGCGATGCCCGCCCGCGCATGCCGAGCACGACATTCGCGACGTCCGCCGCATGCCCTTGCTTGATGGCGAAGAAGACGAATTCCGGTCCCCATTGCGGCTGACGGTCCAACACCCTCGCAATCGCCGGAACCAGCACCGGATCGCCGGCCGCGCCGGCCAGAATCGGAAACAGCCTTGGTGGCGCATCGGCGGACGTTCGCAGCGCGATGTCGAAATTGTCGAGCGCACCGGCAACGTCGTCGCGATCGACCGCCTGCTGGATCAGCCACATCCGCGTCGGCAGGCTCCGGCGGCTGATCGTGCTCGACAGATGGAACAGCCGGTCCGCACGCTCCCCGTCGCCGCTTCCCGCGGCGGCCAGCGCTCGAAGCTCGATCGCAGCGGGGATGGTGACGTCGCGCTTCAGCGCTGCCCCGACGAGACGGTCGATGGCGCCGCTGTCGGCCCGTGGACCGGTATCGGCGATCGCACGCGCCGCCGCGACGGCGGCGCGCGCATTACCGCCATCGATCGCCGCCGCCAGGACCGGCGCCTGATCGATCAGGATGAAAGCCAGGCCGTGGCGGACGATCCCGACAGCGACGATCAGCGCGGCCGCGACCATCCCTGCTCGCAACCATGCCGGGGAAAGGCGCAACCGGCGGCCTATCTTTTGCCCGGCCGGGGCAGGCGATCCTGGCCATACCCATAGCCATATTCATAGCCATAGCCGAAATGCGCCCGCTTCGATTCGAACTTGGTGAGAACGATGCCGAGGAGGCGCGCATTGGAGGCATGCAGGCGTCCGAGCGCGACCCGGACGATACTGGTCCGGATCGATCGGGCCTCGACCGCGAAGATCACGCCCTCGACCGCCGACGCGACGAGCGGCGCATCGGCGAGCCCCATCACCGGCGGGGAATCGACGACGACATGGTCGAACCGCTCGAGCAGCAGCGCGATCAGATTGCGCAACCCGTCGCCGGTCAGCAGGTCGGCGGCGTTGGGCGGTTGCGGGCCCGCGGTCATGATCGACAGGCCCGGGCGATCGGTCTTGTGGAGCGCGGCGTCGATATTGTCCGCCCCGGCAAGGAAATTGCTCACGCCCAGATCGTTCTTGAGGCCGAATTCGCGGTGTACCGATGGGGAGCGGAGATCGGCATCGATCAACACGACCTTGCGCCGCGCCCGGGCCAGCGACTGGGCGAGCGCGAACGCCGTGACCGATTTGCCCTCCTGCGGCCGGGTGCTGGTGATCGCGATCGATTTCGGCGCGCCGTGCGCGGTGGCGAGCTCGAGGCTGGTCTGGACGGCGAGATAGGCCTCGACCAGCGGCGATTTCGGGTTCTGCAAGGCGTCGAGCGGCCCTTCCGCACCGCTGCGCGGCACCACCCCGAGCAGGGGCACGCCAAGCTCGCTTTCGACCTCGCCCGGATCGGTGATGCCTTCGTCGATCTGCTCGAGCGCCCAGGCGATCATGCCACCGACCACCAGGCCCGCGAACATGAACAGGATCAGGTTGAGCATCAGATTGGGCTTGGACGGGCGATCGGGCAGCTTGGCCGGATCGACCACCGAGATATTGTTGTTCTCGATGCCGCCTGCGACGCCGATCTCCTTATAGCGCTGCAACAGGCCGTTATAGAGCTCTCGGTTGGTGTCGGCGTCGCGCTGATAGATATTATACTGGATGCTGCGGCGCCGGAAATCGGTGAGCCCGCCCTTCAGGGAATTCACCCGCGCCATCAGCGCGCGCTCGCGCGCCAGGCTCGACGCATAGATTTGCTGCAACGAGGTGCGGACCCGATTCTCCTCGCGCGCGATCGCCTGGTCGAGCGAGGCGATCTGGAGCGCCAGGCCCTTGGCCGCCGGATAGCCGGGCTCGAACTTGCCCATCAGCTGGGCATAGTCAGACGCGGCCTGGGCACGCTTCTGCCGAAGCTCGCCGATCGCCTGGTTGCTGAGCGACTCGCTCGTCGCATCGGGAGTACGTGCCTGGGACAGCCGGCTCTGCGCCTCGATCCGGTCCGCGGTCGCGCTGGCGAGCGCCGCATTGAGCGCGGTCAGATCGTCGCTCAGCAAGGACCGCTCGCCGGTCGTCTCGCCGGTCTTCTGGTTGACCGAGCCGGGCAGGTTGATGATGTCCTGCGCCGAGGCATAGCCGACCAGGTTGCGCTCCGATTCCTCGAGCTTCTGGCGGATCTGTTCGAGTCTTCCTTCGAGGAAACGGCGCGCATAGCCCGTCGCCTCGAACCGGCGCTCGAGGTTCATGTTGATGAAGTCCAGCGCCCAGGTGTTGGCGATACGCTGCGACAGCGCCGGATCGGGCGTCACCGCGCTCACATCGACCAACCGCGACCCGCGCACCGGCACCACGCCGACATGCTGGAGCAGCAGCTTTCCCGCCAGATCGTTGCGCTTGGCCCGCGCCGCCGGCGTGCTCTGCTGGACCCGATCGCCCTTGAACACGCCCTTGCGCCCGAACATCTCGAAAAAGGCGGGATCGTCGACCAGCCGCAATTCGCGCGCAACGCGCTCGGCCAGCGTCTGCGATTGCAGCAAGCCATATTGGGTCTGGTAGAATTCCTGGTCGGCGACGCTCGTATCGCGCTGGACGCTGTCGATCTCGACCACCCGCGTCGTCTCGCGGGCGATCTCGACCCTTACGGTCGAGGTATATTGCCGGGTGGTGATCAGCGTGACGATCAGCCCGAGCATGAACCCGGCGATGATCGCCGTTCCCAGCACCCAGCGCCAGCGGACGATGACGCGCAGCAGCCGCTTCAGCGGCGGCATCCGCGGCGCGGCGCCGACGTCGGGCGCCGCATCGCCGGCGAAGAGGCGCAGGTCGCCCGGCGCGGTCAGGCCGAGGGCACGGGGTGAGATCGAGTCCATCATCGGGATTCCAGTAAGGCCGCGGCTATTTCAGCAAGAGAATGAGCGGCGTGGTCAACAGCGGCGTTACCTGGATCAGTTTCGAGAACATCCGCCTGGCGGTCGAATCACCGACAATGATCACGTCGTTCGCGTAGATCTTGGGGTCGGCATAGAGGCCGCGGCGAATGCCGCCGAGATTGTAAAGCGCCGCCATCGGCTGTCCGTTGACCGTGCGGAAGACAACGACGTCCTCGAGCTTGGCGAACTCGGCCGTCCCCTTGGCGTTGGCGACCGCGCGCATCAACGACATGTTGCCGACGACGGGATAGGTGCCGGGCTGGATGACCTGACCGTCCACGGTGAAGACCTGGCTGGTCGTCTCCTCCAGATTGACCGTGACCTGGGGGTCGCGGACGAAATTGCCGCGCAACCGCTGCTCGATGGTGGTGGCGAGCTCCTGCGGGGTCTGCCCGGCCGCGTCGGTCTGCCCGATCAGCGGCATCGAGATACGGCCTGCGGCGTCGGCCTGGAACTTGCCGCTGAGCTCCTCCACGCCGAACACGGTGATCGACAGCTTGTCGAACGGTCCGATGCGGTACGGTGTGGCGGCGGCGACCAGGTCGGCCCCGGTCGGCGGCGGAAGTTCGGTTTGCGTGGCCACCGCCATCGGCCGCCCGGTCGTTCCGAACTTCGCGGCGTCGCCGGTACATCCTCCCAGGCCGAGAACGCAGCAGATCAGGAACGGTATCCAGAAGCGCATGATCACTGTCTCACCCGGGTTTCTATTTATTCACGCGCGACATCCAGGGTCGCGAACGTGCTGATAATCGGCTCATAAGTCTAGCGCAATCAAACCAGATCAAATGGCGAGGTCGATCCTTCCGGCCCCGAATTCCGGCTGGCACGCCACATCGCGATACAGGCGATCGCGAAGATGCCGCCAAGCAACGGGGTTCGCAGCGGATAATCGACCAGGCTCGCAAGCATCAGGATCGCGGTCGCGGCGGCGCAGCCGAGGCCGAGCGGGCGCGATGGTGACGCGCTCGGCAGGCGCAGGACGCCGAGCAGCGCCGAGACCCACCACCAACCGAGCAGGGCGAGCAGCAGCAGCGCGGGAACGCCGCCTTCGATCGCGATCTGCATCGGCTCGTTATGGGCCTGGTTCATGTAGATCGGTGACAGCAATTCGAGCGGCTCGAAACGACGAAAGATGCTGTCGAAGGATCCGAAGCCCGATCCGAGCGGCATGAAAGCCTTCACGGCCTCCCACAGCGGCTGCAGCATCCGCACGCGCGATTCGGCGAGGACGTCGGTCGACGCCAGCCGGTCGAAGAGGCCGGCCTGCCAGCCGCCCACCGCCAACAGAAGCCCCGCCCCGGCCGCCGCCGCACCGGCAAGGGCGCGCCTGCGGCGCGTCGATCCGGGGAGGCGCGCGTCGCGTCCGCCCGCCAGGATCAGGATCGCCGCAACCAGGCCGAGCGCGCCGGCGATCAGCCCCATTCTGGATCCGGTCACGATCACGCCGGTCACGATCAGGCACGCCGATATTGCGGCGATCGGGAGGAAGAATCGTCCGGGTCGGTCGCCCCGGTTTCGAGGATGCGCCAGCGCCGCGAGAATCGGCAGGACCGACGACAGGAAGACAGCCTGATGGTTGCGATTGGCAAACAGCCCGGTTGCCGAATTCTCGGTACTGACACGGTAGAGCGTGAGGCTGGCGGGGTAGCCGGTCGCCAATTGGATCAGGCTGAAAACCGCACTCGCCACCGCGATCAATATGATCCAGCCGAACAGGCGATTCCAGCCCCGTGCGGGCACGAACAGCGCGGCAAACAACGCCGCGGTGGCGGGCAGGAGGGCCAGCAGCGTATCGACCGTCAGGTCGGGCGTGAGGCTGAGCGGTCGCCAGACCGGGGTGTCGGTCGCGACCGCGATCCGGGCATAGGAACCATGCCCCGGGAGGCCCGCCCATAAGGACGGGTGCAGCGGGACGAGTTGCACCATCAGCAGCGCGTAACAGCCTGCGACCCACCACAGCAGACGCCGAGCCCCCGACAGCGCGGCAAAATCGAGCGGCAGCAGCACGCCCGTCAGGACGAAGGTCGCGATCAGCCGGACGACGATCTGTTGGGGCGCTTCGATCCGCGATGCGCCCCCGGCGAGCGCGAGCGCGACGAGCAGGAAGGCCATCGGGATGAGCGGAAGGCTGGGCCGCAAGAACAGCGCATTCCGCGCGGGTCGACTATCCGGCGCCATCATCGCCACCTGGCCATGTTGCGGGCATGAAAAAAGGTAGCGGCCATCAGACCGCTACCTCACCTGACCGTCCGGGGCTCGCGATTAGGAGCTTGCCGCCTTGTCCTTGCCGCTGGTCGCCACGATGACGCCGAGCGTGACCGCGACGAGCGCGCCGCCGATGATGATCCACGAGGTGCGGCCGCCCTTCGCACCCGAGCCCTGTGCCATCGGCGCAGCGCCAACCGGGGCGGCATTCGCGGTGAGCGAAAGCTTCGACGCGTGATTGGGCGACTCGGCGAAAGCCGGCGCGGCCATGAAGGAAACCGTCGCCGCAGCAGCTACTATCTTCCTCACCAGCATAAAAGCTCCGTTGTTTTTCAACTATCAGGCAATCGACCGCCCTATGGCACAGGAACCATCGGGTAGCAACTGATCACAATCAAGTTCGATCCATCAGCTTCCCTAATAGCTTCTTTTCATGGACATTCCGTGACAGCAACGCGATCGACGCGCGATTCTCCCCGCGCCATTGAACGGCCGGCGGAAATGCGCGACGCTCCGGCACGCCGCACGATCGAGGGGCGCGGCCGCAAGGGTAGCTTTGACATGAACCTCGCCCTGAACGCCCATGATATCGAGCCGGCGGATGTCCGGCGGCGATTCGCCTGGGCGCGCCGACAGGGGAATCCCGCCTGGCTTTGGCCCGATATCGCGCCCGACCGATGGCGCGCCGCGCTGACGCGACTCGAGACGGTCGTGCGGCAGGTCCTCGCCGGCGAGTCCGTCAGCGAAGCGCTCGACGGCGATCCGGAGGCGCTCGGGCTTGCCGGCTATACGTCCGGCGTCGGCCCCTTGCTCGGCTATTGGATCGAGCAGAATATCGTGCCGGCAAGCCCGGAAGTGGCGGCGATGTTCGCGCTTCACCTCGCGCATAACCGCATCAGGGTCGAGCGCATGACGTCCGAAGCGATCGGCGTCGCTCAGGCGCTCGCCGCGCAAGGAATCGCCTGCACATTGCTGAAAGGCCTGCACACCGCGCACGCCTATTTTCCCGAGCCCGGAACACGCCCCGCCTCGGACATCGACCTGCTGGTGGCCGCATCAGACGAAGCGGCGGCCGGCGAGATCCTGCGGGCCTGCGGATTCGTCGCGGGCAAGAAGGGCCGGTGGGAATGCGACTGGCGCCGCCCCTCCGTACCGACGGAGCCACGCTCACTTTCCTTCGTCCATGCCGACGATCCCTGGTCGATCGATCTGCACATCTCGCTGAATGTGCAGGTATCGGCCGGCGCGCCGGTGACGCGACTGGATGAAGCCCTGTCGACTGCCGAATCCCCGCCTTCCCAATCCCCGCGCTGGCGGGTCGAGGCGCGCGCGCAGGTGCTCGCACAACCCCTGTCGCTCATCCAGCTGGCGGTCCATGCCGGCTCCGGCCTGCAGAACCTCACTTTGTTGCGGCTGGTCGAGCTCTGCCTGGTGATCCGTCGTGACGGGACGGCCGGCACGCTCGACTGGGACGCGTTCCTGGCGACGGCAGCGAAGATCCATGCCCTCGCCCTCGTCTATCCCGCGCTGAAACTGTGCGACCAGCTGGTCCCGGACACGGTGCCGGCGCGTGTCCTGGAGCGTTGCGGAGAAAAGGCGCCGATCGCGGTGCGCCGGATCGTCGATCGCCTCACCC
The DNA here is from genome assembly GCF_028293085.1 of Sphingomonas bacterium. Lineage (GTDB taxonomy): Bacteria > Pseudomonadota > Alphaproteobacteria > Sphingomonadales > Sphingomonadaceae > Sphingomonas. The sequence continues at coordinate 14,253 of NZ_JAQGLC010000085.1, forward strand.
CGGCCAGCGCGCAGCGCGTCGACCGCTGCTCGGTTGCCGAGCATTTCATGTGGGCCGACAGCTGGCGCGGCCGCGCTTTCCAGGTTCTGGTCGATATCGGCGCGCCGCTCGCCCAGCCCTGGCCGCGCCTCTGGTCGATCTATGAGGTGCGCGCGTGGCGGCTGTTCCGCCGAACCGTCACCCGCTGACGGCGGACCAGTCGCCCCAGATCTGACGAACGATGCCGTCGGTCTCGACGCGGCGGCCCGGCGGCAGGGACGCCGTCGATGCCGCTGCCGGATCGAGCACCCGCACCGCCCCGCCCGCCACGACCAGCGCGACGTCCCCCGGCACCGCCTTGAACTCGGGCGCGCGGAACACGGCGAGATCGGCCCGCGCGCCGGGCAGGAGCGACGGTTCCTCGATCCCTAGCCGCCGCGCCGCGACACGACCGACGGCATCAAGCAGCCGTGCGTCGTCGAGATGGCCGATCGCCCGGGCGGCCCGCAGCTCGTCGAGCAGATTCCCCGCACCGGTCAGGAGCGAATCGCTGCCCAGCAGCACGTCAACACCGGGGGCGAGCAATGCCGGCGGCGCGGTCCTGCCGAACAGGAACAGGTTGGAGGTCGGGCACCAGACGATCCCCGTCCCTGCCCTGCGGATCAGCTCCACGCCAGCCATATCGGCGCCGACTAGGTGCACCGCCAGCAGCCTGTCGTTCAGAACGTCCCGTCGCGCGAGCGCATGGACCTCCTCTGCCGCCGCGGCGTCGACCCCTTCGGCAACATGCAGCGACCAGATTCCCCCAGGCGCGAACGCCGCCGATTCCGGATCATGACCCAGCGAATCGGCCGACGGCACGCGAACCACGCGCAACGGGAAATCGGTCTCGAAATCGGCTTCCCAGCGATCGTGATGCATGACCGTCGTGACACCGGCGAGCAGGTTCTTCCACGCCCCGGTCAGCAGCGCCTCGCGCCGGGGCACCTGTCGGCCCACGGCAATTCGCGCGCTATGGCGCTCCTGGATATCCGTCGCCCAGGCATAGGCGTTCGGATATGGCGGGGCACCGAGACGCCCATAATGGTTGCGGTGGAGATGATCATGGGCGTTGATCAGACCGGGCCGGATCGTCCCGTCCGGAATCCGGATCTCCACGTCGAACCGCCCCTTAGCCGGCACGATACGGTCGCCCTCGATCCCGACCGTCGCGTTCGCGGCCTCGATCCGGATCCGCACGATCAGCCTTCGCGGCGGAAGGAAAGCGCCAGCACGACGTTGAGGCCGAGATGCTCGTCATGCGCGACGGCGCGGCCGGCCCGCTCGTAGAAAGGCCGCACCTCGGGGCCGATCGCGCCGTCGCGGCGATCGATCAGCGTCAGGCCGGCAGCGGCGGCTAAGCCGATCTGCTCGTCCGCTTCATGCACCCAATGCACGACCTCCTGCCGGTCGCCATTCCCGTCACGGAAGCTGCGGCGATGTCCCGCTGCGATCGCATCGGCGTGAAAATCGGTGACCACGACCGCTCCGCCCGGCGCACAGGCCCGCGCCAGTTCGGCATAGACGGTCGCCGCCTCCTCGACATGACCGATCGCCAGCCGGCACCAGACGACATGGAAGGTGCCGGGTGCGACCGGCAGCGCTCGGATGTCCCCGACCACGCCATGCTCCGGCTTGCCGATCGCCAGCATCTCGGGGCTGATGTCGACGCCCAGCGCGAACGCCGCGCCCGAGTCCTTCAGGCGGCGGCCAGTGCCGCACCCCGCATCGAGCAGCCGGCGGCCGGAAAGCGGCGGGGTGAGATAGGCGACCAGCCCGTCCTCGATGAAGGTGATCGCGGTTTCGGCTTCATAGGTCGGCGCCCAGAGCCGATAACCGTCCGGGGCGGAGAGGGCATTCACGGCGTCGCGCTCGCATCGCCGACGGGGCGCAGATGGCCATAGGCCTGGCGGTCCGCCGGGATCACTTCGGCCAGCTTGCGGATGCGGCGGAGCAACTGCGGGTTGGAATAATCCTCCCGCTCCCACCGGCCCCAGGCGGCGATCCGGCCGGCGACCTTGCCCCAGGGCCGGGTGCGGCGATCATGGACCGAGGGGAAGCGGCTCTTCAGGATCAGCTCGAAGTCCTCGACCCGCGCCTTGAGCCGCTGGTCGAGCCAGGGGACGATCGGATTCTCATGCGTCATCCACGCGACCCATTCGGGCGTGGTCCATTCCTCCAGCGTGTCGGGCGTGCCCTCCATCGCGTCGATATTGCCATAGGTATCGCGGCGCTGCGGCGTGGGGGTATAGAAATAGGTGATCAGCTCCATCGCGGGGTTGATCGTCTTCAGCTTCCTGATGAAGCCCAAAGTATTCTCGATCTCCCGCTCCGGCTCGTCGGGATCGCCGAACACGAAGGAGAATTCGGGGATGATGCCGTGCTCGCGCGATCGCCTTGCGACCTCGACGATCTGATCGGTCGTCGTCCCCTTGTTCATCTTCTTCAGGACCTCGTCGGATCCCGATTCGGCACCGCAGAACACCATGGTGAGCCCGGCTTCGCGGAGCGCCCGCCAGGTCGCGTCGGAGAAGCGCGACAGCGTGTCGACGCGCGCCTCACACCACCAGCGCAGGCCGAGCGGCTTGAAGCGCTCGGCGATCTCCTGCGCGTGCCGCTCGCCGACGAAGAAATTATTGTCGTAGAAATGGACCGAATCCATCCCATGCTCTTCGACGAGGAAGCGCAGATGCTCGGCAGTCCGCTTCGGCGACTGGAGCTTCTCCTTGCGGCCATAAACCGAGATGACACCGCAGAAATTGCAGCCATGCGGGCACCCGATCGACGCCTGATAGACCCCCGATTTCCGCCCGAGAAAGGTCGGGTGGAGATACTGGCCGACGTCGATCTTGTGATAGGGCGGCGCGGGCAGCTGATCAGGGCCGATCCAGGGCCGTTCCGGCGCCAGCCAATGGCTGCCATCGGCCTGGCGGAAGCCGAGGCCGGCGATGGTCTTGGGATCGCGCCGTCCCTCGATCGCCTCGATCAGCTCGACAAAGGTGTTTTCGCCCTGCCCCCGGATCACCCAGTCGACATAAGGGGCGTTGAGCACGGGCTCCGGATAGAGGCTGCCGAAATTGCCGCCCCAGACGATCGGCATCGCCGGGTATTTCGCCTTGAGCGCCTGGGACAAGGGCACTGCGCTGACCAGTTGCGGACCGGGCATCACGGTCAGCGCGACCGCCTGCACCGGATCACTCGTGCCGGCGGCCTGGTCGATATGGCGCGAGATCGAGGTGAGCACGTCGATGCCCGGCAAATTGCCGTCGACGATCTCCCAGTCGATTTCGGGCGGCAGTGCCGCGCCCACCGCCATGATCGACAGCGGGAAGCGCCGGTTGGACGGCCGGGTAGCGCGGGGATTGACCAGCAGGATCATGATACGCGACTCGTCCAGAGGTCGAAACGGGAGGGCCGCCGCTGCCGGAGCAGGGCGGCCTTGATCGGACGCAGTTCGTACCAGAGTGGATAGGGTACGCGCCAGCGCCGCCATGCCAGACCAAGACCGGTCGAGGCATCGCGAAGGCGCGTGCGAGTCAGATATTCCACGAACGGCAGCGCGAGCAGGGTCTCGGCGCGATCGCCGAACCTTGACGTCGCCGCAGCTTTCTTTTCCTCGACCATCGCGGCACCGTCCCTGTCGCGATGGTAGACAGGCGAATCGAGGATCGCGAGGCATCCGCCGGCCCGGGCGACGGTCGCTGCCGCCCCGAGCACCGCCGGCAGGTCGAGCGCATAATGCAGCGACGCGTTGAACACGACTACGTCGAAACTGCCGGGCTCGAACGGCAAGGCGTCGAAGGAAGCGACCACAGGGGTGATCTGCCCGGGCACGCGCGCCAGAAAAGGTCCCGCAGCGCCAAGCCCGTCGACATCGTCGTCCCGGATATCGAGCGCCACGGCCTGATGACCCTCCAGCGCGACGCGGTAGCTCAGCCAGCCATTGCCCGCGCCGAGGTCGAGCAGCGACAGCGGGCGATTCGCCGCCTTCGCCATCGGCCGGACGACGTGCCGCATGAACGCGTCGAAGCTTCGCGCCCGCACCGTCCATTGCTGCGCGAACGGGCCGCTGGTCAGATAGGGCAGGCTCAGCAATTCCTCGCCGCCATAGCCGCGGCCCTCGGATGCCCGGTGCGCGGCATAGTCCGATCCGAACCGGGCAAGCGCGGTCGCGTTCATCGGGCGGCTTCCACCGGAACGCGATTGCGCACGAAGCGATAAAGGACATGGTCGCCGAGCCCGGCGAGCGGCCGCGAAAGAGAGCGATCGAGCCATTCCAGCCCGCGCAGCAGATGCGGATGCTTCGATATCCAGGGTTCGGCCGCGCTGGGCGGCACGAACACCCCGATCCCCTGCCGCCCGATCGACTCGAACCATGGCGACATGGCGCGGATGATATCGGCCTGGCGGTGATAGCGCACGGTGAAGTGCCGACCGCTCAGCCGCGCCGGAACGTCGCCGCGCGCGAACCGGCGGAACATATTGCGGGGCCGGCCCCGCACACCCTCGACTACCATCTCGCCCACACAGAAAGTGCCGAAGACCACCAGCAGCACCGGCGCCTCGGCGCGAACCAGCCGTGCCAGCCCTCGTGCGACGGGGGTGAGATCGGACACGCAGTTCAGTCCGGCGAAATTGGAAAAAGCGCCGTCGAACGGGGCAGCGCCCGCGCGGTCGCGGTCATTGGCAAAGGTCTCCAGCGCTTCGGCCGCGGCCAGCGCGACGCTCGCGCCCGGCATGCCGTGCAGTTTCGCGCCGGCGATCCGGACCATCTCCGGCGAGGCGTCGGTCAGGACGACCTGGCGGCCGCGTTCGAGCAGCCAGTGCGCATCCTCGCCCGTGCCGCCACCGATCTCGATCACCGTCGCGCCGGGCGCAAAAGCCGTAGCGAGCGCGGCCCGCACCGGCCGGCGCTGCGCGGCCACGCTCAGCCACGGACCGAAACGGTCGTCGAACGTCTCGGCGACGGAATCGAACGCAAAAGCAGCGGGAGGAAGCTCTGTCGCTGACATCATGCCTTGCGGGCGATGGAAATCGCGGGACCTGGACGTATCACGCGCGATCCTGGCCTTTCCGGGTTATCCGCTTTCCCGGCGATGCTACACTCGTTACGAGAAGCCATGCAATGGGGGGCAACAGCCTGGTGCCGGGACATGGCGCCGCTCGGCGTGCACACCGCTTTCGCCGCCGACGATCCCCGTCTTCTTGACGCTGCGCTCGCCGGCTATCGGGCCTGGGGAGAGACGGAGGCGCCGGAGACGCCGCGAATCGAGATCCGTCTGACGCTCGGGGAGCGTGCCGCTCCCGGCCCCTGCCTGGTTCGCGTGACCGGCTCGCAACTGACCCTGTCCGGGACGGGCGTGACCGGAGAGGCGGATGCGCGCCTCGGCACCGCGCGCTGCATCGTGCCGCCGCATTTCCTCGACGATCCCGCAAGCCTCGTCGCCGACATTCTCGATCCGCTGCTGCTGTTCCTGCTCGCGCGGACCGGCCGCACGCCGCTCCATGCGGCTGGCGTGGTGATCGGCGAGACGGCGCTGCTGCTGTGCGGCGCGAGCGGATCGGGCAAGAGCACGCTCGCGCTCACCGCCGCCGGGGCCGGGCTTCCGGTCCTGTCCGACGACACGGTCTATGTACAGACCGATCCGGTGCTGCGGGTCTGGGGCTTCCCGCGTCCGATCCACGTCTTCCCCGCCGACGACCCGACCGGATCGGACCACAGGCGGCTGCGCAGCGGCCGGATCAAGGCCGCCGTGCCGCTGCCGGCCAGTGCATCCGTGCTGAAAGCGGACCGCGCCCTGCTCTGCCTGCTCGACCATGGCGACGATGCCGCGCTCGAACCGATGGACAGTGTAGCGGCGACCGAACGCCTGTCCCGTCTCGAACCAGGCTTCGATCTCCTTGCCGCCGACTCCGCGGCGGCGGTCCGGGCGCTTGCCGCAAACGGGGCGTGGCGGCTGACGCTGTCGCGCCGGCCCGCCCACGCCATTGCCCTGTTGCGCGATCGCTTCGGCGACGGGGGCTGACGCGATGCGGGTCGTGCATATCAATTACGTTCACGATCATGAGGGCCGCAGTCCCGATGAATTGCTCCATGCCTGGCCGACCCTCGGCGCCGTCGCCACCGCGGTGCACCGCGCAGGCGCGGAGGTGGTGGTCCTGCAGGCTTCCCGTCGGAGCGCGGCAATCGAACGGGACGGCGTCCGCTATCTGTTCGTCGCCGAGCCCTGTCCTCGCGGTCGCCGATCGGGGTTTTTCCCCTGGCGCCTGTCCCGCGCCGCCGCGACGCTGAAGCCGGATGTCATCCATGTGAACGGTCTGGATTTTCCGTTCCACACCCGCGCGCTCTGCCGGCTCGGCGCGCCGGTGCTGGTTCAGGATCATGCCAGCGTCTCGACGGGACGGACCGCGCTCCGGCGCTGGGGTATCGCCAGGGCAGCGGCAGTTGCGTTCACTGCCGTCGATCAGGCCGAGCCCTTCCGAGCATCGGGCATCCTGTCGCCCGACATGCCGGTCGTCGCCGTGCCCGAATCGTCGACGACCTTCTCGCCGGCTCCGCTGGAAGGCGCCCGATCGGAGGCCGGGGTGCACGGCGACCCGATGGTCCTGTGGGTGGGCCGCCTAGACGACAACAAGGACCCGCTGACCATCCTTCGCGCGATCGAGCTGGCGATGCCGCACCTTCCCGACCTGCAGCTCTGGTGCTGCTTCCACGAGGAGGGGCTGTTGCCGGCGATCCGGGAACGGCTTGCCGCCGCACCCCATCTCGCGGCGCGGGTGCACCTGCTGGGGAAGGTGCCCCATGCGAGAATCCAGACCCTGTGCCGCGCCGCCGATTTCTTCATGCTCGGCAGCCACCGCGAGAGCGCGGGCTATGCACTGCTGGAGGCGCTCGCCTGCGGCGCGACCCCGATCGTCAGCGATATCCCGTCCTTTCGCGTCCTCACCGGCGACGGCGCCATCGGGGCGCTGGCACCTATGGGGAATCCCACCGCCTTTGCCGATGCGCTGATCCGGCTGGCGCGAGAACCCCGTGCGGCATTGCGGGCCAGGGCCATCGCCCATTTCACTCGCAACCTGTCGTTCGACGTGGTCGGCGCCCGGCTTCTTGCCCTATATGCGCAGCTCGCGGCCGGGCACGCGCCGCGATGAAGATCGCCCTGCTCGTCCCGGGCGGTGTCGATCGCAGCGGCACGCACCGGGTGATCCCCTGCATCCTGTGGCTGATCGAGCGCCTCGTGGCGGCCGGTGACGAGGTGCATGTCTTCGCGTTCCGGCAGGAACCTCGGCCAGGCACCTGGCCGTTGCTCGGCGCCACGGTCCATAATGCGGGCAGTGCGCCACGACGATCGCGGATGCTCGCCCAGCTCGTTGCCGAGCATCGCCGTGCGCCGTTCGACATACTCCATCCCTTATGGGCGATACCGCAGGGGCTCGTCGCGGCATTGGCCGGCCGTCTGCTGGACGTGCCGGTCGTGCTCGGCCTGCCGGGCGGCGATCTCGCGGTGCATCCGGACATCGGATATGGCGGCATGCTGAAATGGCGGTCGCGCCTGATGACGCGCCTTGCCCTCAAGGGCGCCGACCGGATCGTCGTGCCGAGCGATTTCCTACGCGATCAGGCGCTGGCGTGCGGCGTCGATGCGATCCGGATCCCGTTCGGCGTCGCCCTCGATCGCTGGCCCGCAAGGACGGCGGTGAGACGATCCCCCGGCAGCCCGCTGCGCCTGCTCCACGTCGCCAGCCTGAACGCGGTGAAGGACCAGCCGATGCTGTTGCGCGCCGCTGCGGCATTGCGCGACCAGGACGTCGATTTCCGCCTCGACATCATCGGTGAGGACACGCTGGGCGGCGCGATCCAGCGGCTCGCTGCCACGCTCGACCTCGACCGGCTGGTCCGGTTCCACGGCTTCATCCCCCATGCCGGCCTGCGGCCCTGGATGGAACAGGCCGATCTGCTGCTGGTCGGCTCGCGCCACGAAGCCGGTCCGATCGTCACGCTGGAGGCGGCCCTGGTTGGCGTACCGACGGTCGGCACCGCCGTCGGCCATATCGCCGACTGGTCGCCCGAGGCAGCCATCGCGGTACCGGTCGGCGACAGCGCCGCACTCGCCCGCGCGGTCGCCCGGCTCGCGGCGGATGAAGAGGAGCGTCTGCGGCTCGCCCTGTCCGCCCAGCAACGCGCCATCGCCGAGGACGCCGATGTCACCGCCATCCGGACGCGGGCACTCTATCGCGCGCTGGTGCGCCCGCCCGTTGGAATCGGTTGATTCAACCATGGTTCGAAATGTCGCATTGTCCGAACCGCCTGGGTCTCGAAAACCCCGCCCGCTTCAGGACCGAGGGATTCGTTAGTCGAGGCGATCGGCGACGCTGAAACCGCGGGCGATGCGCTGCTCGTTATAATGATCTGCGCCGAGGCCCGAAGCGAGGGCAGCCAGCGCTGCATCGAGATCGTGACGGCGCCCGCACAGGAAGATGTCGACCGCGGCATAGTCCCGCTCGGGCCAGCTATGGATCGAGATATGCGATTCGGCGAGCAAGGCGACGCCGGTCACCCCCTGTCCCGTCCCGAAGCTGTGCAGCCTGATCTCGAGCAGCGTGGCTCCGCCTGCCGAGACCGCCGCGCGCAACGCCGCCTCGACGCGATCGACATCGTCGAGTCCGGTGCAGCCGAACAGGTCGGCGAGGAGATGCGTGCCGCTATAATCCACAGACGTTCCTAGATCAGCGCATCGGCATAGGAAATGCCGAGATGCGTCATCGCGTCCTGCGCGGCCTGCGTGCCGCGATAATGCGCCTCCTCGAACAGCGACAGTCCGCTGAGATCCGAATGCGCGAAGAACAGCGGCGGCTTTGGCGCGGCCGCCGCGGCGCGCGCGCCGCCCCAGAAGAAGCCCGGCACCGGCCGGATCATCGCATGCCCCCAGCGCCAGACGTCGATGCGGGAGATCGCACCCTCCAGATCGGGGTTGGTCTGCAGCAGGTCGTCGCGGACCATTTCCTGCCAATAGCCGAGCGGCCGGTCGATCAGCTCGCGGCGCGCTTCGGCCGGCGGCATGTCGGAAAGCGGCAGATACCAGGTCAGCACCGTCGGCCCGGGCGTGGTCGCGAGCGACTGGTGCGTGGCGACGACATAGCCGAGCGAGCGGCTGGTCCACGAAACATTGTCCCAGGCGAGCTGGAAACCGGCGCCTGCCGGCGGCCGGTCGACCATGACATTGGCGACGACCCAGGGTGCGTAGCCGAACCCCGCCGCGTCGAGTTGCCCGGGCGGCAGGAGCCGGCTGGAGACGAAATGCGGCGTCGCCAGCACCGCACCGCGGGCATGGATGCGTAAGGATGTGCCGGTGGCGACGTCGAAACTGTCGATCGCAACGCCGCCGCTTTCGCGCCGGACCCGGTGCACGATCTGCCCGCACTCCAGATGCGGGCGCAGCCGCGCCGCCATGCGCCCGACGAGATGGCCATTGCCCTCGGGCCAGGTGAGCACGGTATCGCCGGACACATTCGCCGCGACCCCGCGGCGGCTCGCGAAATAATGGATGCCGGCCCAGGCCGAGACATGCTCGGGCTCGGTGCCGTAATCGTCGCGACAGGCATAGCGGACATGTCCGCGCAGGACGGGCGAATGCCAGCCCTGCGCATCGAGCCATGCCGTGAAGCTCAGCCTGTCGAGCGCGAGAAGATCGGGGTCGCGCGCGCTGAATTCCATCGGCAAGGCGAAAGCGGGGTGACCCTCGGCATCGCGCCGGTCGCGATAGCGCGCCATGGTAGTGAAGAAGGCGTCGAGATCGTGGCGGTCGATCGCGGTCAGCCCAATGGTCGGGACCAGCCCCTCCTGCCATTTGCCGAGATGGAGCAGCCGCTCATCGGGATCGGAGACGATCTGATAGGGATCGAAGATGGGTTTGCCGCCTTCATGCCCGGTGACGATGCCGAGCCGCTCCAGCAGCCGCACAACCCCCTTCGCCTCGGCATTGGGAATCGGGAGATAATGCGCGCCGAGCGGATAGGCCGAGACGGCGTTGCGGCCCGACCGGGCGTTGCCGCCGGCGCTGTCCTCCAGCTCGAACAGGCGAAAATCGGTCACGCCCGCTTCGGCCAATGTCCATGCCGCCGACAGCCCGGCGACGCCGCCGCCCAGGATCGCGATCCCGGCGGAAATCTCGCGCGTCGGCGGCGGGAAAGCGACCCCGTCCCGCAAGCGGTGGCCGCGGGCGAAATCGGCCCCGCTCAGGGTCCCGGGGATGGCGTCGCCCCGCGCCTGCCACGCGACGGCGCCAACGCCGATCGCCGCGGCGGCGGCGACCGAGCCGGCGATCGCGGAACGGCGGGAGATGGTCATCCCGTCAACCCTCGTAGACGGCCCATTCCGCCTCGAATTCGCGGACCAGCGCCTGATTGTCGAGCCGGTTCACCGGCACCGGCCGCCGCGCCATGTCGGGCGGGAAGACGAAGGCCAGCGCATCGGTCTGCGGCGTCAGAAAGCGCAGGCCGGCGGGCAGCGCCGCCGGCGGGCCGATCGGCCGGTTCGAGGCGAGGACGAAACCCCATTCGCCGAAGCTCGGCACATAGACGTGATAGCCGCGCGTAATCAGTCCCGCCGCCTCCAGTGTCGTCGCGACGGTCCAATAGGCGCGCGGCGCGACCAAAGGCGAGGTGCTCTGCACGCTGACCGTCGCGCCGGGCGCCAGCGCGCGTGCCAGTTCGCGGTAGAAGGTGACGGTGTAGAGCTTGCCGATCGAGAAGTTGGTCGGATCGGGGAAATCGACGAACACCGCATCGAAGCGCCGCGTGTTGGCGCGCAGCCAGCTGAACGCATCGCCATTGACGACATGGACCTTGGGCGAGCGGAACGCGCCATGGTTGAGCGCGGTCAGCATCGCGCTTCGGGTGAACAATGCCGTCATCTCGGGATCGAGATCGACCAGGGTGACCGACGCGACGCTGGGATATTTGAGGATCTCGCGCACCGCGAGCCCGTCGCCGCCGCCCAGCACCAGCACATGACGCGGGGCATGCGCGCGGCTCATCACCGGGTGCACCAGCGCCTCATGATAGCGATATTCGTCGCGCGATGAGAATTGGAGATTGCCGTTGAGATAGAGCCGCAGGTCGTCGCCCCGCTTGGTGATCACGACGCGCTGGTACGGCGTCGAGGTGGCATAGAGGATCGGATCGCCATAGACCGTCACCTCGGCCGCGCGCTGCAGCTTTTCGGACATGACGAAACCCACGCCCAACCCGAGCGCTACGAGGATCGCGGCGATCATCTCGGTGCGGAGGCGGCGCCTGCCCGGCAGCATCACGATCAGCGCCATCGCCACGCCGACATTGGCGAGGCCGAACAGGAAGCCGGTGCGCATCAGCCCGAGATGCGGGACGAGCAGCAGCGGGAAGAGTACCGATGCCGCCAGCGCGCCGACATAATCGAAGGTCAGCACCTTGGAGACGAGATCGCTGAATTCGAGCCGGTCCTTGAGAATGCGCATCAGCAGCGGGATTTCGAGCCCGACCAGCGCGCCGATGACCAGGACGAGGCCGTAGAGCGGAATCCGGAAATCGGCGACCCGGTCGAACAGCAGGAAGAGCACGGCCGCCGAAGCCCCGCCGATCGCCGCGATCAGGATCTCGACGCGGACGAATATCGCCAGCTCGTCGCTGAGGACGTAGCGCGAGCACCAGCTGCCCATGCCCATCGCGAACAGATAGGTGCCGATGACGATCGAGAATTGAGTCACGCTGTCGCCGAGGAGATAGCTCGCCAGCGTGCCGGCGAGCAGCTCGTAGATCAGCCCGCAGGTGGCGACGACGAAGGCGGAGGCGAGCAACGCGGCGCCAAGGCGCGATGGCCGGGGATGTGCCCCGGCCGGTCCGTCATCCATGAATGGCCGCCGCGATGATGATCGCGATCGCGATCGCGACCGAGCCGGCCAGGATCGAGAGCGCGATGTTCCCCTTGCAGATCTCGCCCCACATATCGACCGGGGTCAGCCGATCCCACAGCCAGAATCCGGCGACGAAGATGACGAGGCCGATCCCGGCATAGACCAGGGTGGCCAGGAGGATAGCGGTGGAAAGCATGGGCGTTTCCTCTTCGTTACTTGTGGGTGGGGCCATAGGCGGTGCGCACGAACCCACGCGTGCCGCCCGAGGCGAAGGGTGAGAAGCCGTTCATCGCCGCGAACATGAACAGGCCGACGACCAGCATGCAGAAGCCGGCATAGAGGATCGAGGATTTGCTCATTCGTCGTCGTCCTCGGTGAGGATCATCAGGCGGCGTTGCTCGAAGCTGTAATGGAGGAACAGCAGGACAGCGGGCCAGAGGAGAAGCAGGATCAGCCCGAGCAGGACATTCCCGCCGAACATGCCGCCGCGATCGACCGTGATCGTCACCGGTATCTGCGGCGCCCCGGTCGCGAAGCCCCGCGGTGCGAAAGTGGAGGATGTCGCCGGAACCCAGCGATGCGCGCCAAGCTCCACCAGCAGATCGTAGCTGCCCGGCGGGATGCTCGACAATTTGATGCTGGGCGACGAGTCGCCCTCACTCCAGGCGCCGTCGCTGTCCGAACCACTATAATGCTCCGCCAGGGCGGAGGCGTCGAAATTTTCCTGGGTGCGGCGATTGACCAGTGAATAATCGATGTCGACCCAGCTGTTGTCGAGCTGATCGGCGCGGGCCGAAAGAGTGAGCGCGCTGTTGCGGCCCGGCAGCTCGATGTTGCGGATGACCTCGCTATGCGTCGCGGCATCGAGCGATACCTGCATGTCGGCGCTCGCCACCCGGGTCGAGCCGCCGCCCATGATCGCGATGATGATCAGCGTGAAGGCCGCGATCAGGCCAATGATCGCCGATTCGTACAGCCGGTCGCGATAGGGCGATGCTTCGTGGGGAGACGGCGTGCTCCATTCCCGGCGTCGCCGCCCTAGGCCGAAGGCGGTCTCGGCCTCGCCCCATTCGAGCATGGACAGCTGGCTCCAGGTCCGCTCGCTGTCATTCTCTTCGCACGAGATCATCGCGCCGGGGCGGACATAATCGCTCACGCGGACCCGCTCGTCGACGGCGACGCGCCAATAGAATTCGCCGACGACGAATTTGACCCAGGTCGCGTAGCTGCTGCCGAACCTTTTATAGCCCTCGCCGTCGAGCTCCATTTCGCCCCATGTATAAGCGGGGAGCCGATCGAGCAGAAAACCGAGGCTGAAGCGCCGGCCATCGTCGAGCAGGAAAGCATAGCCCTGATAGGGGTTGAACAGCAGATATTCGGACCAACCGTCCCCACCGTCCGATCGTTCGAGATAGCCGACCACTTCCCAGGTCATGCCGCGCAGCATGCCGCGTGTGCCGAGCGGAATCTCCGGACGGCGCATCGCCTCGTTTGCCTGGGCGATAATGCGCAACTGGGGATCGGTCGCGTCGAGCGTCGTGCCGCAATGTTCGCAGATGAGACTGACGGTGGAGCCGGCCGCGCGGAGCGCGATCGTGCCGCCGCAATGGGTGCAGCTCAGCGCGCGGACTGACGGCGGCGGCGGCGGCGGCGACGTCGTCACGCGGCGAATTGCGGCATGGGCCACCCTTCAAAGGCGCGCAGGCCGCTCGCCCCGAGATCCTGCAGCGAGAGATAGCGGCCGGCATAGACCGAGACCTCATCGCCATCCTTCTGGATGCTCGCGCAATGCCCGTCCGCCGCCATCAGATCGACGCTCGCCATGGTCAGGCCAACCGGGGCGTTGAACGGCAGCTCGCCCTCGCTGCCGGCGCAGCTGGCCTCCTTCACGTCGGTGACGCGGTAGTCGATCCCGTCGATCGTCGCCTCGGTGCCGAGCACGACCTCCTGCCCGTCGCGCATACTGCGCACCACGGTGGTGCGGAATCCCGAATGCGCGATCTGTCGGAGCAGCATGTACCGCCCCATCGCCTCGCCCAGCCATCCGGTCGAGCCGTCGTCGAACAGCGCAAGCCACTCGTTCCACCCGCCATCGGCCCAGCGCCAGCGGACGCGCCCGACCAGCTCGAAGCTCTTTCCGTCATAGGCACCGCGCACGCCGACCTGCAGCGGGCTGACATCCTCCGGCACCTCGGCGACGCGGCCCACGGCCTTCAACGTCTCGCCGTCGCGAACGATCGAGCTGCGGCAATAGTCGCAGACTTTCACCGGCAGGTCGGCGGAGCGGAACCGGATCGCGGCTCCGCAATTGGGGCAGTTCGCGTCGAGCATATTGCTCAGCCGATCTTGGCCAGCAATGCCGCCTTCTTCGCGTCGAACTCGTCCTGGGTGATGGCGCCGGCGGTCATCAGCCGATGGAGCTTCTCGATCTGCTGATAGGGATCCTCGCCGGGCTGCGCCGGCGCGGATTGGGCAGCCGGCTGGGCGAAGCCGCCCGCCATGCTCTGGCCGATCGCCATGCCGGCTGCGGCCCCCGCCCCGATTCCGGCGACGCCGCCCGATTGCGCCGCGGCGGTGTCGATCGCCTCGGCAGTCTGGAAGCGGACATAGCGATCCAGGTCACCGACCACGCGCATCGAGCTCGCCTTGTCGAGATGCTCCTGCACCGCCTCGGGCAGCGACAGGCTCTCGACGAAGAAGCTGCAGCATTTCAGGCCCCATTGCTCGAACGCGGGCGCAACCGCGGCGAGCAGCTTTTCGGAGAGCGCGGCCTGGTCGCCCGCGAGGTCGACGAACGCCGTCTCGCCGCCGCCCAGCCCGGAGGCAAGCGCGGTCGCGATGGCGCCGCGCAGCTGCGGCTCGACATCGGCGACGGTGAGCTGGTCGAGCGTCCCCATCAGCTTGGCGGCGAAGACGGGCACGTCCTCGACCCGGAAGGAATAGCTGCCGAACGCGCGGATCCGGAGCGGCCCGAATTCCTTGTCGCGCACCGTGATTGGCTGCGCCGTACCCCATTTGAGGCCCGCCTGCTCGCGCGAGGTGAAGAAAAAGATGTCCGACTTGAACGGGGAGGCGAAGCCCTTGTCCCAGTTCATCAGCGCCGTGAGGATCGGCATGTTGCCGGTGTCGAGCCGGTGCAGTCCGGGCAGGAATATGTCGGCGATCTGCCCTTCGTTATAGAAAAAGGCCTTCTGCCCCTCCCGCACGGTGAGCTGCGCGCCGGTCTGGATCTCGCGATCCTTCATTGGATAGCGGATCGCCAGCACGCCGGGTTCGTCGACCCAGTCGATGACATCGACGAACTGCTTCGAAAGAAAATCCAACAGCCCCATGATCCTGCTCCTCTGCGCTCAACTTAGGGCCTTTTCCCCTGAGGTGAAACGCAAAAGCCAAGATGGCGCCGAGCCGGCTTCAATCCTATCCGGCAGCAAGCTGCGACAGCCCCCGGGTGACCGTGATCTTGCGAGGTGCTTGCTGCTCGACCGGCGCACGCGGCCGGCGCCAGCTCCGCTTGAGATCGCGCGTCGCGAAATAGAGGCGGTCGACCAGGCTCGCGGACCCCCCGCGCGACCGGATCGGGCCCGTCGTCAGCGGACGCTCGGCGACGATGTCGAGATCGAGGCTGTAGCTGCTGGTGAGGATAAGGACCTTCGAATCCACGGCGCGTTCGGCAGCCATGGGCTGAGGATCGACCAGAGGATCCTGCGGGGGCGTGGCGCATTCCGACATTGCGGGGGCGGGAACCGGAACTTCGACCCGGGTCAGCGCGAGCGCGGGAGCAGCTGGAACGGGCCTCGGCTTCGGCATGGAGATCGGTTGCACCGAGCTGACCGCCGCAGGAGCAGCCTTCGCTGCCGCCCGCGCAGCGGACGGCGCGATCGCGTCACGCGCCGGAAGACCCGCCGCAGCGATCCCCACGCGCATCCGGCCATCCAGCGCGGGATCGATCACCGAACCCCAGACGAGATCCGCCCCGGGGTGAATCTTCTCGCGCAGATAATCGACCGTCTCCTCGACTTCGAACAGGCGCAGGTCGGTCCCCCCGGCGATGGTCACCAGCAGGCGCTGCGCGCCGCGCGGCGCGTCCTCGAGCAGGGGGTTGCGGAGCGCCGAATCGGCCGCGCGTATCGCGCGGTCCTTGCCGCCGATCCGTTCGCCATAACCGATCACCGTCCTGCCGCCCGATTGCAGTGTCGCTCGGATATCCGCCAGCGTCACGCGCTTGAGCGCCGAGCCGGCGATCAGCGCCGCGAAATCGGTCGCGGTTTCGCAGACGATCGAATCTGACAGATCGAGCGCGCTGCGGAAGGTCGTGTCGCGCCCTGCAACGCGGAACAGATGCTCGTTGCAGACCACCACCATCGCATCCACGCTCTGTTCGAACTCGGCTAGGCCCGCCGCGGCAATTCGCCCGCGGCGGCCGCCCTCGAAGGCGAAGGGCCTGGTGGCGATGCCGATCGTGAGGATGCCGCGCTCGCGCGCCGCTTTAGCGATGACGGGCGCAGCACCGGTGCCGGTGCCGCCGCCCAGGCCGGCCGCTACGAAACAGAGCGCGCTGCCTTCGAGCGCTTCGATGATCTCGGGCAGCGCCTCCTCGGCGGCGGCGCGGCCGATCTCGGGCCTGGCCCCCGCGCCGAGCCCGCCGGTGAGGCGTCGACCGAGTTGAAGCTGGTTCGCGGCCGGTGCCGCGCGCAGGGCCTGCACGTCGGTGTTGGCGCAGATGACCTTCATGGCCGACGGGGCCGTGCGGAACAGGCGCGCGACA
This sequence comes from Sphingomonas bacterium, assembly GCF_028293085.1. Lineage (GTDB taxonomy): Bacteria > Pseudomonadota > Alphaproteobacteria > Sphingomonadales > Sphingomonadaceae > Sphingomonas. Next base: position 30,927 of record NZ_JAQGLC010000085.1, read on the forward strand.
GCATTTCCGCCGGCACCGCCGACACCGAAAAGCGTCACGCCGCCGGCTTCGCCGAGGTTCAATTCCTGCTGCATCATCTCGCTGGCTCCTGTTCGGCACGGTGGCGATTGCCGTCGCCGAGCTGCTAGCCAGTAAGGATATGGTTAACCACGTCGTAGAAACACAGTGATTCGAACTAATCTCGACTCGAATCCTTCTATATAAGAGGCCTGTTGCTCTTCTATTTCCTATCTATCATCCAGAAATGACTATTCATTGCGGATAATACGTAGAGGCTGCGCCAATTACGCAGAATCACAGGTACGCGTTAACACGATGTCGTAGTTTTACGCGCTACGCCCAGGCCTTTGCGATTCGTTAACCATGTTGCTCATCAACAGGGGAGACTCGCAAATGGACGAACTCTTTATCGGCAGCGCACTCAGCGAAGTGACGAGCGGGGGCGAAATCCTCCTGCCGCGCACTTTTCACCAGACCGCGCAGCTCAGGTCCCAGAACGGCTCCCTGTTCGTCGGTTTGCACGAGGAATCGCGGTGCCTGGTCGTCTACGACAAGGCGTTCGCCGCCCAGCAGCAATGGGATTTTGACACGCGTCGGGCGGCCTTTATCGGCTCCAACCTCGACGCCCATTACACCCGCCTTCGCCGGACGTTCGGTTTCGTCGAGGAAGTGAAACTCGCACCTGACGGGATGATGACGCTCGGGGCACTGATGCGCGAGCGCGGCCGGATCGGCACCACCGCGCTGCTGGTCGCGACGGGCCAGAGGTTCGAGATCTGGGATCTCGATTTCGTGCTCGAACGGGGCCCTGCCGATCTCGTCGCGCTCGCGACGCTTCATCTCAAGATCCAAATTGCCAATGAGGAATGCCATGTCCCTGCTCTGCCGTCTGTCGACTCACGCCGCCGCACCGGAAACGCAGTGCAACCAGGGCTTCGCCTTCAGCAGATGCCGGCGCTGCGGCCGCGACATGATCCGGTCCGCGGAGTCATCCACGACTAAATGGAAGACCGTTCCCGCCGGCTTTCGGGTCGCGTGGAAAAACGTTGATCTAAATCAATCTTCAGCCCATGGTGATCTATTGGCGTCGCAGAGAAACGGGTCGAATCTATCATTCGTGCCGGACCTTTTGTTCGTGACCACGGCGGCATTATATTGGCGAGTACGTGATTATCTCTGTCGTCCGCGCTACCAACGGAAAGTAATACTTCGCCTTCCGGTCCTGTCCTGACGCGCATCATAGTTAAAGACGTTTAAATCATTTGCGCCACTATTTTCGCGGAACTACTTGCCTATTGCGCCGCAATATAGTCATTCTGGCGCGATATCCGAATGCGCAAGAAGGGGTGAGGTGGTCTTTTGTTTTTTGTTTAAAATCTGTTAAAAATCACCGACGATGCTCGTTCCGGACGGGAGGTGCAGGCAGCTTGCGCGAAAAATCAGATGCACGTCCGACCAACGATGCATCGGGGGAACGGAAGGTCGTTCTGGGCCTCGTATCGATCGCGGCCCTGATCAGCGCCACGGCCTTTGCGGGCTGGGTTTTCGACGTCCCCGCCTTGAAGGGTTTCGGTATCGACACCTATCCGATGTGGCCGATCACGGCGCTCGGATTCGCATCGCTTTCCCTGGGTTTCGTCGTGACGGTGCTGGGGTATCGCATCGCTACGATGTTGATCGCCCTGCCCCTTCTGATCGCGACCTATACCCTGCTGGCGGGTGCGACCGGTATTTCGCTCGGTCTGGATACGCTCCTCTTTCCCGATCAGGTCCAGGCGATCGCGGTTGCGCAGCCCGGCCGGCCCGGCGCCAACTCGATGGCCGTTTTCGCCTTTATCGGGCTGGCGCTGCTCTCGAGCATGCGGCGCAGCCATGCCTTTGCCGAGCTCGCCAATCTCCTCGCCACTGCGGCCCTGTGCTTCGGCGTGTTTTCGCTGTTCATGCTGTCACCGCTGACATCGGCGGACGGGCTGCTGGCCCAGATCTTCGCCTCTCCCCTCGCCGGAAGCCTGGCGACGATCGCGCTGGCGACGGCCTTTCTGCTGTGGCGGCACGAAGCGGGATGGATGCTGCTGCTGACCGCCACGCGGGGACGGCGGCGCCTGGTGGTCCTGATACTGCCGATCGTGATCATCCTGCCGATCCTGCCCACCCTGGTGGAACGATGGGGAATGGAGACGGTGAAGGGCGCACCGATCGAAACCGAACTGATCGCGGTGCTCGGCAATGTCGCCATCATCGGTTTCCTCGTCTGGCTGGCGGTCGATCGCCTGACGCGCCAGCAAGGCGCGCTTCAGGAGGTCACGGTGGCGCTCGATATCACCGCGGTCACGCTGACCAGGCCCGATGGCGAGATCACTTATTGGTCGCGCGGCTGCGAGCGGCTGTATGGCTGGCCTGCCGTCGAGGCGATCGGCCGCAAGAAATACGAGCTGCTGAAGTCACGCCTCGGCAAGGCAGCGTCAAGCGGCGTGCCGCGCCCGACCGGCGCCGCCGAACACGAACTGGTGGAATGCCGGCGCGACGGTACCGAGATCTCGGTACTGGAGCGGACCCAGGTCCTGGAACGTCCGGACAGGGAACCGCTGCTGGTCGTCAAGATGCTCGATATCTCCGAGCGAGTGCAGGCCGAAGGCGCGCTTCGGATGAGCGAGGCGCGGCTCGCCGCGGCCGCCGACGCGCATCAGCTCGGGGTGTCGCAATGGGACGTAAAGACCGGTCTGATCGAGTGGTCGCCGGGCTCCGAGCAGCGGCTCGGTCTGCCTGCCGGCGGCCTCGCCACGTTCGACCATTGGTTCACCTTCGTCGATCAGGAGGATGCCCAGGGCGTCATGGCCACGCTGGAACGCGCGGTCGCCAACCAGGACGACCGGGTCGGCTTCAAATATCGTTTCCGCCAACCCGACGGCGTGGTGCGGACGATCGAGGGATCGGCGCGTTGCTATTATGACGAACGGGGCGAGCTCGAGACCGTTATCGGCGCGAACGTCGACATCACCGAGCGCAACGAGCGCGAAGCGGCGTCGCAATTGCGGTCGATCATCGAAACCATTCCGGATGCGACGGTCGTGATCGACAGCAGCGGCACGATCCGCAGCTTCAGCGCCGGCGCGGAACGAATGTTCGGGGTCGACAGCGCGGTCGCAATCGGCCGCAACATCAGGTTCCTGATGCCCGATTCGATCGCCGCCGGGCACGACGATTCGATTGCGCGCTATCTCGCCACCGGCAAACGCCACGTGATCGGCACTACGCGAGACCTGACTGCAAAACGTGCCGACGGGGTGCTGTTCCCGATCGAACTGAGCCTCGGCGAGGCCTGGCTGGGGAACGAACGTATCTTTACCGGCGTCATTCGTGACGTCTCCGACCGGCTGGCAGCCGAGCAACGGCTGAGCGAGCTCAATGCCGAGCTTGCCCATATCTCCCGCCAGAATGCGATGAGCGAGCTCGCCGCCGATCTCGCCCATGAGCTCAACCAGCCGCTCAGCGCCACCGCCAATTTCCTTGCCGCCGCGCGCATGCTGATCGAGCGGGGAGAGGATGGCGGCAAGGTCGCCGATCTGTTGCGCATGGGCGAGGAGCAGACGCTCCGGTCCGGCGAGATCATTCGCCGCCTGCGCGACTTCCTGACCAAGCGGGAAGGCGAGATGCGGGCCGAATCGCTCGAACTCGTCGTCCGCGAGGCGGTTGAGCTCGTGCTGTTCGGCACCGCGCAGTTCGGCATCAAGCTGACCTATCTGCTCGACACCTCCGCCGACACGATCTTCGCCGATCGCATCCAGGTGCAGCAGGTCCTGGTCAATCTGCTCCGCAACGCTGTCGACGCACTACGCAACCAGCCGTCCGACGGGCGGGAAATCGTCATCGCCTCGCGCCCCGCCGGCGACGACATGATCGAGATCTCCGTGAGCGACAACGGCCCCGGCCTCCCGGCCGAGCTCAGCGAGCAACTTTATTCCCGTTTCGCCACCACCAAGAACGGCACCGCCATGGGTATCGGCCTTTCCATCTCGCGAAGGATCGTCGAGGCCCATGGCGGCACGCTCGTGGCCGAGAACCGACCGAATGGTGGGGCGGTTTTCCGATTTACGTTGCCGGCGCTGGAGGAGATCGAGGAATGACCCGTAATATCTATCTCGTGGATGACGACGATGCCGTCCGCGCGTCGCTGCACAGCCTCCTGTCGCTGCAATCCGATCTGGTGGTCCGAAGCTTCCGCAGCGGCGACAAGTTCCTGGAGGATGCCGCCGGACTCGACGCGGGCGTGCTCCTGCTTGATTTCCACATGCCCGGTGCGAACGGAATCGAGGTGTTGAACGCCCTGCAGGAGACCGACGGGAAGAAGTTCGCCTCGGTGATTCTGACCGGGGAGGGTAATGTCGGACTGGCCGTGCAGGCGATGAAGGCAGGTGCGCTCGACTTCATCGAGAAGCCCTATGAGGCCGAAACGCTGCTGCGCACGGTCGATGCCGCCTTTTCGCGCCTGGCGCATGACAGCGCGTCAGCGGCACATATCGATCAGGCCCGGACGAAGATCGATGGGCTCTCGCCCCGCGAACGCGACGTGCTGATGGGCCTCATCGAAGGCCGGGCGAACAAGGTGATTGCCTATGAGCTCGATATCAGCCCGCGTACGGTCGAGATCTACCGCGCCAACCTGATGACCAAACTCGGCGTGCGCAGCCTGCCCGAGGCATTGCGCATCGCCTTCGCGGCCGGGCTGATCCCTCAGCCCTAATGCCCCTGGTCGGCAGCTCGCCAACGCCTCAGCGTTTCCCGGATCTCGACCAGCGCCGATTTCCGATCGAGGACGGATACCCGGTCCATCCGGGTTTCCGCCGCCGCGTCCGCGAGGGCGATGATACCGCCCCACCGGCCGCTCTCGGCCAGCACCTGAAGCCGCCCATCCAACCGGCTGCCGTCGATCACGAGGATGCTTTGCGAAGGCGCGATCCGTTCCAAAGCCGGATCTTCGGGATCGACCTCGAGTGTTACGAGGCTCTCGCCGTCCAGCGAAAGCCGCGCAATCAGCGCGCTTCGCAACCCGCTATCACCCACGATCAAGACAATCAGTTCGGTTGACGCCACGATAAGCCGACCCTCGTGGGTACAATTCCCCGACGCAAAGATACGCGCGGTCGCCGGATTCATCTGCTTGGGAAAAACACCTAGCAGGATGCCGGCACCGCTTCGATGCAATCCGCAGATACCGGGCCCGCATTACCGGCCTATTGCCGCGGTGTTATGTACAACCCCCCACGTATATCCCCGCGCTATCCCGTACCGGCATGGCAGAATTATCCAGTCCCAGATGATTGGCTTTTTCGCCATTCTTGCTGAGTGGGCACCATGACAGGATTGCGTCTGTGGCGGCATCGCCATCCGAAAAGCCGGCGGTCGTTCGCCCGGACAGGGATGGCGTGAGCGTGATCGGGGCGGCAAACCCGGGCACGATCGCGATGGGCGGCGTCCTGATCATTGACGATTCGCTCACGGTCCGAGCGATCATCGAGGAGATGCTGGCTGGCGACAGCGATCTGACCGTGGTCGGATCGGCCAGCGATGTCGATACCGCCCGCAGGCTGATCGACCGGCATCGACCTCGGGTGATCACCCTCGATCTGGCGATGCCCGGTATCGACGGGCTGACCTTTCTCGACGAGCTCGCCGCCAGTCCGCACGCGCCGGTGCTGGTCGTCTCCTCCCAGACCAGGCGCGGCAGCGACTCCGAGCATGAGGCGATCGAGCGCGGCGCCGTTGCCTGCTTCGACAAGGCCCACCTCCTGAGTCACGCCAAGGACTTCCGCCGCCTGTTGAAGAAATCCGCCAAGCCTCATTGAGCCTCGCAAAGGTGGTTAGCGATCGTTCCCCGACCGATCCCCCCCGAGAAACTTGCGTAGCGTGCCGGCGAGTGCCTGGATCGAATAAGGCTTGGTCAGCAATTCAAGCCCGTCGGCCATCGCGGCCGCAGCCGCCGCGCTATAGCCGGTGGTCAGCACGACCGGCAGCGCGGGCCGCGACCGTGCTATCTCGCGCGCCAGATCCAGCCCGCTCATCGCGCCGGGCATGACCATGTCGGAAAAGACGAGATCGAACGCGGCGTCGGCCGCCAGCGTCTCCAGCGCGGCAGCGGCGGACGGAACCCGGACCCGCTCATAGCCCAGCTCGTCCAGCATCTCGCCGACAAGATCGGCGACATGATCGTCGTCCTCGACGAGCAGGATGCGATACCGCCCCCGCGCCGGTTGCGGCGATCCGGGATCGGCTATCTCGGCCACGGCCGTCTTGTGCGAGCGGGGCAGCAGCATCACGATGGTCGTGCCCATTCCGACCTCGCTTTCGACGTTCACATCCCCGCCGGATGAGCGCGCAAAGCCATAGACCTGGCTGAGGCCGAGACCGGTGCCCTGCCCCACGCCCTTGGTCGTGAAGAAGGGTTCGAAAACCTTGGCGATATTTTCGGGCGCCATGCCGGTGCCGGTGTCCGCAATCGACAACCGGACCATGTCGGCGCCATCCGGCGCGGGACCGGGCACATTCTGCGCACTCATCCTGATCGTCCCACCGTCGGGCATCGCGTCGCGCGCATTGAGCGCGATGTTGAGCAGCGCTACCTCAAACTGCGAAACATCGACCTCGACCGGCCACAGCCCCGGCGGGAAGCTCAGATCGATCGTGACATCCTCACGAAGCGAGCGGTCGAGCAGGTCCTGCAAGCCACGGATGCGACGTTCGAGATTCACGACCTCGGGCTTGAGCGGCGATCGCCGTGCGAAGGTCAGCAGTTGCTGGGTCAACTTGGCGCCGCGGTCGATCGCCTGCCTGATGCCCTGTTTCAGCCGCTCGCGCCGGGCGAGATCGTCGGTCCGGTCCATCAGGTCGAGCCCGCTCGAGGCGACCATCAGCAGATTGTTGAAATCATGCGCGACGCCGCCCGTCAGCTGCCCCATCGCCTCCATCTTCTGCGATTGGCGGAGCGCCTCTTCGGCCTTTTCCCGCCCATCGGCCTCGGCGCGGAGCCGGCGATGCGCGTCGCTGACCGACGCATAGGAAATCCCCAGCACCGCGACGAGCAGCGACGCCATGACAAGCAGGATGGCGATGCCGACATAGCGGGTCGCCCGCCGTGCCCAGCTTTCGGTCGCGGCGCGCAGATAGACCGAGCCGAGCGTCGTGCCGTTCTGCGCGACCACCGCGGTGACGACGACGTCGCTACCCTCGAAATGGGCGGGGCCGACCCTGTTCGACGACGGCAGCTTTGCGCCCGTCCGGGTGTAGCCGGCCGCGAAATGACCGTTGATGTCATAGGCCCCCGCCGCCTGGATTTCAGGATTGGCCTTGAGCGCACCGAGATACTCGCTGGTCGCGTTGGTATCGTCGAACGCGAGGGGCGCCGCGACGCTGCCCGCGAGGATCGCGGCCTGGATCTCGACATCGCGGACCTTCTCCTCCCGATGCTGCCGTTCGTTGTGCAGGCCGAGCAACAGGCTCGCGACGAGCAGCACGATCGCCAGACCGACCGCGACCAGCGGGCTGGCCGGCATGCGGCCCTCGGGCCAGAAGCGGCGGACGAGCGCGCTCATGTCACTGGCCGGGCGCAACGGCGAGCTCCATCAGTTTCGAACTGATATTGAGTCCGCTCGCGCTTGCCGCCGGTGCGTCGATGGTAAAGCGCACCCGGCCACTCCGCATCACGAACTGGATCATACCGCCCGACACGCCACGGCTCGGATCGGTGACGGTGAGAACCGGCTCGCCTGCCACCGCGCCCAGCATTTCGGTCGGAGACTGGACCCGCGATTTGCCCGCGAAGAGGATGTGGCATCCCATCCCTTTCGCCGCGGCCGGTGCCCGCCTGACCGCGATCCGATGCATGCCGATCCTTTGACCGCGTACTGCGTTATCCAGTGTGGCGCCGAACGGATCGTCGCCGATCACGCAGATTCTGAACGGTGCGACCGGGTCGGCTAACGCCGGTGGCGGCCACGCGACAAAGGGCGCGAACTTGTAGAGGAAATTTGCCTTCACCGCGGATTCGAGGCTGACGTCGCCTGCCCGAACTGAACCAGTCGGCCATAGGCACGTCGCGACCAGCAGCACCGCCAGCGCAGCCCACCACGGGCGGTTCAGAGACGCCATTGCAACCCCGCGACGACCTGTCGGGGAACGGCATCGGCCTGTGTCGCGGGAAACTCCTGATGCCGGGCGTGCAGCAGGTTGAACGCCGACACCGCCAGCGTGATCCGGTCGTCGATGTTCCACCCAAGCCGGCCGCCCAATTCGAGGAACGGCGGCACATAAGGATCGGGCCGCCTGCCGACTTGGCGCAGATCGGCGTCGAGGGTCACGCCGCTGCCAAGATTCATCGACGATCGAAGCGCGGCACGGTGATCGGGATCGCTGCCGAGTTGCGCAACGCCGAGAATGCCGCTCGCACCGGATTTGAAGTGAAAGTCCTCCTTCAGAAGCGAGAAGCCAGCGGACAGTTTCCACCAGGACAGCAACTCGAAATCGGCCCAGCTTTCGAAACCCCAGGTGTTGCCCTTGAGCCCATTGCCCCATTGCAGCGGCAGGAATCCGCCGGGCGCGACCTCGATACTGCGCAGATCGTCATAGACATTGTAGAAGCCCGAAACCGAGAGAGAGAAGCGCTCGCCCGGCTGAACTCTCAGGCCCACCTCATAGGCGGTCAGCTTCTCCGTGGTGAAGCTGTCGACGCCGGTCAGAAAAACGGTGGTCCCGAGCGTCTCGACGACGTCGCGGTCGAACGGCGTGGGCGAGCGGATCGCGCGCGACACTGCCGTCCAGAACAGAGCCTCGGGGACTGGCTTCCACGCCAGCCGCGCACTGGGCAACAATACCGTGCCCGAATAGGGCTCGTCTTCGAGCTTGAGCCCGACGGTCAGGTTGAGCCGGCTGTCGAGCTTCACCGTGTCCTGTACGAACGCGCTGGCGAGCAGCAGCGTTCTGTGCGGCGGTGCGAACAGCAAGGAGGGGGGACCATCGATTTGGTAGCTGTTCGCCCGCACGCCCCCGCCAACGACCATGGCGTTGGATTCGCCCAGTGCGAACCGGTGCTGGATGTCGAGATCATAGGTGTCGAGCGAGAAGCGGCCGCCGCCCTGCTCGGTCATCCGGCTGGTACGGTCGTAATAGGCCTGGACCTGCAGGTCCGAGCCCGCCCCCACGCGATGCCATCGCACCAGGAGGTTGCGGCCGTTGATATCCTCGTCCGCCCCACCGAGCTGGCCGTGCGCGCCGCCATAGGCGTCGCCCTGCAGGGTCAGTCGGTCGCGCTCGCCTGGAGCCCAGTCGAGCCGGAAGCCGCCCTGCACCCGCCACGCGTCGTCACCCCCGTGTGCACCGGTGGCCGTGAGCGTCTGATCCTGGTCGACCCCGCGCGCATAGATCCGGAAGGTCGCGTCGTCGCCGATCCGGCCGCCATAGCGCAGCCCGCCGGTGCGTTCGAGCGCCCCTGCAGTGGCATCGACGAGTAAGCCTTGCGTATCGCCCGATGCGCGCGTGACGATGTTGATAACGCCGTTGACGGCATTCGCGCCCCACAGGGTGGCGCCCGGACCGCTGATCACCTCGATCCGATCGACGTCGGCAGGCAGGACATCCTGCATGTCCCAATAGACGCCGGAATAAAGTGGTGTGTAGACGCTCCGGCCATCGATCAGAACGAGTAGCTTGTTCGAGAAATTCTGCGCAGCCGAATTGCCGCTCAACCCGCGCGCGGTGATGACATATTGGCTCGAGCCAGTGCGCGCGACCTGGAGGTTGGGTGCGAGCCGCAGCATCTCGGGCACGCTGGTCGCACCGGACCGCAGGATGTCATCATGGGTGATGACGTAGATCGCCGCGGGAGCGTCGCTCAACGATTGGGGCGTTTTCGTCACCGAGGAGACGTCGATCTCGCCGAGCTGGCTGATCGACATCCGGCTGAGATCCTCGGCGCTCTGGGCCCGCGCGGCACCGATGCCGGACACGCCCAGGACGAGCGTCGCCAGCAATCGACAGGATAGCCGCAGATATGCCCGCGGACGTGCACCGCCCATATTTCCCGACACCCCCTTTGTCCGGCCCCAACGTATGACAGTTATGGTGGTTCCGGAAGCGTTACAGGATGATCCGGAACAGCGCGCCGCCGGTTCGGCCGTCAGCGATATCGATCGTACCGCCGTGCGCCACCACAACCTGTCGCGCGAGATTGAGCCCTACCCCGGTGCCTTCTGCCCGGGTGGTGAAGAAGGGCAGGAAGATATCGCGCCGCAGATTCTCCGGAACGCCGGTGCCGCTGTCCTCGACCTCGATCCAGACACGGCCGGCGTTGGCGGAAAGGGTGAGGCGGACCCAATGTTCGCCCGAGCCACGATGTGCTGCCTCGGCAGCGTTGCGCAGCAGGTTGATCAGCACCTGCGCGAGGAGATCGGGGTCCGCGTCGAGGATCAGGTCGGGCTGCACTTCGGCGGAGAGCGGGATGTCGGCCCACTCCGCGGCGAACAGCTTGGCCAGCTCGTCCGCAAAGGGCACGGCCTCGAACCGACGGCGGCGCAGCACGGGCGCATGCGAGACTGCGCGGTAGCTGTCGATGAACCGCCGCAATCCTTCCGCACGCCGCGCGAGCGTCGTCACCGCGATGCGGGCATCGGGCACGTCGGGAGGTTCGGCGTCGAGCAGGTCGGCGGCCGTGCCGGCGAGCGAGGTCACCGGGGTCAGCGAGTTCAGGATCTCATGGGTCAGCACGCGGACGAGATCAGTCTGCGCGGCCATTTCGACCGTGTCGAGCGTGCCCTGCACCGGCTCGACCGTCACCGCGCGGACGCGCAGGCCGAGTCGTTCGAGCGAGGCCGACCGCACGATGGCGCGCTGCGGCCCGCCCGCCATGCGGAGGATCAGCACCTCCTGGCGCGGCTCGCCTTCCACCTCCAGTCGCGCGGCAAAGGTTGCGCCATAGACGCCGTAATCTTCCGGCCGCACGCCCTGATGGCGGTTGAACAACCGGCGCGCGGCCTTGTTCGCGGGCGTCACGCCGTGCTGCGCGTCGACCGTCAGCAGAGCGATCGGCATGTCGTCGACCAGCGCCTCGAGATAGCGCATCTCGCGCGCGGCGCGGTCGCGCTCGGTCTGCAGGCCACGCATCGCTCCGTCGAGCGCGGCAGCCAGCTCGTCGAAGCCGGCCCCGCCGCGACCGTCGAACCGCGTCGCGAAATCCTTGCTGTTCAGCGCCTCGACGAAACGCCCGACGGTCCGGTTGGTGCGGTCGACATGCCGCCACAGGCCGCCAGCCGCGGCAACGGCAATCAGCCCCGCAACGATCCGGGTCGCCGCGAGGCCGTCAATCTCGAACGACCAGATGAATCCCGCCACCGCAACGAGCAACCCGGCAACCCAGGCGGCAAGGACCAGCGTGAAGCGCCGGTCAAAGCCCATGCTTCTCCATCCGCCGATAGAGTGCCGCGCGCGACAGGCCGAGCTCGGTCGCGGCCATCGAAATATTGTAGCCGTGCTTCTTCAGGGCCTCCTCGACCAGCCGGCGCTCGACCTTTTCGAGGTTGAGCTCGGACGCTGGCGGCGCGACCACCGCCTCGGGCGCAACGCGCGGCGCCGAGGCGCCGAGCGGAAAGTCCTCCGCCTCGAGCGGCGCGTCACCGGCGAGGATCACCGCGCGCTCGATCGCGTGGCGCAGCGCGCGGACATTACCCGGCCAGTCATGCGTGGCGAGCGCCGCCCGGGCGCCGGCGGTCAATTCGGGCGCGGGGCGGTTGTAGCGCCGGGCATAATGATCGAGGAAATGGGCGACGAGTGCAGCCACGTCTTCGCGGCGTTCGCGCAAGGGGGGCAGCTCGATCTCGACGGTGTTGAGCCGGAACAGCAGATCCTGCCGGAAATGCCGATCGTCGCGCAGCATCTGCGGTGTCATGTTGGTCGCGGCGATCACGCGGATATCGACCGGAATCGGACGGTTGGCGCCAACCGGGGTAACCTGGCGCTGCTCGAGTACGGTCAGCAATTTGGGCTGGAGGTGGAGCGGCAGATTGCCGATCTCGTCGAGGAACAAGGTACCGCCGTCCGCCGCCTGGATGCGGCCGATGCGATCGGCGCGGGCATCGGTGAAGGCGCCCTTCACATGACCGAACAGTTCGGAATCGATCAGCTCGGTCGCGATGGCGCCGAGATCGACCGTCAGCATCGGCTGGCGCGCACGGAGCGACTGGGTGTGCAGCGCGCGCGCGACGATCTCCTTGCCGGTACCATTCTCGCCGAGCACCAGCACGTTCGCCTCGGTTGGTGCAGCTCGGGCGATCAGCGAATGGACCCGCGCCATCGCAGGCGACTTGCCGATAAGGGGGGTGTTGGCCCCCGGCGCCGGATCGGTGATCGCGACCACACGCGCCTTCTCGACCGCGACCGCGCGGCGCGAGCGACGGAGGGAGGCGGCGGTGCGCACGGTCGCGAGCAGCCGCTCGTTCGACCAGGGCTTGGACACGAAATCGGTCGCGCCGCGCTTCATCGCCTCGACCGCGACATTCACCCCGGCATGGGCGGTGATCATCACCACGATCAGGTCGGGGTCGATCGCGAGCAACCGGTCGAGCCAGGCAAGCCCCTCCGCCGCATCAGTCGCGCCGCGCGCGAAATTGGCGTCGAGCAGAACGACGTCGGCCGAGCGGCCGGCGATCGCGGTGATCGCCTCGTCGGGCGAGCGCGCGGTCACCACGTCGGTGAACAGGCCGCGCAGCAACAGGCGCGCGGCGGTGAGGATATCCTCATCGTCGTCCACCACGACACAAAGGTCGAATTCCGCCGGCTTCCCCATTGACCGCTCCCGTACATTCCGCGTGCGAAATCGGACAGTCAATTTCCGTGCCAGAACTGGCCCCCCGGTAAATTGCACGCAAATCCGCCCCTTTCGGCATCTGGCACGCGCCATGCTGAACGGATCATTGCCAACCCGGCACAATCGAGGAGAACCACCGTGAAACTGACCCTGAAGCCGCAAATCCTGAGCGCCATCGCCGCGATCGCGATCACCACTTGCCTGACCCTGGCGTCCGCCGCGCCCGTCGTGACGGTCGCATCGCTCGTCGGCGGCCAGATCGCATGACCCGGATTCGCGTCCGGTTCCGGACGTCACTGTCCGGAACCGGACACAGGATCGAGCTGTGCCCGTGACTTTTCCTAGCGCTCAGGCTGGCACGCCGCTTGCTGAGCATATCCCGACCAGGGGAGTGCCGATGAGTGTCGTACGCATGAAAGGGGACGAAGCGGGCGACCGTCCGGTTTCGGGCAGCGGGATGGACCGCAGCGTCGAGACGCGGAAGCTGTCGCAGCGCACGAAGATCGCGATCGGCGGCGTCGCCTTGCTGATCGCCGTTCTCGCCTTCTGGTACCTCGCTCCACGCGGCGGTTCGCAGACCGTTGCCGCCGACCGCCTGACGATCTCGCCGGTGCGCACCGGGACCTTCGAAGACTTTATTCCGCTCCGCGCCCGCGTCACCCCGCTCCTCACCGTCTATCTCGATGCGATCGAGGGCGGCCGGGTCGAGAAGGTGATCGCCGAGGATGGCGCGAGCCTCGCCAAGGGCGAGCTGATCGTCGAGCTCTCCAACGCCGAGCTCCAGCTTTCCACGCTCGCCCGCCAGACCGAGGTCGAGCAGCAGATCAACAATATGCGCAGCCAGGAGCTGGCACTCGCCCAGACGCGCCTTGCCAATGAGCGATCGGTGCTCGACGCCGGTCTCGCCGCGACCAAGGCGCGGCGCCAATTTGAGCGCGAGCAGCCGCTCGCCGAGCGCGGCTTCGTGTCGGGCAAGCAGTTCAACGATACGCGCGACGAATATCTCTACGAGCAGAAGCGGATGGAAGTGGTGCGGCGCAGCCAGGCGACCGACGAGCGGTTGCAGAACAGCCAGCTCTCCCAGCAACGCGCCTCCGCCGCATCGATGCAGTCGAGCCTGAAGCTCGCCCGCGCCAATCTCGACGCGCTCAACCTCCGCGCGCCCGTCGCGGGGCAGCTTTCGGGTTTCTCGATCCAGGTCGGCCAGTCGCTCCAGCGCGGCGAGCGGATCGGGCAGATCGACAGCCCGGGCCGCACCACGCTGATGGCGGGGGTCGACGAATTCTATCTCGGCCGCGTCCAGATCGGCCAGAAGGCCAGCGTCGACTGGGGCGGCAAGACCTTCGCCGCCAAGGTCACCAAAATCTATCCGCAGGTGCAGAACGGCCAGTTCCAGGTGGATCTGCAGTTCATCGGTACCGAGCCCGCCAACATCCAGCGCGGCCAGACGCTGCAGGCCAAGCTGACGCTGGGCGATCCCGCGCCCGCGCGGCTGATCCCGGCCGGTGCCTTCTATAACGAGACCGGCGGCAACTGGGTGTTCGTGGTCTCGCCCGACGGCGGGAGCGCGGTGAAGCGCCAGGTCCGGCTCGGCCGCCGCAACCCGGATTCGATCGAAGTGCTCGAAGGACTCGACCCCGGCGAGCAGGTCATCACCTCCCCCTATACCGGTTTCGCCGACAAGGACCGGCTCGACCTGACGGCTACTGAAAGGAAATGAGCATGCTTGAGATGCGCGCGCTTTCGCGGACCTACCGCACCGACACGATCGAGACGACCGCGCTCGATGCGATCGACCTCGATATCGCCGATGGCGAGTTCGTCGCGGTGATGGGCCCGTCGGGCTGCGGCAAATCGACCCTGCTCAACCTGATGGGCATGCTCGATTCACCGTCGAACGGCTCCTATGTGTTCAATGGCCAGGAGGTCGCCGGGCTCGGCGAGAGCCGCCTGGCCGAGGTGCGCAAGGCCAATATCGGCTTCATCTTCCAGAGCTTCAACCTGGTCGACGAGCTGTCGGTGCGCGAGAATATCGAGCTGGCCCTGCTCTATCACGACGTGGCCGCGGCCGAGCGCAAGCGCCGCACCGATGCGGTGATGGACCGGGTCGGCATCGCACACCGCGCGCGGCATCGGCCGAGCCAGCTTTCGGGCGGGCAGCAGCAGCGCGTTGCCGTCGCCCGCGCCCTGGTCGCCGAGCCCAAGCTGATCCTGGCCGACGAGCCGACCGGCAATCTCGACACCAATCACGGCGACGAGGTGATGCGGATGCTCCAGCAGCTGAACGCGGAAGGCTCGACGATCGTGATGGTCACCCATTCGCCCGCCCATGCCGATTACGCCAGCCGGGTCGTCAACATGCTCGACGGCCGCATCCTGCAACAGCACCGCCGCGCCGCCTGAGCGCAGCCGCCCGAGGAGATCTGCCATGTGGCGCAATTACATGACCGTCGGCATCCGCGCGCTCGCCAAGAACCGCGCTTATGCCTTCATCAACATCGCCGGGCTCGCGCTCGGCATCGCCGCGTGCCTGCTGATCCTCGGTTTCGTGCGCTACGAGATGAGCTATGACGCCTGGTTGCCCGATGCGGACAAGACCTTCCAGTTCCAGGATTTCTATCACCCGACCAAGGAGGGCGGCGAGGAATACAAGCTGCAGATCACGAGCTACCCGGCGGGCATCGCGCTGAAGAAGGATTTCCCGCAGGTCGAGCATGCCGTTTACGTGATGGGGTCCGGTGCGGTGATCCTGAAGGACGGCCAGCCCGAGGCAATCCAGGACGGCTATCTCGCCGACGGCCCGCTGTTCGACGTGCTGCGCCTGCCCTTCCTCTACGGCGATCCCGCACATGCGCTCGACGATCCGCACGCCCTGACGCTCAACGAGACCGAAGCGACCAAGCTGTTCGGCGCGGTCAATCCGGTGGGGCGCACCGTCACCCTGGTCAGCCGCAACCTGTCGACCGACTACCGCGTCACCGGCGTGTTCAAGGATATTCCGAAGAACAGCTCGCTCGAGATGACCATGGTCGCGCGGTTCGATCCGCAAAGCTATTTCGCCGACATCCCTTACGCGATCACCAGCTGGAACAACCAGAATGGCGGTTTCTTCGTCCGGTTGCGCGACGGTGCCGATGCCGCGACGATCAACGCGGGGCTGCCCGCCTGGGAGAAGCGCAATATCCCCGACGAGGACGACGGGGACAAGAAGAGCAATGCCGGCGACAACCAGGACTGGAAGCTGGCCAATATCCGCGATGTCCATCTGGGCGCCGCGCAGATGGGATCGATGAGGCCGGGCAACGACATGCGGACGATCGTTACCTTCGCCATCGTCGCGCTGCTGATCCTGGGCATGGCCTGCGTCAACTTCACCAACCTGGCCACCGCCCGGGCGACCCAGCGCGCGCGCGAAGTGGCGCTGCGCAAGGTGCTCGGCGCGACGCGCAAGCAGTTGATCGTCCAGTTCATCGGCGAATCGATCCTGCTCGCGAGCATCGCGATGCTGGTCGCGCTGGCACTGGTCGAACTGGTGCTGCCCGGCCTCAACAACTTCCTCGATGCCCAGATCAACCTGCGCTATTTCGCGCTCGACGGGCTGATCCTGCCGGTGATCGGGCTGACCCTGCTCGTCGGCCTGGCGGGCGGCGTCTATCCGGCCTTCGTGCTGTCGCGCTTCGAGCCGGCGCGCGTGCTGAAGGCGAACAAATCAGCGGCCGACGCGGAAGGATCGGGGCTGCTGCGCAACGCGCTGGTGGTCGGGCAGTTCGCGGTCTCGATCGGGCTGATCATCTGCACCTCGGTGGTCTATGCGCAGACCGTCTACGCGCGCACCAGCGATGCCGGATATCACCGCGACAGCCTGCTCCAGATCGACGGGATCGGCCGGCCGCAGGTCGAGGCGGTGATGACCTCGCTGCTCGATGAGGTGAAGCGCACGCCCGGCGTCACCACCGCCGGCCGCACCCAGATCGCGGTGGTGAGCGGCCGCAATTCGGTGACCGAAGTGCAGGTGCCGGGCAGTCCCAACCGGATCGCGCTGGGCAATTACGGCATCGATCCCGGCTTTTTCGAGACGATGGGCATGAAGATCGTCGCGGGCCGGAATTTCTCCGAGAGTCAGCCGCGCGACGACGTCACCACGCCGAGCCCGATGCAGCCCGACGCGGAACGCGCCCTGGTCGCGCGCGGTGCGAACGTGATTCTGAGCGAGGAAGCGGCGCACCGCATCGGCTACAAGAATCCGAGCGATGCGCTGGGCAAGACGATCCTGGCGGGCATCACCCTGCCCGAATATGGCCAGGTGCCGGTGACGGTGGTGGGCATCGTCACCGATGCGCGTTTCCGCTCGGTGCGCGATCCGCTGCAGCCGATCATGTATTATTACCAGACGCGCGATTTCAACCAGCTGATGGTACGGTTCCAGGGCATCGCGCCGAGCGTCGCCTATGGCCGAATCGAGGCGGTGTGGAAGAAGCAGGTGCCGGACATCCCGTTCCGCGCCAAGTTCGTCGATGATATCGTCCGTACCCTCTACAATGCGGACGAGGCCCGGGCCGAGTTGTTCGGGGCCTTTGCGATCCTCGCGGTGGTGATCGGATGCCTGGGGCTGTTCGGCCTCGCCGCTTTCACCGCCGAACGGCGCACCAAGGAGATCGGGATCCGCAAGGTGCTCGGTGCGCGGACGCGGGACATATTGCGACTGCTGGTCTGGCAATTCAGCCGGCCGGTGCTGATCGCCAATTTGATCGCCTGGCCCGTGGCCTGGTGGGTCATGCGCGGCTGGCTCAACGGCTTCGACACGCGGATCGCGCTGACGCCGGTGCCGTTCCTCGCCGCCGGCGCGCTAGCGGTGGTGATCGCGATCGGAACGATCTCGGCGCACGCCTATCGCGTGGCGCGGACCAGCCCGATCAGGGCGCTGCGCTACGAATAGAAGAAGTTGCGGCAGGCCCTTTCCCTCGGCCTGCCGCAACTTACGCGACAGGCTATTGATCGACCCGCCTCAAATTTCCGGAGACTGTATGGGAGGCTCCTTTAGCCCAAACCTCACAGCAATTCCAATGATAAGTACACGCGCGCTCAGGCTATTTGGCAAAGATAGCCCGAATATTTACATAGTTTTACTGTCATTTTATCTGCGCCAAGCGCGCAAGTGACTATATAATTTTCGGAATACTGTTATTTTTTGCTTTCCGAAATCGATTCCGCGAAGGCCGCGACGAAATGCGTCAACCGCTCGCGGATGGCGTCGTCGACGAGATTGCCCTCCTCGTCGAAGACCGCTCCAGCTTTCGCGACCATCAGCCGCCCGCCCGTCCACAGCTCCGTGCCCAGCGTGCGCAAGGTCGGGAGCCAGCCATTCTGGGACAGGATCGTGCCGAAGCCACCGGGCGATGCGCCGATCAATGCGACGGGCTTGCCACCGAACACGCGGGGAATGTCGGACGCGGGCCGGGACATCCAGTCGATCGCGTTCTTGAACACGCCAGGCACGCCATTATTATATTCGGGCGTGACCAGCAGCACCCCGTCCGCCTCGGCGACCGCGTCCTTCAACACCGTCACCGCGTCGGGGATTCCCTCCGCCTCCACATCGGCATTGTAGAGCGGGACGCCGGCGATCGAATGGATCGCAAGAGACGTTCCTTCGGGCATCGCGGCCTGCGCCGCGCGCAGCAGGCCGGCATTATAGGAGTGCCGTCTCAGGCTCCCCGAAATGCCGACCAGCCGCAGCGCCATCAACGCTTGCCGTCGACCAGACGCTCGATGCCGTAGGGGTTGGCCTGCTTCAGCGCGTCGGGCAGCAGATCGTCGGGCAGGTCCTGATAGGAGACCGGCCGCAGGAAGCGATCGATCGCCTTGCTGCCGACCGAGGTCGAGCGGCCGTCGGCGGTCGACGGATAGGGCCCGCCATGGACCATCGCATGCGCGACCTCGACGCCGGTGCCGAAGCCGTTGACGAGGATGCGGCCGACCTTGCGCTCGAGATGCGGGATCATCTTGCGCGCTTCGGGGTGATCCGCATCGACGATGTGGATCGCGGCGGTGAGCTGGCCCTCGAGATGATCGACCACGGCGGTGACCGTTGCCAGATCGGGGCAGCGCACGACGAGCGAGGCCGCACCGAAAATCTCGTCCTGCAGCTCGTGATGGTTGAGGAAATCGTCCGCCGTGGTCAGGAACAGGCCAGCCTGGCCCTGGCAATGCGTGCCAGGCTTGCCGCGCGCGACCGTCTCGACCGTATTGTGGCTGCCGATCGCGTCCACGCCGGTCTGGTACGCCTTGGCGATCCCGGGAGTGAGCATGGTCGAGGCGGGCATCTCGGCCAGGGCGGCGGCCGCCGCGCCGATGAAGGTGTCGAGATCGTCGCCTTCGACAGCGAGGATCAGGCCGGGATTGGTGCAGAACTGTCCTGCGCCGAGCGTGAGCGAGCCGACGAACGCCTTGGCGGTCGCCTCGGCCTTGGCAGCCAATGCATTGGGGAAGAGGATGACCGGGTTGATCGAGCTCATCTCGGCATAAACCGGGATCGGCTCGGGGCGGTCCTGCGCGATCTTCATCAGCGCGGTGCCGCCGCCGCGCGAGCCGGTGAAGCCGGCCGCCTTGATGCGCGCATCGGCGACTAGACCCTGGCCGATGGTGCGGCCCGAATCGAACAGCAGCGAGAAGGTGCCTTCGGGCAGGCCGCAATCGGCGACGGCCTTTTGCACCGCGCGGCCGACCAGCTCGGACGTGCCGGGATGCGCGCTGTGCGCCTTGGCGACGACCGGGCAACCGGCGGCAAGCGCCGAGGCGGTGTCGCCGCCGGCGACCGAGAAAGCGAGCGGGAAGTTGGACGCGCCGAACACCGCGACCGGGCCGACGCCGATGTTGCGCAGGCGCAGGTCGGGCTTGGGCGCCGGGGCGCGTGCGGGATCGGCATGATCGATCCGCACGTCGAGATAATGGCCGTCGCGCACGACCTGGGCGAACAGGCGGAGCTGGCCGCAGGTCCGACCGCGCTCGCCCTCGATCCGGCCGCGCGGCAGGCCGCTTTCGGCCATGGCGCGCTCGACCAGCTCGTCGCCGATCGCCATGATATTGTCGGCGATCGTCTCGAGGAACTTGGCGCGATCCTCGGGCGAGGTTTCGCGATAGGTATCGAACGCTTCGTCGGCGAGCCGGCAGGCGGTGTCGAGATCCTCGAGCGTGGCGCCGCCGAAGCCGGGCTCCATCGGCTCGCCGGTCTCGGCCTGGACCGCGCGGATCTCGCCCTGGGTGCCGCGTACGGCGCGCGCGCCAATGAACATTTCGCCGTTGATAGTCATGCTGATCTCCAGGAGGCGCCGGTCGGCGCGAGAATTCTTGTATACATAGCTACGGTACCGCCACGGTCGAGGGGGTACGGCATAAAGAATCGAGCATCTGCGAAAGATTCTCTACCGGCTGCGGCGCGATGCCCTTTTCCTGCAGCTGCTGCCGGCGCGGCAGCGCGGGCGGCAGCAGGGGATTCACATCGGCGGCGAAGACCGGATCGGCTTCTGCCTTTTCCAGCGTGGTGAAGTCGAAACCTTCGTCGCGATACTGTTTCAACAGCCGCGGCAGCATCTGCGCGTCGAGCGCGCCGATATGCATGAGGATCACATAGGGAATGTCCCGGCCGTACAGGGCGCGAGCATCGGCGCGGGTGGCGCGCGCGGTTTCGGATGCGGCGCGGAGATAGCTGCTCTCCAGCGTCGCGATCGCCGCCTTGTCGCCCATGGCGACGCAGCGGGCATAGGGCTCGTTCCACATATAATCGCCGAAGCTCATCGTGACCTGGGCGATGCGGTAGTGGCGGTCGGCGAGCGCCTTGCGGACTTCCGCGCGCTTCGCTGGATCGTCGCCCTCGGCGAGGAAGGGGTAGCGGAACCAGTGCCAGTCCCTGCCCGCCATCCTCGGCGCGATCAGCGCGTCGGTCTGGTCGATGTCCGCCAGATAATCGGCGACATTGGCCTGATTGAGATTGAGGTGACGCCAGCCGTGATTGCCAAGCGGCAGGCCCGCCGCGCGCCACATGTCGAGTACCGCGGCGGCGTCTGGCTCCTTCGCGATCTGATAGCCGTTGACGAAACCGTAAACCTCGACCTTTTCGTCGGCGAAGGCCTTGATCGTCTTGCGCGCGATCTCGACGCGAGTCGTGCCGGGCGGCAGCGCGCTGTGCGCTGGCAGATCGTCGAAGGTGAGCGCGATCACTGGCTTCGCATCCTTCGCAGCCGCCGGCGCGGTGAGGAGCGCGAGTGCCGCGAGCGCGAGAATGACTTTCATTTGAAAAGCTCCAGCGGAATCGCATCTCCCATGGCGCGGTGACCCGCGACGCTGGGGTGAAGATGATCGCCCTTGTCGAGCGCCGGCCGCAACCGCATCGGATTGGCCGGATCGCGCATCACCGCATCGAAATCGACCACGCCATCGAAATTGCCGGGGGTGCGGATCCAGCGGTTGATCGCCTGGCGATCGGCTTCGTTGGTCGCGTCGGGATGATAATAGTCGGATCCACCATAAGGCGTGATCGTCGCGCCGATCGCCTTGATGCCGGCGCCGCGCGCGCGGGCGACGATCTGGCGGTACGCACCGATCATCCGGGCGACCTGAGCGGCATGCGCCGCAGGGCTTTGCGGCGCGTCGCGGGTGAAGACGCCGAGATCGTTCACCCCCTCCAGCACGATCAGATAGCGCACGCCGGTCTGCGCCAGCACGTCGCGGTCGAAGCGGGCGAGCGCGTTGGGGCCGAGCCCGTCGAGCAGCAGCCGCCCGCCACCAATGCCGTGGTTGAGCACCGCTATGCTGCGGGTCGCGGGCGAGGCCTGGAGGCGGTTGGCGAGGATATCGGGCCAGCGATCGTTGCCGTCGGTGGTGGAGCCGTTGCCGTCAGTGATCGAATCGCCGAGCGTGACGATCGCGCGGGCCGTGGCGGGCGCGACCACCTCGACGCCACCGATCTGAAACCAATGCTCGACCTTCTTCGCGTCGGCGAGCTCGGGCGCGGAGACCCGGTTGCCGTGCACGACATAGGAGGTCGCGCGGGAGCCGGGATGGCTGGTTTGCCCCTTCGGCGCGTCGGGGAAATGCAGGGTGATCGCGAGGCTCTTCAGCGCGGGCGCGCGCAAGGCGACGGGATCAGAGAGCCAGGAAGCGCCGGCCGGGATCACGACCTCGGGCGACCCGTCAAAGGTCAGCGCGCGGTCGCTCGCCGGATCGATCCGCGATGACGCCGGCGCCAGCGAGAGAGCGACATGGGCGGAATCGATGCGCAGTGGCTCGGTGCCGAAGGCGTTGGTCAGCATCACGCGGATGCGCTCGCCGCCGACGCTGACGCGCACGACCTGGCGGAGCGTCGCATCCTTGAAATCGGCATCGGGCAGGGCGTTGCGATCCTCGGGGATCTGCTGCGCCGAGGCCCAGCTGCGCAGCCAGGTCTCGCGCGGCGCTGGGGCGGCCGAGCCGGCCACCGCGAAAAACAGCAGGGATGCGGCGATCATCTTGCCGATCGGCTTCATCGGGCGAACTCCTCGATTGCAGCGCGTGCGCCGTTGGCGGCGAGCGATGCGAGATGCCGGACGAGCGCCGCGTGGAATCCCTCGTCTGCGGCGAGCGCAGGCGGAAAGATTGCGTCGATCGACAGCAGCGCCACCACCTGTGCCGCAGGGTCGGTCACGCCATCGAGCCGAGCAGCGGTGACCGCGGCGAGGGGATCGTCGACGACATGGGAAGCGCCGGAATCGTCGTGCCCGCCCTGCCAGCGCATCCAGGCGGCGACCGCCAGCGCGAGCGCGTCAACGTCGAGCCCCTTCGCGCGCCGCGCCACGATCGGGGCGAGCAGACGCTGCGGCAGCTTCTGCGATCCGTCCATCGCGATCTGGCGGGTGCGATGCTGGAGCGCGGGGTTGGCGAAGCGCTCCATCAGCGCGGTGCGATAGGCGGCGATATCGAGCCCCGGCGGCGGGGACAGGGTCGCCGCCGCCTCGTCCCACAGGGTTTCGACGAAGCGTCTAAAGGCCGGGATAGCGACCACCTCATGCACAAACGCGATGCCGGCAAGGCCGCCGAGATAGGCGATCCCGGAATGCGCCCCGTTGAGCATCCGGAGCTTGGCTTCCTCCCACGGCGCGACGTCAGGCGTGATCTGGACGCCGAGTGTCTCGAACGCGGGCCGGGGGCCGCAGAATTTGTCTTCGATCACCCATTGCAGGAAGGGTTCGGCCTTCACCATTGCCTGATCGCTCAGCCCGAGCGCGGCTTCGAGCGTGGCGATATCGGCGGCTGTGGTGGCGGGGACGATCCGGTCGACCATCGTCTCGGGGAAGGCGCCGTGCGCCTCGATCCACTCGGCGAGCTCGGGACGATGGGCGCGGGCGATGGCGAGCACGGCCTGCTCCAGCCGGCGGCCATTGTGCGGGAGATTGTCGCAGGAGATGGCCGTGAAGGGCGGGAGGCCAAGGTCGCGGCGCGCGGACAGCGCCGCCACCAGGAAGCCGGGCGCGGTCCTGGGCGCGGTGAGATCGACGCAGTCGGCCACGACATCGGGATCGTCGGTCCGCAACGCGCCGGTCGCCGGATCGAGCTTATAGCCTTTCTCGGTCACGGTCAGCGTGACGATGTGGGTGTCGGGATGCGCCAGCCGCTCGACCAGCGCCTCCGGATTCTCGGGCGCGACCAGCACTTCACCCACCGCACCGATCACGGTCAGCCGGTCGCCCCCACCGTCGCGGGTGACGACCGTATAGAGCCCGTCCTGCGGGTTCATCTCGTCGCGCACGCCGGCCGAGCGCAGCGACGCGCCGGTGATGCCCCAGCGCGGGTCGCCCGCGTTCAGCGCGGCCTCGAAGATCACCGCCTGATGCGCGCGGTGGAACGCGCCGATGCCGAGATGCACGACGCCGGGTTTGACGAGGGCGCGGTCATAGCCGGGCACCGCGACGGTTGCGGGCAGATCGCCGAGGGTCGCGTCCGACAGGCGGGTCACAGCTTGTAGGCCGCCTTGACCAGATCATAGGCCAGCGCGTGCGCGACCTCATGCGCTTCGTCTTCCTCCAGGCGGTGATCCGCGACCAATTGCGCGAGGAAGCCGCAGTCCATCCGCCGCGCGACATCGTGGCGCGCCGGGATCGACAGGAAGGCGCGGGTGTCGTCGTTGAAG
This sequence comes from Sphingomonas bacterium, assembly GCF_028293085.1. Classification (GTDB taxonomy): domain Bacteria; phylum Pseudomonadota; class Alphaproteobacteria; order Sphingomonadales; family Sphingomonadaceae; genus Sphingomonas. Next base: position 54,935 of record NZ_JAQGLC010000085.1, read on the forward strand.
CCGACCGTGTTGTAGAAGCCCGCGGTCTCGGTCGCGCGCTCGCGGAAGCGGCGCATGCCCTCGGGGGAATCGTGGAACCACCAGGGCGGGCCGAGCCGCAGCGACGGATAATGGCCGGCGAGCGGCGCGAGATCGCGGCTGTACGTGTCCTCGTCGAGGGTGAAGAGGATCAGCGTCAGCCGCGGATCATTGCCGTACGCATCGAGCAAAGGCTTCAGATTGCGGACGAACTCGCTGGGCAGCGGGATATCGGCGCCCTTGTCGCGACCGAAGCGCGCCAGCACCGAGGGATTGTGGCTGCGGAAGGCGCCCGGGTGGAGCTGCATCACCATGCCGTCCTCGATCGACATGCGCGCCATCTCGGTCAGCATCTGGCCGCGGAATAGCTCGGCCTCGGCGGCGGTCGCCTTGCCCTGCCGGACCGTCTCGTACAGCGCCTCGGCCTCGGCGCGGGGCAGATCGGCGGTGAAGGCGCTGGGATGGCCATGATCGGTCGAGGTCGCGCCGGCCTCGCGGAAGCGCACGCGGTGGAATTGATGGGCACGCAGATAGCCGGCGAAGGTTGCGATATCCTCGCCCGCCGTCTCGCCGAAGCGGGCGATATTGTCGAGGAACCCGGCAGCCTCCGGATCCATCACCGGATCCGGACGATAGGCGGTCATCACCCTGCCCTTCCATCCGCTGGCGCGGATCGCGCGGTGATGGTCGAGCGGATCGAGCGGGCTCTCGGTGGTGGCGATCGCCTCGATGCCGAAGCGCTCGAACAAGGCGCGCGGACGGAAGGCAGGCGTCTTCTGCGCGGCGTCGATCGTGTCGTAATAATGATCGGCGGTTGCGGCCTCGAGTCGCACGTCGATACCGAAGCATTCGGCGAACACCCAATCGAGCCACATGCGCGAGGGCGTGCCGCGGAACAGGTGATAATTCTCCGCGAAGATCTTCCAGATGGCGCGGCCGTCAGTCGCGGTCGGGCTGCCGTCCTCGGTCGGGATACCGAGCTGCTCCAGCTTGACGCCCTGGCTGTAGAGCATGCGAAAGACATAGTGATCGGGCACGATCAGCAGCTGCGCCGGATCGGCAAAGGGCTCGTCATAGGCGAACCAGGCCGGATCGGTGTGGCCGTGCGGGGAAATGATCGGCAGGTCCTTCACGCCCGCATAGAGCGCGCGCGCAATGTCCCGCGTGCGAGACTCGGCCGGGAACAGACGATCGGGATGGAGCACTAGCTTCGTCATGATTTGCCTTTGTCGAGCGTGAGCGGCGGCGCCTTGATGGCGGTCGCGGTCATGCCCATTACCAATTGGTCATCGTGCCGTCTTCAAGACGGTTCACCGGGAGGTAGGCGCGCTTGTAGTCGTATTTGGCGGCGAGATCCTCATCGAGATCGACCCCCAAGCCCGGCTTGTCGCCGGGATGCATCATGCCGTCGGCAAAGCTATAGGCATGGGGGAAGACCGCGTCGGTTTCCTCAGTATGGCGCATATATTCCTGCACGCCGAAGTTCGGCACCGACAGGTCGAAATGGAGCGCGGCCGCCATGCACACCGGCGAGAGATCGGTCGCCCCGTGGCAGCCGGTGCGGACATTGTGCAGGTCGGCAAAGCTCGCGATCCGGCGCAGATGCGTGATGCCGCCGGCATGGACCACGGTTGCGCGGATATAGTCGATCAGCTGCTCCTCGATCAGCTGTTTGCAGTCCCAGATCGAGTTGAAGATCTCGCCGACCGCAAGCGGGCTGGTGGTGTGCTGGCGGATCAGGCGGAAATTGGCCTGGTTCTCGGCAGGCGTCGCATCCTCCAGCCAGAAGGGGCGGTATGGCTCCAGGTCCTTGCCGAGCCGGCCGGCCTCGATCGGGGTGAGGCGGTGGTGGATGTCGTGGAGCAGATGCACGTCCCAGCCGAGCGCCTCGCGGGCCTTGTCGAACAGGGCCGGCACCGAGCGGAGATATTTCTCGCTCGACCAGAGATTCTCGGTCGGGAGATCGGCATCGGCCGGCTCGTAGAAATAACGGTCCTTCGAGACGCCATAGGTGGAGGCAAGCCCGGGCACGCCCGATTGCAGGCGGATCGCCTTGTAGCCCTGCTCCTGGTAATGCAGCGCGTTGTCGACCGTCTCCTCGACCGTCTTGCCATTGGCATGGCCGTAGACCATCACGCCCTCGCGGCTCGCGCCGCCGAGCAATTGATAGAGCGGCAACCCCGCGATCTTGCCCTTGATGTCCCAGAGCGCGGTGTCGACCGCGGCGATCGCCGACATGGTGACGGGCCCCCGCCGCCAATACGCGCCCTTGTAGAGATATTGCCAGATATCCTCGATGCGGTGCGC
>NZ_JAQGLC010000148.1 GCF_028293085.1 Sphingomonas bacterium
TGGAAATCCTTGCTCCGACCCTTCACGAACAGCGCCATCTCCCGATCGTCCATCGGCAGCTCGGCCAGGCTCGCGGTCTCCGGCCGGAACCAGAAGACCAGCCCGCGCCCGCTCTGCCGCATCCGGCCGTTGCGGTATCGGATCACATGGCTGCTCGCATCGCTGCGCAGCTGGGCGAAGAAGCCGAAGTTCCGGATGTACGCCATGATCATTCTCCCCGAGAAATATGTGGATTCAGTCGGTCGTGCGGTATCGAAAGAGTTCTGCCGGCCGGAATGAGGCGCCGGTTTCGCGCGCGCCGGTCGCCTCCAGCCAGCCGCGGTCGAGCATGCGGCGGCGAAAACCGGGCTTGTTGAGCGAAGTGCCGAGAATTGCTTCGTGCACGTCCTGCAACGCGCGAAGCGTGAACAGCTCGGGCAGCAGGGCAAAGGCGACGGCCGAATAATCGAGCTTGCCGCGCAGCCGCAGCATGGCGAGGCCAAGGATGTCGGCATGGTCGAAGGCGAGCGGCAGCGCCTCGCCGTCGGGCGCGCGCGCCTCGACCGGCCCGCCCGCTTCGCCCGCCCAGGGCACGGCGATCTCGGCGAGCATCAGCTCGGGTGACGCCTTCAGCGCGGCGGCGAAGCGGGCGGCGGGCAACAGCGCGAAATAGGCGATGCTGACGATCCGCATGCGCGGGTCGCGATCGACCGCACCGAAACTATAGAGCTGCTCAACCCAGGCGCCTTCCATATGCGCGCGCGTGGCGAGCACGCGGTGCGCCGCATCGTCCAGGCTTTCGTCGGGCTTCACGAAGCCGCCCGGAAGCGACCAGCGCCCGAGATGCGGATGCTCGGCCCGGCGCAGCAGCAACGCCGCGGGTGCGCCGTCGACCACGCTCATCAGCACCAGGTCGACCGCGACTGACAGCGGCTCATAGGCCGCCGGATCATAAGCCCTGAGGAATTCCGATTCTTCCACGCCACACCTTATATCCGACTCGCGCATTAGTTATGCGCGGATCGTATATAAGTGTCAAGCGGCTGTTGTATCGGCCCGGTGCCGCCTCAATCCGTCTTGTGGCATTTGATGCCGGTATCGTCGGCGGAATCCGCGTCGGCGCCCGGCGGCACGTCGACCAGCATCGCCTGGTCGCCCTTGCTCGCCCAGACCAGGCTCTTGCCCGGCATCCTGCCCGGGTCGGCCCGGTATCTGGCGCCGGTGGTGGAAAGGGTGTTGCCGAGCGCATAGCTCGTCGAACCGATCGTCAGGTGCATCATATCCCAGGCGAGATCGTGCCGGACCATCACCACCAGCCCCTTGTCGCAGGCATAGCGGATCGTCGCCTCGACATCGCTCGCATTGCGCTGGACGGCCGGGATCGCCTGGTTGAGCTCGGCTTGCCCGACGAGCAACGTGTCGTTCGGCTGGGCCGTGTCAGCCACGTTCGCGCCCACATTGACGATCGGATCGGGGCTCGGCGTGGCGGTCGGCTCGGGCGCGGGGGTGCCGCATCCTGCGAGGAGCATCGGCGCCAGGAGAATCGAAACCGGCCAGGCGCGCATCCGCTCTTCCCCATGATCGGCGCGTTCCGTGCGAACGCGCCGATCCGGGCTAGCACAGTCTCGCCGGGCGCGCCTAGGCGGCGAGCTTGCGGATCTCCGCCTCGGCGCCGTCGATCGCCTGCTGGCGCTGCGGCTCGCCCATCGCGACGCCCTCCGCGCGGATGAAGCTGATATCGGTGATCCCGAAAAAGCCGAACACGCCGCGCAGATAGGTTTCCTGATGGTCGAGGAACGCCATCTGGCTCTCCGCGCCATAGAAGCCGCCGCGCGACGAGGCGACGATCACCGTCTTGCCGCCGGCCAGGCCCTCGACGCCGTTCTCGCCATAGCGGAAGGTCCGTCCTGCCACGGCGAGCCGGTCGATCCACGCCTTGAGCTGGCTGGGGATGCCGAAATTATACATTGGCGCGCCAATCACCACCACATCGGCGGCGAGGAATTCGTCGAGCGCCGTGGCGCCCGCCCCGATATCGCGCTGCAGCGCTTCCGCTTCGGGAACCGCGCCCTGCGCGGCGGCGAGATGGAGGCCGGTCAGATGATCGACCGGATGAGTCGCGAGATCGCGCCGCACGATCTCGATGCCGGGATGCAGCGCCTGCTGCTGGGCGACGATCGCCGCGGAGAGACGCCGGCTCACCGAGCCTGGGCCGAGAATGCTTGAATCGATATGGAGCAGCTTCATGATGGGAGTCCTTCGCCGGAATGTGTTTGCGAAGCTCAGCTAGGGACTCGCGATATAGCGCAAAAGCCTATATATGACGATGCGTACCATCGGAGTTTACGATAGATGCTTGACGGTGTTTCGCTCGATCAGCTGCGCACCTTCCTCGCCGCGGCGGATGCGGGCAGCTTCTCCGCCGCCGGCCGGCGGCTCGGGCGCGCGCAATCGGTGGTCAGCCAGACGCTCGGCGCGCTCGAACGCCAATTGGGTGTCCAGCTGTTCGATCGCAGCGCGCGCTACCCGATGCTGACCGATGCGGGAACCGCGCTCGTGCCCGAGGCACGCGCGGTCGCCGGCCGGATGGATGTGTTCAAGGCGCGCGCGCGCGATCTGGCCGGCGGGCTCGAGGCCGAATTGTCGGTCGCGATCGACGTGATGTTCCCGATCCAGATCTTCACCCATGCCGTCACCGATTTCCAGGCGACCTTTCCGCACACGCCCTTGCGTGTCGATGTCGAGGCGCTGGGCGCGGTGATCCAGCCCGTGATCGATCGGCGCTGCGCCTTTGCGGTGGTCGGCACGCTCCCGCTGGTGCCGCCCGAGCTGGCGCAGGAAAGGCTGTTGTCGATCAGCATGCTGATGGTCGCGGCGCCCGGTCACCCGCTCGCAACGCGCCCTGGCCCGATCCCCAGGGCCGATCTCGCCGAGCACGTCCAGCTCGTCCTCACCGATCGCTCGGATCTGTCGCGCGGCAAGGAATTCGGCGTGCTCTCGCCAAAGACCTGGCGGCTCGCCGATCTCGGCGCGAAGCTCGCTTTCCTGCGCGCCGGGCTCGGCTGGGGCAGCATGCCGAGCTTCATGGTCGAGGCCGACCTCGCCGAGGGCCGGCTGGTCGAGCTCGCGGTCGAGGATGCCTGGCCGGAGGGCAATCTGATCACGATGTTCGCGGTCCATCGCCGCGATACACCGCCGGGCCCCGCCGGCCGCTGGCTGATCGAGCGGTTGAAGGGCACGGCCAGCCTTTGCCCCGGCCAGGAAGGCGCGGCGTGAGGGCTGTCCCGCCCCGGGAGCCGCCAGGGACGGTGCCGGGTCACCCGGTCATCGTCTTCGACGCCCTGTGCGTCCTGTGTTCGGCGAACGCACGGTTCGTCCTGAAGCATGACCGCCGCGAGCATTTCCGCCTCGCCTCGATGCAGGGCGAGGTCGGCGCCGGTCTGTACCGGCATTTCGGCATCGACCCGGCCAATCCCGAGACGATCATCCTCGTCGAGGGCGATACCGTCCGGCGAGACAGCGATGCCGTGCTCGCCATCTATGCCGGGCTCGGCTGGCCGTGGCGGGCGATAGCGGCGCTAGGGCTGGTCCCCCGCCGGTTGCGCGATCCCGTCTATCGGTGGATCGCGCGCAATCGCTACCTTCTGTTCGGGCGTCGTACGACCTGCTGGCTGCCCACCGCCGAACAAGCGCGGCGCGTGCTCTGAGCCGGATCCTCGTCCTTGGCGGCTATGGCGGCTTCGGCGCGCGGTTGTCGCGGCGGCTGGCCGGGCGGGGGCATCATGTCCTGGTCGCCGGCCGCAGCGTCGAAAAGGCGCGCGTCTTTTGCGCCGGCCTTGCCGGCACCGAGCCCGTCGTTGCCGACCGCGACGGCGATATCGACCGGCTGCTGGCCGATCACCGCCCGGACCTGCTGATCGACGCCGCTGGTCCGTTCCAGAACAGCGGCCACCACGTGCCGCTCGCCTGCATCCGTGCGGGCGTGCCCTATCTCGACCTGGCCGATGCGCGCGATTTCGTGACCGGCATCGGCGCGCTCGACGCCGCCGCGCGGGGTGCGGGCGTCGCCATCGTCG
>NZ_JAQGLC010000183.1 GCF_028293085.1 Sphingomonas bacterium
AACAACACGACGGCGCCGACCCCGCTCACCGTCGTCTCCTCCGAGGAGTTGAGGGCGACCACCCCGACGAACATCCCGGACGGCCTCAACAAGCTGCCGGTGTTCCTCGGATCCAATTCGGGCCGCACCTCGGGCACGACGACCAACAACAATGCCGGCAACACGCTCAACCTGCGCAACTTCGGCACCAACCGCACGCTCGTCCTGCTCGACGGCCACCGCGTCGCGCCGTCCAACTTCAACGGCACGGTGAACGTCGACATCCTGCCCCAGATGCTGGTGACCAATGTCGACGTCGTGACCGGCGGCGCCTCCGCCACCTATGGTTCGGACGCGGTGACCGGCGTGGTCAACTTCGTGCTCGACAAGCATCTGAACGGCATCAAGTACAATGGCAGCGTCGGCATCTCCGACTATGGCGACGCCGTCCAGTATCAGCTCGGCGTCGCCGCCGGCACCGATCTGTTCGGCGGCCGCGGGCATTTCGAATTCTCGGTCAACCACTTCAATTCGGATCGCGTCCCGTCGAGCGCGCGGCCCTATAATTCGGATTATCAGGGCTGGTCGCGCGCCGGTGCCGGCACCGCCGCCAATCCGTACACCTTTGTCGAATATGGCCGCCTGCCGTTGCAGCCGACCCAGGGCGGCGTGATCAGCTGCACCTGCGGCGCGAACAATATGCGCTTCATCGGCAACGGCATTCTCGGCCCGTTCAACCCCGGCACGCCGACCGGCACTCCCGGGCTGAACATCGGCGGCGACGGCGGCGGTTATTTCACGACCTCGTCGTTCAACGCCTCGCTGCGCACGACGCAGGGATTTGCCCGGCTGAGCTATGATCTCGACGACGACACCACCGCCTATGTCAACGTGACGGCGGCGCGGTCGGAAAACGTCGCGGATTTCAGCGCGGCGACGATCAACCCGGGCACTGGCCGCGGCAACATGTTCTACACCGACAATGCCTATCTGACCCCCGCCGCAAAGGCGCTGGTCCAGGCCGGCAATCCGACCAATACCTTCAAGTTCGCCGAGTTCTTCGACACGATCCAGGGCCAGTCGGCGCTGTCGCAGGGCCGGCTGTTCCAGACCGCGTCGGACGATCGCTACATCTCGGCGAACCTCGGCGTCGACGGCAAGCTGTTCGACCGCTTCAACTGGAGCCTCTATTACACCTATGGCTATAACTGGCAGCAGGGCACGGTGCCCAGCAACGCCAACGTCCAGAAGCAGCTGGCCGCGCAGGATGCCGTCCTGAACGGCGCGGGCCAGGTGGTCTGCTACGTCTCGACCACGCAATATGCCAATCTCTATCCGGGCTGCGTGCCGCTCAACCCGTTCGGACCGGACACGATCACCCGCGAGGCCTTCGACTATATCACCGACAAGACCTTCTTCGTCGCGAAGAACACGATGAACGAGGTGGGCGGCAGCTTGTCCGGTTCGCTGTTCGATCTGCCAGCCGGCCCGGTCAAGGCGGGCGCGTCGGCAGCGGCGCGCTGGCTGACCCTGGATGTCGAGAGCGACTTCGTGCCGCGCACTCTCGATTGCACGGGCCTCCGGCTCTGTGTTCCGAACTCGGCGGCCTTGTACGATCAGTCGACCGTCGCGCCGTCGAGCGCGAGGATGAGCGTGATCGAGCTCGCCGGCGAGTTGAACGTTCCGCTGATCCACAACACGCCGATGATCGACAGCCTGACGGCGACGGTCGCCGGCCGCTATACGAAATACAGCACGTCCGGGTCGGTCACGACGTGGAAGGTCGGTCTCGATTACCGCGTCGTGCCGGGCCTGCGCTTCCGCGGCACCATGTCGCGCGACATCCGGGCGCCGAACCTCTACGATCTCTACGCACCGCTCCGTGTGGCGACAGGCGGCTATGCCGATCTTCTGACCGGCGGCAATTTCTCGATCCAGACGCGGACTCAGGGCAACCCCAATCTCGTCCCCGAAATCGCCAAGACCTATACTGGCGGTGTGGTGCTGACGCCGAGCTTCCTCCCGCGCTTCAGCCTGTCGATCGACTATTTCAAGATCGACATGACCAACGCGATCACCTCGATCAGCGGCGGCAGCCCGGACATCCAGAATCTCTGCTACGCCTCGGGCGGCACCTCGCCTTATTGCGCGCTGACGGTCCGGCCGTTCCCGATCACCAACACCACGATCGCGAACTTCCCGACCGCCGTCATCACCACCAACGTCAACAGCGCGACGGTGAAGACCGAGGGCGTAGATATCGAGGCGAATTACCGGTTCGACATGTCGGACATCGGGAAATCGCTGCCCGGCGCGGTCAGCCTGCGCACTCTGGTCAGCCACCAGCCCTATATCAAGACGCTGAACTATCCGGGCTCGCCGGTGAACCTCACCGTGATGCCGAAAACACGCGTCTCGGCCTTCCTCGGTTACACGATCGGTTCGTGGCAGCTCAATCTGCAGGACACCTGGTTCAGCCACTACTCGCGCAAGACGCTCGCCACCCAGGTGTTCACGCAGGAATATTCGAGCTCGTTCAACACGCTCGATTTCTCGCTCAACAAGAAACTCAACCTGGTCGGCGAGGACAATCCGGTGACCTTCTACGTCTCGGTGCAGAACGTCTTCAACACCCAGCCGCCGCTCTACACGACGGCCAACACCAACCCCGGCCTGACCTATCCGGTGCTCGCCTCCGAAAATGCGATGGGCCGCTATTATCTGGTCGGACTCCGGGGCAAGTTCTGATCGAAGGCGCTTCACGATCGCCGGTGGTTGCGGGCAGGGTGCCCGCAGCCGCCGGCGAACCGCCGTTCAAGGAGGGAGCTGCAAGGCTGACATGGCAAGGTTGAGAATGCGCGTCCTGATGCCGGCCTGTGCCGCAATCGCGGTTGCCGGCACCGCTCTGGCCCAAAGTCCCGCCGAACGGCGCACCGCGCTGCTCGCTGCGCAGACGCCGGTCACCGACGAAACGCTTCGTCACCCGGGCGATGGCGACTGGCTGATGTGGCGGCGCACCTATGACGGCTGGGGCTACAGCCCGCTCGCCCAGGTCGATCGCGCTACGGTGAAGAATCTCAGCCTCGCCTGGACCTGGTCGCTCAGCCCCGGCGCGAGCGAGACGACCCCGATCGTCCATGACGGCGTGTTGTTCGTCCACAACAACGGCGACAAGGTCGATGCGCTCGACGGCGCGACCGGCGATCTGTTGTGGGAATATACCCGCAAGCTCGATCCCGAGCTGGTTGCTGGCAACAGCATCTGGCTGACCAAGCGCAACATGGCGATCTACCAGGACCGCCTCATCGTCGCGACCTCGGACGCGCATCTGATCGCGCTCGACGTGAAGACCGGCGCGGTGGTGTGGGACGTCGAGGGCGGCGACTGGAAACAGGGCTGGCGCTACACCGGCGGTCCGATGGTCGCCGACGGCAAGATCGTCCAGGGCATGACCGGCTGCGGCAACGGACAGGAGGGCGGCTGCTTCATCGCCGCCTATGATCCCGCCGATGGCAAGGAACTGTGGCGGGTCCACACCCTCGCGCAGGATGGCAAGGCGGGGGACAGCTGGAACGGCATGCCCGTTTCGAACCGCTTCGGCGGATCGGCGTGGAACGCCGGCTCCTATGATCCCGACCAGAAGCTCATTTTCTACGGCGTCGCCCAGCCTTATGGCTGGTCGGCGGCGCTCAACGGCCTGTTGCCGCCGAGCGGGAAAAAGGGCGTGACGAGCGACGCGCTCTACACCGATTCCACCCTCGCGATCGAACCGGCGACGGGGAAGCTGCGCTGGTATTTCCAGCATCTGTCGATGGACACCTGGGATCTCGATTACGCCTATGAGCGCGTGCTGGTCGACGCGCCCGTGGACGGCAAGCCGCGCAAGCAATCGGTGACGGTCGGCAAGCTCGGCATCATCGAATCGATCGACCGGACCACGGGCAAATGGTTGTGGCACAAGGAGACGGTGCCGCAGAACGTCGTCGCCTCGATCGATCCGAAGACAGGCCGGAAGACGATCAACCAGGAGGTCATCCCCCAGATCGGCAAGACCACCAAGAACTGCCCGGCCGATCCCGGCGGGCGGGGCTGGCCGGCGACGGCGTATAGTCCGGCGACGCAGACCCTGTATCTGCCGCTCAACGAATTCTGCGCCAACGCAACGGTGCGCGCGCTCGAGCCCGGCCAGTCCTCGGCCAAGGCGGGCGGCATGTCCTTCTCGCGCGCACCGGTGGCCAATTCGGACGGCAATATCGGCCGGCTCGATGCGGTGCGGCTGACCGACCGCGCGACCGTCTGGAGCGACCGCCAGCGCGCGCCCATGACCAGCGCCGCGCTGCCGACCGCCGGCGGCCTCGTCTTCGCGGGCGATCTCGATCGCTATTTCCGCGCCTATGACGATCGCACCGGCAAGATATTGTGGCAGACCCGGCTCAACAATGTCGTGAACAGCTTTCCGGTCTCCTATTCGATCAAGGGCAAACAATATGTCGCCGTGGTCGCGGGCAGCGGATCGACGCTCCCGCGCGCGCTCGGCGGGCTGACCCGCGAGATCGCCAATCCGACGGCGGGCTCGGTGCTGTGGATCTTCGCGCTGCCCGACGCCACGAACCCCTGAGGAATGCGCCCGTGACACCCCATCGCCTCGCGCTCGCTTTCGCCCTGCTTGCCGGGACGGCGATGCTCGGCGCCTCCGCCCCGCAGCGCGGCGGCGACTGGCCGATGTGGGGCGGGGAGCCAGGGTTCAGCCATTATTCCGAACTGACCCAGATCACGCCGAAGAACGTCACACAGCTCGCCGAGGCGTGGCGCTACGAGATCGGCTCGGACGTCTCGATCAGCAGCCCGATCATCGCCGGCGACCGCGCCTTTCTGGTCGGCGCGGGCGGGGCGATCGTTGCGCTCGATGCGGCGACCGGCCAGGAGATCTGGAAAGCGCCCGGCCTGTCCTCGCGCAGCGTCCGCGGCCTCACCTATTGGGCCAGCGCCGACGGTAGCGAAGCGCGCATCTTCTACAACAAGGACAATGTCATGCGGGCGCTCGACGCCCGTACCGGCACGCCGATCGCCGGCTATGCCGTCGACCTTCGCCAGGGCCTGGATCGCGATCCCGACACGATCACCCAGATCCAGTCCAACGCGCCCTCCACCGTGTTCGGCGATCTGATCATCACCGGCGCGCTGACCGGCGAGGATTACGGCTCCCCGCCCGGCGACATCCGCGCCTATGACGCGCGCAGCGGCAAGCTCGCCTGGACCTTCCGCCCGCTGCCGCGCGACGGCGAGCCGGGCTCGGAGACCTGGCCGAAAAATGCCCGCTCCTTCCTCGGTGGCACCAACAACTGGACGGGCATGGCGCTCGATCGCGGTCGGGCGATCGTCTATGCCGTCACGGGGTCCAGCACCTTCGATTATTGGGGCGGCGATCGGCCGGGCAATAATCTCTATGCCAGCTCGCTGCTCGCGCTCGACGCGCGGACGGGCAAATTGCTCTGGCATTTCCAGACGATCCATCACGATCTGTGGGATTGGGACCCGCCGACGCCGCCCGTGCTGATCAGCGTCCGGCATGACGGCAAGCCGGTCGACGCGGTGGTGATGGTCGGCAAGAACGGCTTCATCTACGCTTTCAACCGCGTCACCGGAAAGCCGCTCTGGCCGATCGAGGAACGCCCGGTGCCGCCGAGCCATATCCCCGACGAGCATGCCTCGCCGACTCAGCCTTTCCCGACGGTGCTGAAACCCTTCGCCCGCCAGCATTTCACTGCGGCCGATCTCGATCCGGCGCTGCCCGAGGCCGAGCGCGCGAGCCTGACCGCACGACTCAAGGTCGCGCGCAACGAAGGGCCCTTCACCCCGCCCGACACGATCGAGACGGTCGAGATGCCCGGTGCCCTCGGCGCGACCAACTGGGGCATGCTGTCGGGCGATCCGAAGCGCGGCATGGCCTATGTCATCTCGTCGGAAATGCCATCGATCATCAAGCTCGCCATATCGCAGCCGATCGTGCCGGTCGGCGTGAAGCCCTATGAGCGCGGGCAGAGCATCTTCGCCCAGGCCTGCGCTGCGTGCCACGGCGCGGACCGCAAGGGCAATGACGTCTATCCCTCGCTGATCGACGTCACCAAAAGGCTGCCCCGCGATTATATCAGCCAGACGATCGCGCGCGGCCGCGGCCACATGCCGCAATTCCCGCAGATCCGCGGCGCGATCATGACCGATGTGCTGGCCTATCTGTCGGATGACGTGAACGCGGCCTATGATCCGTTGACCATGCCCGAGCGCTCCAACCCGACGCTCGCGCCGGTCAAGCGCTGGCGCAGCGATTACGGGCTGATGACCTCGCCGACGACGCGCAACCCGATCATCAAGCCGCCCTGGTCGCAGGTGACGGCATACGACATGAACACCGGCGCGATCGTCTGGCAGCGGCCGATCGGCAATGACCCCAATTACAAGGGCAAGTTCGACGGGCCGACCGGGCTGTTCGGGCGGATTGGTTCCGCCCTGACGGCGAGCGGCCTGATGTTCGTCGCGACCGGCCGCGACCAGACATTGCACGCGCTCGACCTGCGCACGGGCAAGACGCTCTGGACCGGCGCGCTGCCGGCCCAGGCGACCGGGCTGCCGTCAATCTATGCGGTCAAGGGGCGACAGTTCGTCCTGGTCCCGGCGGCCAGCGGCCCGGGCGCGACGGGCGAGAAAGGCCACAACGCCTTCGTCGCCTTCGCGCTGCCGGCGAAGTGATGCGAGCCGTCCTTCTAGTTTCAACCCCTCCCCTTCAGGGGAGGGGCTTATTGTTCGGATACCCGCATGACTGAGCTCCCAGACCGCCGCACCATCCTGACCGCCGGCCTCGGCGCGCTCGGCACTGCCGTCCTCCCGGCAATCGCCCAGGCCAAAACCCCCGCCATCCCCATCATCGACACCCACATCCACCTGTTCGACGGCACCCGCCCGCAAGGCGCGCCCTATCTCGGCTCCAAGGCCTATGCCGCGAAGACCAACATCTCCCTCCCCGCCGGCTACAGGCCGCTCGCCCGCCCCACCGGTATCGTCGGCGCCGTGGCGGTCGAGGCCAGCGCCTGGATCGAGGACAATCTCTGGCTGCTCGAGGTCGCCCAGGCCGATCCGATGATCGTCGGCGTGGTCGGCCGGCTCGATCCGACCAAGGCGGAGTTCGCCGAATATCTCGGCCGCTACCACAAGAACCCGCTCTATCGCGGCATCCGCTACAGCCGTTTCTACACGGCCGATGGCGGCAAGATCGCGCTCAACCCGGCGGCGGTCGACGGGCTGAAGCTGCTCGCCGAGGCCGATCTCGTGCTCGACACCGCCAATCCCAGCATGAACCTGATGCAGGCGAGCGTGCTGCTCGCCGATGCGGTGCCCAATCTCAGGATCATCGCCGATCACCTCGCCGGCTTCGATCCCAAGCCGGAGGAACAGGCCGCCTATGACGCGACCATCAAGGAACTGGCGGCGCGGCCCAACATCATGGTCAAGCTGAGCCAGGTCTATCACCCGAAACCCGACGGCATTGTCTCCACCGATTACGAGCCGATCCGCGCGCGGCTCGACTATCTGCTCGCCGCCTTTGGCGAGGATCGGGTGATGTTCGGCAGCGATTATCCCAACAGCTACGGCATCACCACGATTCCCCAGGCGGTGGCGCTGATGCAGCGTTTCTACGCAACGAAATCGCACGCTGCGGCGGAGAAGTATTTCTGGCGGAACTCGGCGCGCATCTACAAATGGATCAAGCGCGCGGCAGACCAGCCGACGCCCTGAGATACGCCTCCAGCGCGTCGGTCTCGCCGGACGAGACGATCGCGCCGATATAGCCATCGGGCCGCACCAGCGCCCAATCCCCCGGCGCCAGGCCATAGGCGTCGCGCACATGCCCGCCGTCGTCGACGATATCGCCGCGCGGACCGAGCGTGTGAATGCGCAGGCCCGGGCGCGGCGGCACGGCGTCGCGATTCACCTCATTGCCCAGCAACGTCCAGTGCGGCCCCCTGAACAGGTCGAACAGGCGCGTCGGCTGGCCGGCTGCGCCGCGGATCGGCGCGTCGGGCGCGCGATCCCCCGCGCGCAGGCCGCCATCGCGCGCCGGCTGTTCCAGCGCGAGCGACGCGCCCGCATAGCTCAGGTCGAGCTGATGCACCTCGCGGCCGCGCCGCATCTCGCCGCGCTTGGAATCGTCGAGCAGCTTGGTGGCGAGGCCGAGCATGCCCGCCGCGATCGGCCGGCGTTCCTCCTCATAGCTGTCGAGCAGCGCCTCCGCCGCCCCGCCGATCACCGCCGCCAGCTTCCAGCCCAGATTATAGGCATCCTGCACGCTGGTATTGAGGCCCTGTCCCCCCGTCGGCGGATGGATATGGGCGGCGTCCCCGATCAGGAACACCCGACCGACCTGGTAGCGATCGGCGAGGCGCGCATTCATGCCGTAAGCCGATGCCCAGGACACCGCCTGGATGCGGATATCGTCGCGGCCGGTGCGCGCCGCCGCCATCGCGGTCAGCCCCTCGGCCGACAGGTCGACATCGCCTTCCAGCGGCACCGGCGCCTGGATCTGGAACAGGTCCGTGCCGGCGAGCGGGCAGAAGGAGATCTGCCGCTCCATCGCTCCCTCGCCGAAGCGGTGCCACGCATCGCGCGCCAGGCCGGTCAGCACCACATCGGCGACCAGGGCGCGGATGCCGAGCGTCATGCCCGGAAAGCCGATATCGAGCGCGTGGCGCACCGTGCTGCGGCCCCCGTCCGCACCGACCAGATAGCGCACGCGGATCGCCTCCTCGCCGTCCGGCCCGATGAGCCGCGCCGTCACGCCAAGGTCGTCCTGCTCGAAACCGGCGAGCTCGCAGCCGAATGCCGGCCGATGCCCGAGTTCGGCCAGCCGCTCGCGCATCGCGCCTTCGGTCAGGAACTGCGGCAGCATCAGCGGGCTGTGATAGGGCTCGGCCGGTGTCGGGTCGGACGTCACCATCATGTCGGAATCATGATGGCTGCCATCGGCGCGATATTCGCGTTGCGGGGGATAAAGATCGCCGGCCGCGAAGGCCCGGTCGACCAGGCCGAGATCCTCGAAAATCTCCTGCGTGCGCGGCTGGATGCCCTTGCCGCGCGAGCCCGGGAAGGGGCCATGGATCTTGTCGATCAGCCGGAAGGAGATGCCGCGGCGCGCCAGCTCGATCGCCAGGGTGAGGCCGGCCGCGCCGGCGCCGCAGATCAGCACGTCCGTGGAATTGTCTGTCATCGCTGTTCCTTGTGTGTATTATGCACATATTGGGAGGAGCGGCATGCCGTCAAGACAAAATGTGCAAGATACACATATATCCGAACGGCTCCGGACGCTGCACGGGGCGCTGATCGATCTCGTCGGCGCGATGAACCGGCCGCAGAATGACGCGCAGATGGTGCGCGAGGCGGGCATATCGCTCGATCGCGCGCTGTTCCCGCTGCTCGTCGGCATCGAGCGGCGCGGCCCGATCGGCGTGGTCGATCTCGCCGATCGCGTCGGGCGCGATTACACCACGGTCAGCCGGCAGGTGGCGAAGCTGGAGAGCCTCGGTCTGGTCGAACGGAAATCCGCCGAAGCCGATCGCCGGGTGCGCGAAGCGGTCGTCACGCCCAAAGGCAAAGCCATGACCGATGCCGTGGACGCCGCCCGCGACCGCATGGGTCGGGCGATCTTCGCGACGTGGGAGGAGCGGGACATGGAGGAACTGGTCCGCCTGATGCGTAAATTCGCCGATGATGTCGATGGACGCGATTCCTGAGGAAGTGCACCGCAACGCGTCGAGCGATCGGCGGGACGATTGCACCGGCTGGCTCGCGGGGATCGTCCGGGTTACGATACCGATATGACATCCCCTGAAGAGAGCGGTGCCGGCGGTGCGAGCGTATCGCGGCGACGGTTTAACCTGGTCGACATCGCCCTCGTCATATCGTTCGTCTCGATCCAGATCGTCATCGAACAGTTTCGCAATGCAGGAATCGCCGAATGGTCGTTTGGCGCCATTGTCGGCATCGCCGCCGCTGCGGTCATTTTCCGGAGCAAGCGTGCCCGGCCCTGGTATTGGCCCTCGCTCGCCCTGATCGTGGCCGTGCAAGTCGCGCTGATCGTGTCAAAAGGCTCAGGACTGCCGACGGATATGGGCAAGGGGCTGATGCTCCTGGCGTTGCTCGACGCCGGCGCGACCGGCCTGTTCCTGCTCTGGATGGGGTGGTTGTTCGATCCGCACCAAATGCCGAGGACGAGAGCCAGCACGATCGTTGAAGTCATGATCTATGGTTTCGCGGTGATTTTCATCGCCATTATCGGCTTGGTCTATTGGGCGACTCAACATGCAGCATGAGATGCATGGACATCGGCCATGGGCGGACGTTCCAGTCGGCCCGGAACAGGGCGAAAGGGCCGTCCGGCAGCCGCCTCATCGCCAGCGGTCTCAGTCGGTCGGCCGCACCGTCAGCGCGGCCCTTGCGCGACTTGATGTCGAAATAATGCGTGCCGACCAACGTGCGGCGGTGATGCGGTGCCTCGCCGACATCCTGAGGCGCGATGTCAACCAGCGTGCGCAGGAGCCGGTTTCCCGCAGCCCTTCCATCGGAAGCCGGTGGAAAGCGGGCGTGAATCTTTACCCCAGGAACAACGTCACGGCACATAGACCAGATGAACCTCAAATCTGAAGCCGCCCGATTCTTCAAAGACGTTCGAATGCAGGACAAGATCGCTCAAACCCTCTTCAGCGGTGAAGAGATCGACGAGTACCTCCCAAAAGCCGTCCAGCCAGCGGCAGACCGAGCTTTGCCAGCACTCGGCCGGCAGCGAAACCAGGGTTAGTCCATATCCTTCGATATTCCGGGAAATCGCCTCCTCCGTCTCCGCATCGAGCGGCTCGACATCCCGAATGTCTTTCAGTCCATAATCCCCATTCTTCAGCGCATCCACGATCTCGCTCAGCGTGCCTCTCCAGAGCGTGGGGACCGGCTGTTCGTCTTCTTCATCTTTCAGCACGGGAATGACTTGGGGCATGGGTCGGCGCGTTCCTGCGATGCTGGGCCATGAGCATATCGAGCGGCCGTCATCCGGGATACACCCCTCCACGGAACTCCCCTTGTGTCGCGGGCGAGGATCTACCCGCTGGAAAGACGAGGGACGGGAGTGGTTGATTCAATCGCCGCCCCACCGCCAGCGGCGACTCAATCCGTCGGCCGCACCGTCAGCGGGCCCTTGCGCGACTTGATGTCGAAATAATGCGTGCCGACTAGAGTGCGGCGGTGATGCACCGCCTCGCCGACCTTGGGCGGCGCGCCGATCGCGGTCATGTGCCACTCGCTGCCATTGGCGAGGTGCAGCGCGTAGAAGCCGTTGTCCATGCGGTTGACCGCGACGATCCGGCTGGTGAACTCGCGATCCGGATTGATCGGGGCGGTGACGGGCGCGGCGGCGGCAGGTGCGGGCGCGGCCGAGGGGCCGGTCGCCGGGCGACGATAGGGCTCGGGCGCGGCGCGCTCGGCGGCTTCGGGGCTCGCATAGGTGCCCGTGGCCTCGCGCTTGTCATAGCAGGCGAGGCGCGCGGCCGGATCGGTGATCGCCCGGCAATCCTGCGCCTGCGCCGTCGTGGCGAGGCCGCCGGTCATGAGGGCCGCCGAAATTGCCGCTACGCGATACGCCCGAGTCATCATCGATTCCGCTCCTATATCCTATATGACCCTAGCGCGCAGACGGCGCTGGCGCCAGAGGCGCGCGATGACCGGACGCAGTGGTTCAGCTGTGGAGGAGAGGAGCGGCGCTATCCTGCGAGCAGCATATCCGGCGAAAGCCGCTTCACATCGGTCTGGCCGGTGAGCGCCATCGCCACCGCCATCTCGTGGCGCAGCAGATCGAGCATGCGCGTCACGCCCGCACCGCCACCGGCCGCGAGGGCGAAGACCCAGGGGCGGCCGAGCAGCACGCCCCGCGCCCCGAGCGCCAGCGCGCGCAGCACGTCGACCCCCGATCGGATGCCCCCGTCCATCAGGATCTCCGCACGGTCGCCGATCGCGTCGACCACCGCCGGCAGCGCGGCGATCGAGGAGGGCGCGCCGTCGAGCTGGCGGCCGCCATGGTTGGAGACGATCACCGTATCCGCGCCCGCGTTGCAGGCGGCCACCGCATCGTCCGGATCGAGCACGCCTTTCATCACCAGCCGGCCACCCCAATGCTCGCGAATCCAGTCCATGTCGGCCCAGCTGATCGACGGATCGAAATTGCGCCCGACCCAGGCGAGGAACTGGCTGAGCCCGGCACCTTCGCGCATGACCGGCGCGAAATTGCCGAGCGTGTGGGGGCCGCCGCGTGCCCCCACGTCCCACGCCCAGCCGGGATGGCGCGCGATCTGGGCGAAACGGCGCCATTGCGTGCCAAGGCCTTGCGGCCCGGCGAGGCCGGAGCGCATGTCGCGGTAACGCGCGCTCTGCACGGCGAGGTCGACCGTCAGCACCAATGTGTCGGTACCCAGCTCGGCGGCGCGCGCGAGCAGGTCGCGCATGAAGGCGCGATCGCGGATCATGTAGAGCTGGAGCGCGAAGGGCCGGGTCGTCGCGGCGGCGACCTCCTCGATCCCGCAGCAGGAGACGGCGGAGAGGACGAAAGGCACGCCCGCCTCCTCCGCCGCGCGCGCGGCCTGGACCTCGCCGCGCCGGGCATAGAGACCGGCCAAGCCGACCGGGCCGAGCGCGACCGGGAGGGTGGCGGGTCGGTCGAACAGGGTGGTGGACAGGTCGATGGTCGAGACGTCGCGCATCACCTGCTGGCGCAGCGTCAGCTTTTGCAGGTCGGCGATATTGGCCCGCATCGTTCCTTCCGAATAGGAACCGCCATCGGCATAGTCGAACAGGAAGCGGGGCAGGCGGCGGCGCGCGATCAGGCGGAAATCGTCGAGGCAGGCGGGGGTCATGACCCTGCCTTTTCCTTCGTCATGCCGGACTTGTTCCGGCATCCACCGCGCCGCAAGATCCGCGCGGGCCAAATGTGCGGCACCGTGGACCCCGGAACAAGTCCGGGATGACGGAGGGGATTTGGCTCCAACGCTTCAACCCTCAATTGCTCGACGTCCGCGCTTCCTCGATGATCCGTTTCGCCCGGGTCGGATTGAAGATCCCGCACGAGCAGAAGCGCCCGAGCGACGCCGCCGCCTTGTCCGGCTTCATCCGGTTCTCCTTGACGTAATCGATCATCTTCTTGGCGAAGGACAGGCTGATCATGCCGTGGCCGCACATCGTCGACAGCATCAGCGCATGGCGGTTGGGGACATTGTCGGGAATGCCCTCGAAGCCCAGCGAATAGCCGATGCTGTGCCGTTTCAGCCCCGCCGCCTTGCAGCATTCATGACCGTTCACGACCGAGCTCGACACATTGATGCTCAGCCCGAAATCCTCCGCTGCGATGCGGCTGACGAACGCCTCGGCCTTGGTGCGGTCGTCGAAGATCGCCGAATAGGTGGTCGGCTTGGTCATGCCGTCGATCACCGCCTGGAAATCGGGCTTGCTCGGCCGGTCGGCGAAGAAATGCTCGAGCATCTTGTGATGCCGCGTGGGCCGCGTCGCGCCGCCGTTGATCGCGTCGCCGATATTGACCGGATCATATTCGAGCGCGATCTGCAGGAAGCGCTTCAGCCCCGGCATCGGATCGCCGGTCCCTTGCGCGCCCTTCGCCGGGATCGCGATGACGATATAATCGTCGACGAAGCTGTCGGCGGTGCCGAAGCGGTGCAGCGTGTTGGTCATGACGACGCCGTCTCCTCCATGATTTCGCGCATCCCGAATTCCTCGGGTGCGACCTTGCG
>NZ_JAQGLC010000244.1 GCF_028293085.1 Sphingomonas bacterium
GACCCCGCCGCCGCGCTGCCTACCACCCGGACGAAAAATGCGGATGCAAGGGCGCGGCAACCGCGATAAGGGCGGGGAAAGTTTCGAGGATTTGACGATGGCCACCGCACGCATCTTCCAGCGCCCCAAGAACGCGATGCAATCGGGCCGCGCGCGGACCGACCGCTGGCTGCTCGAATTCGAGCCCGCCGAAGCGAAGCGCCCCGATCCGCTGACCGGCTGGGCCGGCTCCGGCGATACGCGCGACCAGATTCGCCTCGGCTTTCCGACGCAGGCGGCGGCGATCGCCTATGCCGAGCGCGAGGGCCTCGCCTTCACCGTGATCGCAGCGCCGGAGCGCAAGCTGAAGCTGCAGGCCTATGCCGACAATTTCCGGTGACCCCGAAATCGGTAGTGCGGCGCTGGATTGCCGCCTTCAACGCCCGTGATGTCGCTGCGCTGACCGCGCTTTATCGACCCGACGCCACCAACCACCAGGTCGCGCTGGAGCCGGTCGTCGGCCGCGACGCGATTCGCGCGATGTTCGAACGCGAATTCGCCGCCGCCGAGATGGAATGCATTGCCGAGAATCTGTTCGAGGACGGCGAATGGGCGATCCTCGAATGGCGCGATCCGAACGGCCTGCGCGGTTGCGGCTTCTTCGAGGTGATCGACGGCCAGATCGCCTTTCAGCGCGGCTATTGGGACCGGCTCAGCTTCGACAAGGCGCAAAGCGCCTAACCCAGGATCGACGGGCTCAGCAGCAGGAACAGGCGGACGTCGATCGCGACGTCCTCGGCGCGCTTCGCCGCCACGAAATCGACGATCCCGGCCAGCGGTACGCGGTGGACGGTGATGTCCTCGTCGCCCTGCCCGCCGCCATCGCTCACCCTGGTCAGGCCGGTCGCCCGAACCAGGGTGAAGCCTTCGGAGACCATGCCCGGCGAAGACTGGAAATAGCCGATCGTCTCGACCGTCGCCGGACGATAGCCCGTCTCCTCCTCCAGCTCGCGCGCGGCGGAGGTTTCGGGCGCCTCGCCCTCTTCCTCGTCGCCGACCAGCCCTGCCGGCAGTTCGAGGCAGCGCCTGCCGAGCGGCACGCGATACTGCTCGACCAGGATCACTTCGCCCGCATCGATCGCCAGGATCACCGCCGCCTGGATGCCGCGCGCGCGCGACACATATTCCCAGCTGCCCTGTTTCTTGACGAGGATGTATTTGCCTTCCCAGACCGTCTCGGCTGGTTCGCTCATAGTTCGATCAGCCTGTCGGGAAGTTCGTTGCGGTCGGTTTCGGTCTTGGGGAAATTCTCCGACAGGATCGCACCGATCCGCGCCACCGCCGCCGCCATGCCCTCGGCCGGGCGGCCGAGGCGCACCTCGTCGACCAGGGCGGCCATCGCCTCGCCCCAGCGCTCGGCGGGCACCGCCTTGTGGATCGCCTCGTCGGCGACGATCTCCGCCATGCGCTCGTCGAGCGAGAGATAGAGCAGGATGCCGACCCGCGCCTCGGTGCGCCGCTCCGCCCCGACCTTGAAATACTGGATCGCCCGGCGCCGCACCCGCCGCGCGCGGGTGCCCGGCGGCGTCAGCGCCATGCGCAGTGGCACCCAGGCGAGCGCGAAGCGGACGAGCAGGAAGACCACCGTCTCGGCAATCAGCACCGAGAAGAGCAGCATCCGGGTATCGCTACCCCAGCCGTTGGAGAACCAGCCGAACTTTGCCTCGAAGGTGCCGGGGCTCATCGCCGCGAGCGCGATCACCGCCAGCGCCGCCGCAAAGGCATAATGCAGGGCCGCGTCGCGATACTGATCCGATCGCTCGGTGACGATCGTAACGATCTCGCCGTCGGTGCCCTGCTCGGCACGGGTGACCGCCTCGGCCACCAGCCTGTGCTCATCGGCACTGAGGTGCGTGATCCGCGCCATCACCAGCTCCCCGAGGCGCCGCCGCCACCGCCCGATCCACCGCCGCCGGAGAAACCACCCCCTCCGCCGCCGCCCCAGTCCGAACCGCCGCCGCCGCCGCCCCAACCGCTGCTCCAGCCGCCGCCCGATCCGCCACCGAGCCCGGGGCCCCACAGGACCACGGGCGCAATACCGCTACGATAGCGTCGGCCGCTGGTGCCGCGGCGGAAACGCGACAGCACGACAAAGGCGATGACGATAATCCAGAAGACCAGCACGAAGGGGAATCCGCCAGAGCTTCGCGAGCGCGCGGCCGGCCTGCTGGTCTGCTGGAGGGCCCGCGCTTCGGCCGCCTCCAGCGGAAGCTTCATCTGCTCGCCGATCGCGTTCGCCCCGGCGACGATGCCGCCCGCCATGTCGCCGGATTTGAATTTCGGCAGGATCGTATCGTTGATGATCATGCTCGACAGGGCATCGGTCATGATCGGTTCGAGCCCATAGCCGACCTCGATCCGCACTTTGCGCTCCGTCGGGGCCACGATGAGGATGATGCCGTTGTTCGCCCCCTTCTGGCCGATGCCCCAGCCGCGGATCAGCTTGTTGCCATAATCCTCGATCGGATAATCCTGCAGATCGGGGATCGTCGCGACCACGAATTGCCGCGACGAGGTCTTTTCGATGTCCGCCGACAATTGGGTCAGCTGCGCCTCCTGCTCGGGCGAGAGCAGATTGGCGGCGTCCACCACCCGGCCGGTGAGCTTGGGAAGGGTCTG
This sequence comes from Sphingomonas bacterium, assembly GCF_028293085.1. Classification (GTDB taxonomy): domain Bacteria; phylum Pseudomonadota; class Alphaproteobacteria; order Sphingomonadales; family Sphingomonadaceae; genus Sphingomonas. The sequence continues at coordinate 2,659 of NZ_JAQGLC010000244.1, forward strand.
CGCCTGCGCTGCCTGGATGCCGCACAGCATCAGCAGCGCAGCGAGAAGGAATCGTCCGAACATCACGCGGCCTGCCTCTCCGGAACCGAAATCTCGTTGATCACGCCATCGACGCCGCCTGCAATACCGCGGGGAAAATCGCCCGCGCGAAACGCAGGAAGAATCGCGGAATCGATGATGGCCTTCGCCTCTTCGTCGCGCAGCGTCTTTTCGAGGCCGTAGCCCACCTCGATCCGCACCTTGCGCTCGACCGGCGCGACGATCAGCAGCACGCCGTCATTGATGTTCTTGCGCCCGATACCCCATGTCCGCAGGAGCGTGACCCCGTAATCCTCGATCGTATGATCGCCGAGCCCGGGAACCGTCACCACGACGAACTGGTGCCCCGTTCTCTTTTCGAGCGTCGCCAGCTTTGCCGAAATCGCCGATCGCGCAGGCTCGGGCAGTAGCTTCGCCGAATCCACCACGCGGCCGGAGAGAGCGGGGAAATCATACCCCGCCGGCGCGACGGACTTCGCCGGGGCGGCGGCGCCGCACCCGGCAAGTAACAATAACAGGGCGAATGGTCGGATCAGTTGCTGTTCCCGAAATTGACCGTCGGCGCGGTCTCCGCGCCGGGCGTGGTCGCGGTAAACGGGGTCATCGGCTTGGCACCATAAAAGACCTTGGCGCCGATCGAATCCGGGAAGGTCCGGATGCGGGTATTATAGGTCTGTACCGCGTCGTTATAGTCTTTCCGCGCGATCACGATGCGGTTCTCGGTGCCTTCGAGCTGGCTCATCAGCGTGGTGTAATTGGCCTGCGACTTGAGCTCGGGATAGGCCTCTTGCAGCCGCTGCAGCGACAGGCCGAGCGTGCTCTGCGCGCGATCGAACTGGGCGAGCTTGGCCGGATCGCCGAGATCGTCCGCCGAGACACGGATCGTGTTGGCGGCGGCGCGCGCCTGCGTCACCTGGACGAGGATGTCCTTTTCCTGCGCGCCGGCGGCCCGGACCGTGGCGACGAGATTGGGGATGAGATCGGCGCGGCGCTGATAGTTGTTCTGGACGTCGGCCCAGCGCGCCTTGGCATTCTCCTCCGCGGTGGGGACGCTGTTGATTCCGCAGGCGGAGAGCGCGACGGCGGATGTCAGCGCGAAGACGGCACGGTATTTCATGAACGATCCCTCCAACCCTTGCGCGGCCATGATACGCGAGTAGCGTTGCCGTGCGGAAGCGAAATCGGATGGAGGGCGCGCATGTTCAAGGAGTTCAAGACATTCATCGCGCGCGGCAACGTGCTCGACCTGGCGGTCGCGGTGATCATCGGCGCGGCCTTCGGCAAGATCGTGAGCTCGCTGACCGACGATGTGCTGATGCCGGTGATCGGCAGGGTCTTCGGCGGGCTCGATTTCTCCAGCTACTTCGTCGTGCTCGGCAAGGTGCCGGCGGCGCTGGCCGGATCGACCGACTATGCAGCGCTGAAAAAGGCCGGGGTGCCGGTGTTCGGATACGGCGCGTTCATCACCCAGGCGGTCAATTTCGTGATCCTGGCCTTCATCATCTTCCTGATCGTGCGCGCCGCGACCAGGCTGATGCCCAGGCCCGACGAAATACCCGCCGAGCCCGCGGCCGAGCCGGCCGAGGTGGCGCTGCTGCGCGAGATCCGGGACGAATTGAAGAAGCGGGCCGCCTGATCAGGCCGCCGCGAGATCCTCGGCGCAGGCATCGGCCAGGCTGGTGCCGTCGAGGATCCGTGCGGTCTCGTCGCGCACGCGCATCATCGCATGGCGGATCGCGCAGGTCGCCTCGTCCTTGCAATCGCGGCACGAGCGATAGGCGGTGCGGCTGACGCAGGGCACGAGCGCCAGGGGGCCCTCGATCACCCGGATGATTTCGCCGAGCGAGATCAAATGGGTCGGGCGCGACAGGCAGTAACCGCCCATCTTGCCGCGATGGCTGTGGAGGAAACCGGCTTCGCGAAGATCGGCGAGGATCAGCTCGAGGAACTTGCGCGGCACATTCGCTTCGGCCGCGATCCGGTTCATCGGGATCGGCGGGCCACCAGCGGGTGCTTCTGCCAGGAACATCATCGCGCGGAGCGCGTACCGGGAACGCTGTGTCAACATAACATCACCGATATGGGCCCATATTGTGGCGAGTGAAAGGCGGGCTTTTCATTATGTTCGCAGTGCCTATATTGGTCCTGCCGCCGGTTCGCCGTCGGCTATGGTGATAAAGTGCGGCGTACAATAGATGCAGCGGACCCGGGGGCAGTACCCGGCGACTCCACCACAACCGGCCCTTCGGGACCGGTCATGACGGGGTCGAACCAGGATCGACGTGTATTGAAAAGCGCCGTTTTTGCCCGGGCTGAGTAACCTGTAAAAGGCTCAAAACCACAAGTGCTAACGACAACGAAGCACTCGCGATTGCCGCGTAAACCGGACCTAACGGTCTAGTTTACTAAGGACGAAAGCGCGGTTCGGGCCGCACCGGGCAACAGAAGCGGACACCGGCGGTACGGGGAGCACCGAGCAACAGAAGCTCCCCACCTTCCTCCTTTTCCCGGCTCTCCGCACGCCTGCAGCGGTCGCGGCGGAAATCCAGACCGGTTGAATCGCGGGCGCCGCGTCAAAGCCGCGCCTTCACCGCTTTCAAATCCTCCACGAAATGGTCGAACTCGGCGTCCGCCGCTGCGCGGTCGTCCAGCCGGAGCAGATAGCTCGGATGGATCGTGATCCATGCCTCGCCGTCGCCGGGCAAGATGTGCGGGCGGCCGCGTTCCTTGCCGATCGCCATCACCTTGCCGAACAGCGCGCGCGCCGCGGTCGCGCCGAGCGCCACCGTAACCCGCGGCTTCACCAGCTCCAGTTCCTGCCCGAGCCACCAGCGGCAGGCCTTGATCTCGCCGGCATCGGGCTTCTGATGGATGCGCCTTTTGCCGCGCCGTTCGAACTTGAAGTGCTTGACCGCGTTGGTGACATAGACCTCGGCGCGGTCGATTCCGGCCGCCGCGATCGCCCGGTCGAACACCTTCCCTGCCGGACCGACAAAGGGCCGGCCGGCGAGATCCTCCTGGTCGCCGGGCTGCTCGCCGACGAACAGCAGCGCCGCATCGACCGGGCCCTCGCCGAACACCGTCTGCGTCGCCTCGCGGTACAGGTCGCAGCGCGTGCACTCCGCCGCTTCGGCGCGCAGCCGCTGCCACGCCGCCTTGACGTTCAGGACCATGGCACTCTCTCCCGCCCGCGCGCTTTCGCGGGCGTCATCGTCAACGCGGCGCGGGCCCGTCCGGCTCCATCCCGGCGATCCAGCGGGTGAGCAGCGCGATCCCCTCGTCATGCGCGGTGGCGCGGCCGAGCTCGGGCATGGCGATGCCGGGATCGGTCGAGGCGAGGCGGTAGAGCAGGATGGACTTTTCGGGATGGCCTGGATCGATGTCGAAATCGTCATTGCCGCTGCCGCGCCCCGCCGCGACGGGTCGCTTGAGGATTCCGCGCGTGTTGGGGTCCGGCTCCTTCCAGCCGAAGAACAGCCCCGAGTTGCTCGCCGCGCCGTCACGGTTGTGACAATGCGCGCAATTGGTCTCGAGATAGGCGGTGGCGCGGTCGGCGAGCGGCGCGGCCTCGTCGTCCCAGCGCGCGAGCCGCGGCGCATCGGCGGGGGCGCGGTCGAGCAGGCCGGCGGCGACGAGCGCCTGGAGCTGCGCGCCGTCATTGAGGTTGCGCGCCTTGGGCCCGATCGGCGTGATCGCACCCGCCAGCCCATGGCAATCCTTGCACTGGTTCTGGTTGGGCACGGCGTAGCTGATCGAGCGGCTGCGGCCCGACGAATCTGTAAAGGTGACCGGGATGCGCGTGCCGGCACGCTTCAGCACCGCATCGGTGCCCGTGGCGTTCCAGACATAGGGGATGGCGACCCACCCGCTCGCGCGGTGGAGCAGGAGCCGGGTCTCCAGCGGCTTGAATGCGCCGCCCTGCTGGTAGCCGAAAGTCTTTACGAGGGCGGAGCCCACGGGAAGGTCGAGGATTTTTTCCGGATCATAGGCCGCGGTCTTGCCGGCGGGGACGTAGAGGTAACGCTGCTTTTCGGCATAGTCGGAGAAGAGCGGGGTGTTGAGGGTATAGGCGGTGACGCGCGGCGCGGGGGTGCGCCTGGCGGTGTCGGCGAAGAGGCGGAATTCGGAGAGCGTCGCGGGATAGCCCTCGGCCATGATCGCCGCGTCGTTCACGCCGCGCCCCCCATCCGCCGCCGCGCCCATGATGACGAGCGCGGCAAGGGCGGAGACCAGCATCGCGACCCGGCGCAGCATCACCTGGCCGCCGCCTCCATGCTCGCCGGCAGCACCACCGCCGCGGGGCGGGCGATCGCCGCGCCCTTCGAAAGATCCACCAGCCCGGGCCTGGCCGTCTCCATCGGCGCGCCCTGGGCGAGGCCCATGCCGAGCACCGGCACCTTGTCCGTCACCAGCAGGCCGAGCTCGGGGCCGCCCGCGCCGTCCCACAGCACCGGCGGGATCGAGCCGCCGAACGCCGCCTTGAGCTGATCGGCACCGGGCAGATCGGGATCGAAACCGGCCCGGCCTTGCTTGTTGCCAGCGACCTCGATCCGACGCGGATAGGGATTGTATTTCGGGTCGGTGAAAGCGTTGCGGTAGCTGACGATCATCACATTGGCGGTGGCGTTGCCGGACATCTCGTTGTCGAGGACGTGGACATTCTCGTTCGCCATCACCAGCACGCCGGTGCCCTTGCGCACGCTCGCCACGATATTGCCCTTGGGCGCGAAATTGGGGGTGTCGTTGTCGACGATCCGGTTGGCGAAGACGCGCACGTCGCCGCCGCCCATCTTCGGCAGATTGGGCAGGTCGAACACCAGGATGCCGCCGGTATTGTGCGTGGCGATGTTGCGGGTGACGTCGGCGTGGCGGCTGTTCTCGATCTCGATGCCGGCGACGTTGCCATAGGCGGTCGAGTTGCGGACGATGATGTTCTCCGACTGGCCGACATAGATGCCCGCGTCCGACGCCCCCTTCACCACGACGCCGTCGATCAGCACGTCGCGGCTCTCGACCGGATAGACGCCGTACGCGCCGTTGGTCTCCTTCGGCCCGCCGGTCCATTCGACGCGGATGCCGCGATAGACGATGCGGTTCGCGCCCTTGGATTTGATCCCGTCGCCCTTGGTGTCCTCGACCGCGAAGTCGCGCAGCACGACATCGTCCGAGGTTACGAGCAGCCCCTCGCCCGAGCCGAGCTGGCCCTTGAAGCTGAGGATCGTCTTGTCCGGCCCGGCGCCGCGCAGCGTGACCTTGTCGACATCGAGCGAGAGCCCGTCGGTGAGATCGAAGCGGCCCGCGCCGATCGCGATAGTGTCGCCCGGCTGCGCCTCGATCAGCGCGCCCTGGAGCCGCTCCTGCGCGCCGGGGCCGGCCGCGACTGTGACGGTCTTCGCGAGCGCGGGAGACGCGACCAGCGCGAGCGCGGCGAACGGCAGGATATTCTTCATGGGCCTCTCCCGGTTTTCCGGCATTGTGGGACGTTCCCGCCGCGATGCCAAGCGGTTGGCGATTTCAAGCTGCCCGGATCAGCGAGTGATGCGCATTGCCGACGGCCGCCCATCGCCATAACCTAGCGCGATCGGGGGGCATGATGTTCGACTGGATCTGGCATTTACGGGGATCGTTCTCGCTCAGGCCGGGCATGTCGACAAAGGCCGTCCTGGATCGCATCGAGGAAGCGATGGAACGCCAGGACAAGCGGACCGTCCGCCGGTCCGGGAGCGCCATCGAGTTCAACGATCCGCTGTGGAGCAATCTGTTCGGGGCGAACTGGCTTACCCTTGCCCTCTACGATCATGGCACGATGTGGGTATCCGACAACGCGGATCGCCCCGTCTTCTTCTACGATATGCGAAGCCTACACGCCCTGGTCTTCTGCCTGTGCGGAGCGGCGCTGTTCGCCCTGGTCTCCCTGTCCGAGGAAAGGCCGGCCATGGGTCTTGCCGTCGGCCTGGGCGGCTTTGCGTGGCTTTACGGCATGAATGTCCTGATCACGCTCGTCCGGGTGCCGCTGTTCTTTCGCCGGATCGTGCGAACCGGCTAGAATTGCCCCGATCGGCGATCCTGTCCCCCCTCCCCAGAATCGCCTTTTCCTCCGCCGTCTTTTGCCGGAGAACCTACCGGAGAATCGGCAAATCCAGGAGGGATGCACCATGTGCGACGACAGCCACAAAGGCCTGGTTCCGTACACAGAGTTCAACCGCCGGCAGTTCGTCGCGCTCGGCACGGCAGGCGCGGCCGCGGCGGCAGTGAGTGCTATTCCGGGGGTCGCCTGGGGCCAGACCGGCGTGACCGAACGCACGGTGCTGATCAAGACCCCGGACGGCAAGGCGGACGCCAGCCTGTTCCTGCCGCAGCAGCGCTCGGCGCCGGGCGTGCTGGTATGGCCCGACATCAACGGCCTGCGCCCGGCGACCGCCGATATCGGCCGGCGGCTGGCGGGCATGGGCTATGTCGCGCTGGTGGTGAATCCCTTTTACCGATCGGGCGACGCCGCCGCGGTGGCGCCGCGCGGCACCGGGCAGGACCCGGCCGAGCGCGACCGCAAATCGGCGATGCGCGCTCTGATGACCGATGAGGGCGTCACCAATGACGGCATGGCGTTCATCGCCTATCTCGATGCCCTGCCCGAAACCTCGAAGGCGAAGCTGGGGGTACAGGGCTATTGCATGGGCGGGCCGCTGGCGTTCCGCACCGCGGCGGCGATGCCGAAACGGGTGGGCGCGGTCGGATCCTTCCACGGCGCCGGGCTGGTCACCCCCACGCCCAACAGCCCGCATCTGCTGATCGAGAAGAGCCGGGCCCGCTATCTGGTGGCGATCGCCAAGGGCGACGACGCCCGCGACCCGACCGCCAAGACCGTGCTGAAAGAGACGTTCGACAAGGCGCACAGGATCGCGACGGTCGAGGTCTATGGTGGCAATCACGGGTGGTGCGTGCCCGACAGCTCGGCCTATGACCGGCCCGAGGCCGAGCGGGCATGGGCGGCGTTGACCGATCTGTACAAGGCGGCGCTGATCTGACGATCAGGGGCACAAGAGGAGGTCCGGCGTCGGGCCGCTTTCGGGGGGAAAAGCCATGGGTGGGTTTGTCAGTTTGACCGTCCTGATCGGGACCGTCCTGTTCCCGTTCGTCGCGATGCCGCTGCTGTGGCGACGGATGAAACGCGTCCGCGACGGGGCCTATGAGGAAAGCGCCCCACAACGACGCGAGCCGACCTGGCAGGAGCCGCTCGCCACGCGTGATGGCCTGAACCTCGTTCATACCCATGACCCGAACGAGGAGCTGATCGGGCTTGGCGACAAAGCCCGCCATTCGCATTGGCCGCTCAACAATCCGTGAGGGGGGGTCGGCGCAGCACGGCACGATTCGGGCCAAGGTGGCGCCTTCTCGGGCTGACGATCGTGCTGGCGATGGTCTTTCCGACAGGCTGCGCGACTCCTGTCTTCCCGGAAGCGCAGAAGGCGGGCTTCTGCGCGATTGTCGCCGATCCCGGGAAATTCGACGGGAAGACGATCGCATTTCGCGCAACCCTGTCCGTCGACCAGCATGCCGCGGTGTTTGTCGATGCGGGTTGCAAAGGCGGCCTGTTGGGAAAGGGAATCTATGACGAGCGCTTCGCAAGGCGGGTAAACCCGCTCCTCTATGGCGGGCTGGGATACCGTGACGGAATCTCAGCGACCTATGTGGGGGTTGTGGGGCGACAGAAATCCTCGGTTCATCCCAGCGGCGAGGAGTATTTCATCACCATCCTCGACATCAGGGATCCGAAAAAAGAGCGGCCCTGGTAGCCCTGGCGATAGTGCCGGGCGGGACCAGCCCATCCGGGCCGGCACCGATTGGCGCGAGAAAATGACTCTGACCCCTTTTTCACCTCGCCCCTTTTCTTTACCGGGGATCGCATGATGAGCCTCTATCGCCGCGACGCGATTTCGCCCGAGTGGGAGCCGGCACCCTGGCCCATGGGCCGCAAGGCGGCGGATGAACAGGAGCGCGGTTTCCACGAGCGCGCGATCAAGCCGGTTGCCTGGCAGCCGATCCCGTGGCGAAGCTTTCCGACCGAGGGACTCTTCGGCCATGACAAGGACTGGTTCCTCTCGGCCGATGTCGCATTCTTCGCCTCGGTCGATGGCGAAGACCTGCTGTTGATCCAGAATCTCTGGTTCGGATGGCCCGACCCGCCGGAATGGGGCCTGGTATCGCGTCCGACGAGCGGAAGCGACGTCAACTGGCGGCATTGGGGGCATTTCCCCGAACCGCCCGCCGCCTGGGAAGTGCCCATCGCGACTGACCGATAGGCCCGTTCCAACCTGGCGAAAATCGCCCAGGATTCGACGCCCCCCCATTTCTCATAAATGACTCTGACCCCTTTATCCCCTTCATTTGCCTGTTTGCGAAAGCGCCGGACCTCGAAGGAGGCCCGGCGCCGGCGCCGGCGCGGTGCGGGGTGGTTGGGGATTATTCGCCGGCGGCGTGCGCGGCCTTTTCGATGAGCGCGGCGACGACTGCCGGCTTCGAGACATAGATGGCATGGCTGCCGGCCGCCTCTTCGACCGTGGCGCCGGCGCGCGCCGCCATCTGCCGCTGCGCCGCGGGCGGGATCATCCTGTCCTGGCCGGCGACGAGATACCAGCTGGGCTTCGCGCGCCATGCCGGGCTGGTCACGGCACCCGACAGCGCCTCGACGCCCCAGGGCACCTGCGAATCCGCCATGAACCCGGCGACATCGGGACGGACATCCGCGGCGAAGGCGGCGGCGAATTTCGCGCTGTCGAGGAACAGATAGCCGTCCTGCGGCGGCAGGATCGGTGGCACCGGCGCGCCCGGCGCGGGATGGGCGATCAGCGAGGCGACGGATTCGCCCTTATCCGGCGCGAAGGCGGCGATATAGACAAGGCCGGCAACCTTGGCGTCGGTGCCCGCCTCGGACACCACCACGCCGCCATAGCTGTGGCCGACCAGGATCACCTTGCCCGGAGCAGCGGCGATCGCGCGCTTCGTCACCGCCACGTCGTCGGCGAGCGACCGGGTCGGGTTCTGGACGATGGTGACTTCGTAACCGTCCTTTTTGAGGATCTGATACACGTCCTGCCAGCCCGATCCGTCGACGAAGCCGCCATGGACGAGCAGGATCGACTTGACCGGGTCGCCATCTTTGGCGGCTGCGTTGGCGGGAGCGGTGCCCAGAGCGAGGGCGGCAGCGGCGGCGAGGAGCGTTGCGGACTTGGTCATGGCAGAGTTCCCTTCTTGGTTGCCGCGATAATTCTTATCGCGATAATCATTAGGTAGATGATCATTTCGCCCCTTGTCCAGCATTAATTTATCGCGATATGTATTTTTGCGATAAGGGATTGCAATGAAAGCGAGGTTTTTGGTGCCCGACACGACCCCAGACACGACCAGCGAGCCCCTGCCGCTCGACGCGCAGCTGTGCTTTTCGCTCTATTCGACCACGATCGCGATCAACCGGCTGTACAAACCGATGCTCGATTCGTTGGGGGTGACCTATCCGCAATATCTGGTGCTGAGCACCTTGTGGGAGGGCGATGGCCAGACGATCACCGCGATCGCCGACCGGCTCGCGCTCGAGCCGAGCACGATCACACCGCTGATGAAGCGGCTGGAAGCGGCCGGTTTCGTATCGCGCCAGCGCAATCCGCAGGACGAACGGCAGGTGCAGGTGTTCCTCACCGCCAAGGGGCGGGGGCTGCGCACCCGCACCCCCTGCCTTACGGATGCGCTGCTCGAAAATTCGAAGCTCTCCGTACCGCAGATGATCGCCCTGAACGATCAGGTGCAGCGTCTGCGGCTGGCGCTGACCGGCAGGAATGCCGATGACGGCGATGCCGGGTGATGTCGATGGAATGCGAGAAAGAACTCTGGCCTTCGCTGACCCCATTTTCCCGAACGGCATAGCTCGCGTCCATGTGCTCCCGCGAAGGCGGGAGCACAGACTGGGTCAGTATCGGGTCGGATCGTCCCCCGGACGGTCCTTGAACCTGCGGGGCAGGTTCAACCCGATACTCCTTCGCGGGGACACACCGGTCTTTGGCTGAACGGTATGAGCACCGACACGTCCGGGGCGCCGAATGTGGATTGCCGAAACGACCCCAGACAGACGCACAAAAAGGGCCCGCGGCGAGGCTAGCCCTTCTTCGTGGCGGTGGGCTCAGACCAGCTTCGCCGGCTTGAGCAGGTCCGACAGGCCCACCCGGTGCAGCATCTCGGCGCGCAGCCGGTCGAGTACGGTAAAGCCGACATCGGCGCCGTCCTGGGTCGGATCGTAATGGACCCGGAAGGGGCGCTCGCCGAAGGGCATGTCGACGATCTCCACGATCGCATCCGCCACGCCGGCGACATCGGCGTCTTCCGGCACGATCTCGGCAAAGGCCTTTTGCACCTGCTCGCCAAAGCCCTGGTACGGACCCGCTTCATAGTCGGCGAGACGAGCCTCGTCGGCGGGGCGGCCGGAATGGGCGAAATGGTTGGTGCCCCTGGTGAAGGCGCCGGGCACGATGATCGAGGTCTCGATGCCCCAGCGGCTGAGCTCGCGGGCATATTGCACCGCCAGCGCATCCATCGCCGCCTTGGCCGCGAAATAGGGCGACAAATAGGGCGGCGTGCCGCCGGCCGAGCTGCTGCTCGACACCCAGACGAGCAGGCCCTGCTTCGCCGCGCGCATGTGCGGCAAAGCGGCGCGGTTGACCCGCTGCGTGCCGAGCACGTTCACGTCATATTGCTGGGCGAACTGATCCGGCGTGAAGGATTCGGCCGGGCCGAACATCATGTGCCCGGCATTGTGGACGACCACGTCGATCCGGCCTGCCTCCGCGATGATCCTGGCGACGGCGGCATCGGTCGAGGGTTCAGATTGCACGTCGAGCTCGATCGCGCGGAGGTCGATGCCTTCCTTGGCCGACAGATCGGCCATTTCGGCGGCGCTCTTCGCGTTGCGGCCGGCGACGTCGCGCATCGAGGCATAGACGCTGTGGCCGGCGCGGGCGAGCGCCTCTGCCGTGATCCGGCCGAAACCGCTGGAAGCGCCGGTGATGAGGATGATCCTGGACATGGGGATTCCTTTCGAGAGCTGGTCCGCGTCACGGCGGACGAATTGGTGGGGTGAGGGAAAAGATGGCTCAGATGATCCCGCCATTGGCGCGGAGGATCTGGCCGTTGATCCAGGCGCCGTCGGGCCCGGCGAGGAAGGCGACCGCGGCGGCGATGTCTTCCGGCTGGCCGAGCCGCTCGAGCGGGGCGAGCTTCGTCAGCGTGTCGATCACCGACCGGGGCTTGCCGTCAAGGAACAAGGCGGTGGCCGTCGGCCCGGGGGCGACCGCGTTGACCGTGATGTTCCGGCCGCGCAGTTCCTTCGCCATGACATGAGTCATGGCCTCGACGCCCGCCTTGGTGGCGGCATAGACGGCGTAACCCGGCTGGTAGAGGCCGACCACGCTGGACGAGAGGTTGACGATCCGGCCGCCCTCGCGCAGCCGCTTGGCCGCTTCGCGCAAGGTGTTGAAGCTGCCCTTCAGGTTGATCGCGATCTGGCTGTCGACCAGCGCATCGTCGCTGTCGGCGATGCTCGCCAGCTTCATGATGCCGGCATTGTTGACCAGGACGTCGACCCCGCCGAATGCCGCCTGCGCCGCATCGAACATGCGGGCGACCGCCGCTGCGTCGCTGACGTCGGCCTGAGCCGGGATGGCGCGGCCGCCCTTGGCCTCGATCCGGGCGACCAGTGCCTCGGCCTCGGCCACGTTGCCGGCATAGTTGACGACGACGGTGAAGCCGTCGGCCGCCAGCCGCTCGGCGATCGCCGCGCCGATACCGCGCGAGGCGCCGGTGACGATCGCTACCTTGTTCGTATCTCCGTTCATGATGACCTCCAATGTGTCGCGCCGCCCGTCTTGAGCGGCTGACCCCTAGATGCGCGCTGGAAGCGCGAAGATAATCTGGCTAGATACGGCAAGACTGTTCGCGATTATGGAATAATAGGCATGGATCGGCTCGACGCGATGCGGCTGTTCACCCGGGTGGTCGAGCGGCGGAGCTTCACCCAGGCGGCGCATGATCTGGACGTGCCGCGATCGACCACGACTCAGGTGATCCGGCAAATGGAGGACCGGCTGGGCGTGCGGCTGCTCCAGCGCACTACGCGTATCGTGCGGCCGACGCTGGACGGCGAAGCCTATTACCGGCGCTGCCTCGCGATCCTGGACGATGTCGAGGATGCCGAAGGCGCGTTCAGCGGCGCGGTGCCGAAGGGCCTGCTGCGGATCGAGGTGCAGGGGACGCTGGCGCGGCACTTCGTCATGCCCGGCTTGCCGCAATTTCTCGAACGCTATCCCGGGATCGAGATCGCGATGAGCGAGAGCGACCGCTGGGTCGATGTGGTGCGCGAGGGTGTGGACTGCGTCCTGCGGTACGGCGCGCTGCCCGACAGCGATCTGGTCGCGCGCACCGTGACGACGCTGCGGCGGATCACCTGCGCGGCGCCCGCTTATCTCGGGCGCTTCGGGCGGCCGGTGACGCCGGCGGCGCTGGCAGGGCACCGCACGGTGGGGCTGCGATCGATCACGACCGGCGCCATCGCCCCGTTCGAGTTCCTGCGCGATGGCGGCACGATCCGGATCGACGTGCCCGCACCCTTTTCGGTGACGGGCACCGAGAGCTTCCTGGACGGCGTGCGGCTCGGCCTGGGGCTGGCGCAGCTGCCGCACTTCCATGTCGAGCGCGACCTGGCCGAGGGACGGCTGGAGCAGGTGTTGGCGGACTATCCCGTCCCGCCCGGCCCAGTCTCGATCCTCTACCCGCGCAACCGCCAGCTATCGCCGCGCGTGCGGGTGTTCATCGACTGGATCGTCC